>JAUNTQ010000210.1 GCA_030538605.1 Pseudomonadota bacterium
CGCCACCGCCACCGCCACCGCCGCCGCCGCCACCCGTGGTGCCGCCGCCTGCGCTGGACGAGGTGGCCTTGCGCATTCCCTATGCAGCCCCATCGCTGGGTCCGTCGGCGCGCGGCGAGCGGACGCCATCCGCCAGCGTGGCGTGGACGACGTCCGAGCTGCAGCAGTGGCGTGAAGTGCGGGCCAACTGGGCCGCGCGGCAAGACGCTGCTGCACGCGCCAGCCAGGCAGGCAAGGCGCAAGCGGGCGGCGATACCGAGGGTGCTTCTGCTGCGCCCACGCCTGCTGCACCCGTGCCCGTGCCCGCCGCGCCCCCGGCAAGCGTCCCGGCACCCGAGCCACCCGCGCCCGCCAGCGATGCCGAGCCTCCGTCTTCACCGCCAGCCTCGGCGCGCGAGCGGTTTCGCCGCCGCCGTGCGGGCCCGCCGCAGGGCGAAGGCGCGGCGTCCGAGGCACCGCCCGGCAGTGGCGCGAACACGGGCAGCACGCCATCGCCCGCCGAGGGCAGCACCGCCGTCCACCCGCCCGTGCAGCCAGTGCCTGTGCCTGATGCGCGCCCGCGCGTCAGTGCGCCGGTCGACTTCGTGCTCAGCGACATGGGCCGCGACATGGGCGGGCTGGACGATGGCGCTGCCGCGCCCCTGCCGACAGCGCGCCGGCAGCCAGCCCCCTCGTTCGTCGCCGCTGCGCGCCGCCGCGCCTTCTGGGCCTCGCGGCCCGTGCGTGTCGTGCTCTGGCTGGCGCTGGTGGGGCTGGCGCTGGGCCTGGCACTGCAATGGGTCGTGGGCCAGCGCGACTGGCTCGCGGCGCGCCACCCCCAGCTGGCACCCGCGCTGCAAGCGCTGTGCAAGCCGCTCGGTTGCCAGCTTGCACCGTATCGGCGGCTCGACGCCGTGGTGATCGACAGCTCGGCCTTTCAGCGCACGGGTGAAACCACCTTCGCCTTCAGCGTCACGCTGCGCAACCACGCCAGCCTGCCCGTGGCCACGCCCGCGCTGGAGCTGACCCTCACCGACGTGACCGATCAGGCCGTGGTGCGCCGCGTGCTCGGGCCCGCCGACGTGGGCGCGCCAGCGGCGCTGGCCGCACGCGGCGAGTTCAGTGGCACCAACGCGCTCACCCTGCGCGGGGTGGGCAACCCCCAGGCCATCGTCGGCTACCGGCTCACGGCCTTCTATCCCTGAGCGCGTGTGGGCGATGGCTGCGCGGCCATCGCCCACACGCTGACCACTTCTTTCACAGCACACACCTGGACAACACACATGGCCACCCTGATCTGCGGCTCGCTCGCGTTTGACACCATCATGGACTTCGAGGGCCGCTTCGCCCAGCAAATCCTGCCCGAGCAGCTGCACATCCTCAACGTGTCTTTTCTCGTGCCCAGCCTGCGGCGCGACTTTGGCGGCTGCGCCGGCAACATCGCCTACGCCATGCGCCAGCTGGGCGGCACGCCCCTGCCCATGGCCGCCGTGGGCAACGACGGCGACGACTACCTCGAACGCCTGCGCACGCTGGGCATCAGCACCGAGTTCGTGCGGCGCGAAGCCGGCACCTACACCGCACAGGCCATGATCATGACCGACCGCGACAACAACCAGATCACCGCCTTTCACCCCGGCGCCATGCAGCAGGCGCACCTGACGCGCATCGCCTCGCGGCCCGACATTCGCCTGGGCATCATCGCGCCCGACGGGCGCGACGCCATGCTGCAGCACGCCGAGCAGCTGCACGCCGCCGGCATCCCCTTCGTGTTCGACCCCGGCCAGGGCCTGCCCATGTTCGACGGCCCCGAGCTGGCGCACTTCGTCGAAATGGCCGACTGGGTGACGGTGAACGATTACGAAGGCCGCATGCTGTGCGAACGCATGGGCGTGACGCTGCCAGCGCTGTCCGAGCGCGTGCGCGGCCTCATCGTCACCCTGGGCGGCGAGGGCTGCGAGGTGTGGGAAGGGGGCGTCAAAACCCATGTGCCGCCCGTGTCGCCCGCCGAAGTGGTTGACCCCACTGGCTGCGGCGACGCCTGGCGCGGCGCGCTGCTGTTCGGGCTGGAGCAGGGCTGGGCCTTGCCGCGCTGTGCCGCGCTGGGCAACCGCCTGGGCGCGCTCAAGATCGCCGTGCGCGGCCCGCAGAACTACGTGCTCGACGAAGCCACGCGCGCCCAGGCTTGAGCTTGCCGCTGCGTGCGGCTTGCTCTCCCGTAGGGCGCAACCCCGAAGGGATTCCGCCAGTGCTGGCGTGTGTTCTTGTGCGTTGGGGTGCTGGAAGTGTCGCTGGCCGGTCCATACACGCCGCCAGAAGAAAGTAACCAAAGAAAAGGCGGCCCCACTGGCCGTGTCCCTTCGCTGCGCTACGGGCAGCCTGCGATGCTCGGTCGTGTGACGGCGCTGCGGAACTCGCTTCGTTCACTGCGTTCTCTCCGCTCAAACAACCGCAGCGAGTCAGAGCACGAAGCATCGGCATGCTGCGCTGCCGATGCCCGCCCCACGCCCTGCGCTTCTCGGCACGGCCAGAGGGGT
>JAUNTQ010000211.1 GCA_030538605.1 Pseudomonadota bacterium
AGGATGCCGATGAAGCGCTCCAGGCTGCCGACGATGGCGCGGTGCAGCATGACGGGGCGGTGGCGCGCGCCGTCTTCGCCGACGTATTCGGCGTCCAGCCGCTCGGCCATCGAGAAGTCGACCTGCATGGTGCCGCACTGCCATTGGCGGCCAATGGCGTCTTTCAGCGTGTATTCGATCTTGGGGCCGTAAAACGCGCCGTCGCCGGGCGCGATCTCGAACTGGCAGCCCGAGGCACGCAGGCTTTCCATCAGCGCGTGTTCGGCCTTGTCCCAGATCTCGTCGCTGCCGATGCGCTGCTCGGGCCGCGTGGCGACCTTGTAGATGATGTCGGTGAAGCCAAAGTCCTGGTAGACCTTCTGCAAAAGCGCCGTGTAGGCCGTGCATTCGGGCAGGATCTGGTCTTCGGTGCAGAAGATGTGCCCGTCATCCTGCGTGAAGGCGCGCACGCGCATGATGCCGTGCAGGCCGCCCGTGGGTTCGTTGCGGTGGCAGGCGCCGAATTCGCCATAGCGCAGCGGCAGGTCGCGATAGCTTTTCACGCCCTGCTTGAAGATGATGATGTGGCCCGGGCAGTTCATCGGCTTGAGCGCGTAGTCGCGCTTTTCGCTCTCCGTGACGAACATGTGGTCGCGGTATTTGTCCCAGTGGCCGGTTTTCTCCCACAGCGTCTTGTCGAGAATCTGCGGGCCTTTGACCTCCTGGTAGCCGTTGTCGCGGTACACGCGGCGCATGTACTGCTCCACCTCCTGCCACAGCGCCCAGCCCTTGGGGTGCCAGAACACGGTGCCGGGCGAATGCTCGTCGATGTGGAACAGATCCAGCTCGCGCCCCAGCTTGCGGTGGTCGCGCTTTTCGGCTTCTTCCAGCATGTGCAGGTGGTTCTGCAGCTCGTCCTTGCTGGCCCAGGCCGTGCCGTAGATGCGCTGGAGCATCTCGTTGCGGTGGTCGCCCCGCCAGTAGGCGCCAGCTACCTTCATCAGCTTGAAGTGCTTGAGCTTGCCGGTGCTGGGCACGTGCGGGCCGCGGCACAGGTCTTCAAACACGCCTTCGCGGTAGAGCGACACGTCTTCGTTGCTGGGGATGCTGGCGATCAGCTCAGCCTTGTAGGCCTCGCCCAGGCCCTTGAAGTATTCAACCGCCTCATCGCGCGGCAGCACGCGGCGCTGCACCGGCTCGTCCTTGGCGGCCAGCTCCTGCATCTTTTTCTCGATGGCGGCCAGGTCGTCGGGCGTGAAGGGGCGCTTGTATGAAAAGTCGTAATAAAAGCCGTTTTCGATGACCGGGCCGATGGTGACTTGTGCGTCGGGGAACAGCTCTTTCACCGCATAGGCCAGCAGGTGGGCGGTGGAGTGGCGGATCATCTCCAGCCCTTCGGCGTCCTTGGCGGTGACGATGGACAGCGGCGTGTCGTGGTCGATGACAAAGCTGGTGTCCACCAGTTTGCCGTCCACCTTGCCGCCCAGCGCAGCCTTGGCCAGGCCCGCGCCGATGGATTCGGCCACCTGGGCGATCGTGACCGGGCCGGCAAATTCGCGGGTGGAGCCATCGGGCAGCTTCACGCGCACGGCAGGTTGCACTTTTTGAGCCGTTTCCGTCATGGGAGGATTTCCTTTAATCAACATACGAGGACTTGCGCCATCCAGCCTGAATGCCTCCCGTGGACACCTTGAAATGCCAGGGGCACATGCCTTCTCGCGCAAGTCGTACAAACAAGAAAGCGCGGCAGGCCCGCGCTTGTCTGGGTGTGAACCCTGAAAAAACAAATAGCTGCTCGCGCAAGAAGTGCGCGGGCCTGCGCCTCTTTTTGCTCAATAAGCCTTGGCGGATGTGCGGGTTCGCGGTGTCATGGCCGACGCTGCCTTTCACGCGCTTGCTGTCTGTTCGTGCATGCAGCGCACCAGGCGCTGCGAAACCCGGCATTTTACCCCGAGAGACGTGCCCTCATGGGCGGCGCGCTTCGAACCAGCGCGCCAGCAGCGCCCGCTCGGCTTCGGTCATCTGCGTGCTGTTGGACAGCGGCATCACGCGCGTGAGCACCACCTGCTGGTAAATCTGCTGCGCGTGCTGCTCCACATCGGCCTGGGTGTCGAGCCGCAGGTTCTTCATCTGCACGGCCGCGCCGTGGCACGACACGCAGCGCTGCTCGATCACGGGCTGGAGCATGGCGTAGTCCACCACGGCAGGCGCAGCGGCAGGGGCGCTGGGCGCGGGGCGCATCCACACGATCAGCGCCAGCAGCAGCAGCACACCCGCTGCCGCATAAGGCCAGGGGTTGGCCGCGCGCCCGTGGTGCCAGCCGTGGCGCTGCACGAAGAACTGGCGGATCAGCGCGCCCGCCAGCATCAGCCCGAACAGCACCAGCCAGCGCTGCGGATGGCTGTAGACGAAGCTGTAGTGGTTGCTGAGCATGGCGATCAGCACCGGCAGCGTGAAATAGGTGTTGTGCACGCTGCGCTGCTTGCCGCG
>JAUNTQ010000212.1 GCA_030538605.1 Pseudomonadota bacterium
GGCGCTGCGCGCGCTGACCTGGCGCGCGGGCGAGCTGTACGTGGGCGGCCAAGACGTGCTGCAACTGGCCAGCATGGCCAAGCTCAAAGCCGGGCGCCTGACGCGCGAAGTGGCCGACACCTGTTTGCAGTTCTGGGGCGGCATGGGCTACACCTGGGACAACCGCATCTCGCGCCTGTACCGCGATGGGCGTCTGGGCTCGATCGGCGGCGGCGCAGACGAAGTGATGCTGGGCATCATCGCCAAGACCATGGGCATGAGATGACGCTCCCCCTGAGCCGCCTGCGGCGTCTTCCCCCTGAGGGGGACAACGCTGGCGCGCGGGGAAACCCCGCGCACGGCGTTCCCAAGTGGCCTGCTCCGCGGCCCTTTTTTGGGGCTTGCTGCGCAGCCCCGGATGGTTGTTGTATTGCGCTGGAGCGTTGAGAGATGAATGCAGTTCTGCTGATCGAACGCACGCCCCTGGGGCCGGGCTTTGCCGAGACCTGGACGCTGAACGCGCCCGCCACGCGCAACGCGCTGACCGACGAGATGGTGGCCGCGCTTGGTGCCGCCTGCCAGCGCGCGAGTGCCGACGCCGCGCTGCGCGTGGTGGTGCTGCGCGGCGCGGGCGGGCACTTTTGCGCGGGCGGCAGCCTGGGCCACTTCGCCAGCGCCATCGGCCAGCCGCATACGAGCGGCAGCGATCCGCTGGTGGCCATGAACCGCACCTACGGCCAGCTGCTGCAAGCGCTGTGCGCCCTGCCGCAGGTGCTGATCGTGGCCGTGCAGGGCGCCGCCATGGGCGGCGGCGTGGGGCTGGTGTGCTGCGCCGACCACGTGCTGGCCGCACCCGATGCGCAGTTCGCCACGCCCGAGGTCACGCTGGGCATCGTGCCCGCGCAGATCGCGCCCTTCGTGGTGCGGCGCCTGGGCGCGGCGCGGGCGCGCGACTGGCTGCTGAGTGGTGCGCGCTGGGGTGCCGAGCAGGCGCGCGCGGCGGGGCTGGTCAATGCCGTGGCGTCGGATGATTTCGATACCGATTTGCTTCAACAATTGAAGCGCTTTGCGCAGGCGGCGCCTGCGGCAGCGGCCGAAACCAAGCAATTGCTGGCCTTGCTGGACGCGCCGCTGGACAGCGTGCTGAACACCGCCGCCCAAGCCTTCGCGCGCAGCCTGCGCGGATCGGAAGCGCCGCAGGGGCTGAAGGCGTTTGCCGCGCGCCAACCCGCGCCGTGGGTGCCAGCTGAAGGGGGTGCGGCATGAAGCGCATCCTGATCGCCAACCGGGGCGAGATCGCCCGCCGCGTCATCGCCACCGCGCAGCGCATGGGCATCGAGACCGTGGCCGTGTATGCAGAGCCCGACGCGCAAGCGCTGCACGTGCGCGAGGCCACGCTGGCCTTCGCGCTGGGCGGGCGCACCTCGGCCGAGAGTTATCTGCGGGTCGATCGCCTGCTGCACGCCGCGCGCGCCACCGGCGCCGACGCGGTACACCCCGGCTATGGCTTCCTGAGCGAAGACGCCGCCTTCGCCCAGGCCGTGCAGGACGCGGGCCTGGTGTGGATCGGCCCGCCGCCCGCCGCCATCCGCGCGCTGGGCAGCAAGGCGGCGGCCAAGGCGTTGGCCGCCGCGCACGGCGTGCCCTGCCTGCCCGGCTACGCGGGCGACGACCAGCGCGACGCGCGCTTTGCGCAAGAAGCCGCGCGCATCGGCTACCCGGTCATGGTCAAGGCCGTGGCCGGTGGCGGCGGGCGCGGCATGCGGCTGGTACACGATGCGGCGACATTGCCCGCTGCGCTGGCCAGCGCGCGCTCTGAAGCGCTGGCGGGCTTTGGCAACGGCGACTTGCTGATCGAGCGCGCGCTGCTCACGCCCCGCCACGTCGAGGTGCAGGTGTTCGCCGACGCGCACGGCCAGGTCATTCACCTGGGCGAGCGCGACTGCTCGGTGCAGCGGCGGCACCAGAAGATCATCGAAGAAGCGCCCAGCCCCGCCGTGGACGCAGCCCTGCGCGAGCGCATGGGCCAGTGCGCCGTGGCGCTGGCGCGCGCGGCGGGCTATGTGGGCGCGGGCACGGTGGAGTTTTTGCTGGAGGGCAGTCAGTTCTTCTTGATGGAGATGAACACCCGCCTGCAAGTCGAGCACCCGGTGACCGAGGCGCTGACGGGCCTTGATCTGGTCGAGTGGCAGATCCGCGTGGCGCGTGGCGAGCCGCTGCCGCTGGCGCAAAGCCAGGTGCAGCGCAAGGGCCACGCCATCGAAGTGCGCCTGTGCGCCGAGGACGAGCAGTTCACCCCGCACACGGGCCGCGTGCTGCACTTCGGTGCGCCGCCTGCTGCCGCTTTTGAGGTCGCGCCGCTGCGTTTTGACCACGCGCTGGAAGCGGGCAGCGAGGTCACGCCCTATTACGACGCCATGCTGGGCAAGCTCATCGTGTACGCCGACACGCGCGCCGCGGCCATCGACCGGCTGATCGGCGC
>JAUNTQ010000058.1 GCA_030538605.1 Pseudomonadota bacterium
CCGCGCCCGCGCCCGCGCCCGTCGCCCAGGGCTTGCAGCACGCGGGGCAGGGCGGCGTCCAGCGCGCTTTTCAGGGTGTGTGGCGGGTTGATGGCGAACATGCCGCTGGCCGACAGGCCGCCTTCGCCTTCACTGGCCGCGCCGACGTGCAGCGTGGCGTGCAGCCAGGCGCGCCCGGCCTGGGTGGCCAGGGTCTTCAGGCGGCGCGGCAGCTCGTGCGCCTCGGGGCGGGGAATGACGGGATACCAGACCAGATAGGTGCCGGTGGCAAAGCGTTTCAGGCCGTCCTGCACGCTGGCGGCCACCTTGGCGTAATCGGTCTTGATTTCATAGCTCGGGTCCATCAGCACCAGCGCCCGGCGCGAGCCGCTGCCGCTGGCGGGCGGCGGCAGCAGGGCCTTCAGGCCCGTGAAGCCATCTTCGTGCGACATGCTCACGCGGCGGCCTGCGTCCAGCTGGCTGATGTGCGCGTGCAGCGCCTGCGCGTCGGTGGGGTGCAGCTCGAACAGCTTCAGGCGGTCATGCACGGCCTCACGCGCGGGCTCGTTCATGAGCGCGTGCATCAGCAAGGGCGAGCCGGGGTAGACGCGCCATGCGCCGCCCTCGGGCGCGCCGGGATTGAAGCGGGCCAGCACGGCCAGGTAGTCGGCCAGCGCGGGCGGCGTGCCCTCAGCGCCCAGCAGCGGGCGCAGCCGGGCAATGCCCGCCTCGGCTTCACCGGATGTGTGGGCGGCGGCGGCGTCCAGCCGGTACAGCCCCGCGCCCGCGTGCGTGTCCACCAGGGTCAAAGGCGTGTCCTTTTTCATCAGGTGGCGCAGCGTGGCCAGCAAAGTGATGTGCTTGAGCACATCGGCGTGGTTGCCGGCATGAAAGGCGTGGCGATAACTGAACATGGCCGCGATGGTAGCCGCGATGCGGCCATCCCTTGAACAAGGGATGGCGCGCGGGCTGCGAAAAATAATAATTCAGTACTATCGTTTTTCATCGCACCTGTGTCCATGGAATTGCAAGTACCCCCTTGCTCCGACGAGGAGCTGCGCTTGTTGCTCGACAAATGGCTGCCCAGGGCCCGCTCGCACGATCCCTTTGCCGTGGCGATGGCGCGCGCCTTTGAGCGCGAACGGGTGCGTCGCCAGCTGTCCTGGCACCCGGACCATCCCGCCGCGCCAGCCAGCAGCTGAGGCCGCCTTGCCGCCAAGCGCTGGGGCAGGTTAGAATGGCGGGCTTTGCAGCGATTTTCTGGCCCCGCGGCAAAGGCGCTTTGGCTACCCCAAAGCGCAAGACCACCTAAGAGGCTCCCGTTTCAAGAGGAGCGCCGACCGTGGAAAAGGGCCTGCCAAACCCACTTTCCCCCAAGGAAAACCATGAAAACCTTCAGCGCCAAACCCGCTGACGTGACGCATGAGTGGTTTGTGATTGACGCCACCGACAAGGTGCTCGGACGGGTCGCCAGCGAAGTGGCCCTCCGTCTGCGCGGCAAGCACAAAGCCATTTACACGCCCCACGTCGATACTGGCGACTTCATCGTCGTCGTCAACGCCGCCAAGCTCCGCGTCACCGGCGCGAAAGAGCTCGACAAGAAGTATTACCGCCACACCGGCTACCCCGGCGGCATTCGCGAGACCAACTTCCGCGACATGCAGGCCAAGCACCCTGGCCGCGCGCTGGAAAAAGCCGTCAAGGGCATGCTGCCCAAGGGCCCGCTGGGCTACGCCATGATCAAGAAACTGAAGGTCTACGGCGGCGGCGAGCATCCGCACACCGCGCAGCAGCCCAAGGCGCTGGAAATCTAAGGAGCCACGGCAATGATTGGTGATTGGAACAATGGCACCGGCCGTCGCAAGTCCAGCGTCGCTCGCGTGTTTCTGAAAAAAGGCTCCGGCAAGATCACGGTGAACGGCAAGGCCATCGAAGACTTCTTCGGCCGCCAGACCTCGATCATGATCTGCAAGCAGCCGCTGGTGCTGACCGACAACGTCGAGACCTTCGACGTGATGGTCAACGTGCACGGCGGTGGCGAATCCGGCCAGGCCGGCGCGGTGCGCCACGGCATCACCCGTGCGCTGATCGACTACGACGCCGACCTCAAGCCCGTGCTGAGCACGGCTGGCTACGTGACCCGCGACGCGCGCGAGGTCGAGCGCAAAAAGGTCGGCCTGCACTCCGCACGCCGTCGCAAGCAGTTCAGCAAGCGATAAGACGGACCTACCCCGAGGCGCTGGCGCGCCTTCCCCTCCAAGGGGCGCATGCAGCGCCTGGGGAAACCCCAGTCACGCATGCCTCGAATGGGGTCGGGGTCGCGAAGAACCGTGTCAGCCTTTGGCGGCACGGTTTTTTTATGGTCGCGTGGTAAAAGAAAACATTGCAAAAAAGCAGGAGAACAAGCCATGTTGGGTCTCAAACGACAGCCATCGGTTGGCAGCATCATTGGCGCGGGCATGCGCGTGGACGGGCCTTGCGTGTTTCAGGGCGGCTTGCAGATCGACGGCACGGTGCTGGGCGACGTGACGGCCGAGGGCGGCCAGCCCAGCGTGCTGGTGATTGGCGAGGCAGGCAATGTGCAAGGGGCCATCAGCGCCGACCACGTGGTCATTGGTGGGCAGGTGGTGGGGCCGGTGCAGGCGCGCGAGTTGCTGGAGCTGCAAGCCAAGGCGCGCGTGCAGGGCGATGTGCAATACAAGGCGCTGGAGATGCAGCAAGGCGCAGTGATCGCCGGGCAACTGCAGCCACGCCTGACGCCGCCGCCCGCCGAGCCGCAGGGCCAGGCACACAAAAGCGGGCGTGCCGATGAGCGGCTGGAGCCGGTCGATGCGGTGCCCGAGCCGGTGGAGCCGACGCTGGACATGGACGCGCCGCCACCCGGTCTGCCGCAGGACAAAAACCGACTATTTTGATAGACTATTGGGCCTTGTTCCCGATACCGAATGCAGGAGTTTCCCCCATGAGTGCCGTGCCCGAAGCCATTGCGACCCCGGCCGCGATGCCTGACCCCATCGTTTTCACCGACAGCGCCGCCGCCAAGGTGGCCGACTTGATCGCCGAAGAGGGCAACCCCGATCTGAAGCTGCGCGTGTTCGTGCAGGGCGGCGGGTGCTCCGGTTTTCAGTACGGTTTCACGTTCGACGAGATTTCCAACGAAGACGACACCACGATGACGAAAAACGGCGTGTCGCTCTTGATCGACGCCATGAGCTATCAGTATCTGGTGGGCGCGGAGATCGACTACAAGGAAGACTTGCAGGGCGCGCAGTTCGTCATCAAGAACCCCAACGCCCAGACCACCTGCGGCTGCGGTTCGTCGTTCTCGGTGACGGAGTAAGTGCGGCCAGCACGCGGTCCTTTTAAAGGCCGTGTGCATGAAAAGAAAAAGCGCCTTGAAGGCGCTTTTTTCATGGGCAGATGAAGCCGTGAATCAATAAGAACATAGCTGCTTGCGTATGTTATATGGCATTTTCAGCTATAAAAGTATCTGATATTGGCTTATGTCGTGCGCGAGCAGCTATGAAATATGGATTTTTTCGTTCTGCCTGCGCCTTACTCGAAGCTGGCCTGGGTGATCTGGCTGGCGGCGGCCAGCTGGGTTTTCATGTCGGTGGCCAAGGCGGCGAAGGCGGCTCTGCCATCGGGCGAGACGGGCACGTTCTCGGTTTGATTGGCAAGGATTTCGGCGGGGTCGAGCGCTTCGTTCTCGGTGCGGAACTCGAAGTGCAGGTGCGGGCCGGTGGCCACGCCGGTGGCGCCGACGGCGCCGATGGTGGCGCCCTGGATGACGTTGTCGCCCGCTTTCACGCCGATGCGCGAGAGGTGGGCGTATACCGTAGTGTCGCGCTTGTTGCGGTGCTGGATGTAGATGACGTTGCCGTAGCCGCCTTGCACGCCGGCGAAGCTCACCACGCCATCGCCCACGGTGCGCACGGGCGTGCCGGTGGGGGCGGCGTAGTCCACGCCCTTGTGCTCGCGGCTGTAGCCGTAGACGGGGTGGTTGCGCATGCCGAAGCCGCTGGTGATGCGCGAGACTTCCATGGGCGAGATGAGGTAGGCCTTGCGCAGGCTCTGGCCGTCGAAGGCGTAGTAGGCCCCCTTGGGGGCGTCTTTTTCCTGGAACCACAGCGCCTGGTGCGTGCGGCCGCGGTTGACCACTTCGGCGCTCAGGATGCGGCCCGAGCGCACGGGCTCGCCGTCGGCTTCCAGCGTTTCATAGACCACGGAGAAGCGGTCGCCACGGCGCAGGCCGCGGTGGAAGTCGACGTTGGACTCGAAGATGTCGGTCAGCTGCTTGGTCACGCTGTCGGGCAGGTCGGCCTCGTCGGTAGCGGCAAAGAGCGAGGTGCGGATGATGCCGCTGGCCAGGCGCTGGGTGGCCACGAGCGGGGCGGTTTCCACGCGCACGCGAAAGCCGTCGCCGTCTTTTTCGACCACCAGGCGCTGGAAGTGGTCGTCACCGGCTTTTTCAACCCAGTGCGTGCGCAGGCTTTGCAGGGCGAAGCGCTCGGTGGCTTCGGCCGTGACGGTGCGGCCGGCGGTGCGGCGGCCAAACAGCGCCTGGCGGGTGAGTTCGTTGCTGCGCAGGAAGGCGGCGGCGGCGGGGTCGACCAGGCCCAGACGGTGCAGCAGGGCCTGGGGCGTGTCGGCGGCGCGGGTCTGCTCGCTGCGGTAGAGGGTGAAAGAGTGGGTGTCCAGCACCAGGGCCTGCGCGTCGAGCTGGGGCGCATCTACCGGCTCGGACACTAGGCGCAGCGGTTCGGCGGGGGTGACGGGGGCCAGTGACGCAACGGCAAAGGCAGCGCCGCCAGCGCCCATGAGCAGGGTGGCGATGGCGGCGGCGATGCGTTTGGGGTGGCGGTGAATGAAGTCAGCGAGGACGAGGCCGGTAGAGATCAGTTCTTGCTTCACGCGCGGAGGTTCCGGGATGGTTTTCAAGACGCGGCAGTCGCACGACAGACGGCGGGTGCGATGCCCGGCAAAACGCTCTGGCAGAGCTGGCCTCGTAAAATTCAGGGCCGTAAGCCAAAGATTGTAGCGGCGTAGGCACTTGCCTACAACCAAACTCGACATATGTCTGACACAAACCTGAAAAAGTTCCCGCTCACCGACGAGGTTCGTGATGCAGTGGCGGTGTCGTTGCGTGGCTGCGACGAGCTGCTGCCTCTGCCTGACTGGGAGCAGAAGCTGGCGCGCTCGCAGGCCACGGGCGTGCCGCTGCGCATCAAGCTGGGGCTGGACCCCACGGCACCCGACATTCACCTGGGCCACACGGTGGTGCTGAACAAGATGCGCCAGCTGCAGGATCTGGGGCACACGGTGATCTTCCTGATTGGCGACTTCACCACGCTGATTGGCGACCCCAGCGGGCGCAACAGCACGCGCCCGCCGCTCACGGCCGAGCAGATTCGCGCCAACGCCGAAACCTATCGCGCCCAGGCCTACAAGGTGCTTGACCCCGAAAAGACCGAGCTGCGCTACAACAGCGAGTGGAGCGACGCGCTGGGCACGCGCGGGCTGATTCAGCTGGCGGCCAAGTACACCGTGGCGCGCATGATGGAGCGCAACGACTTCCACGACCGCTTTCACGCGGGCAACGCCATCAGCCTGCACGAGTTTCTCTATCCGCTGCTGCAAGGCTACGACTCGGTGGCACTGAAAAGCGACATCGAGCTGGGCGGCACCGACCAGAAGTTCAACCTGTTGATGGGCCGCCATTTGCAGCAGGAATACGGGCACCCGCCGCAGTGCGTGCTCACCATGCCGCTGCTGGAGGGGCTGGACGGCGTGGACAAGATGTCCAAGTCCAAGGGCAACTACATCGGCATCACCGAAGAGGCCAACACCATGTTTGCCAAGGTGCTGTCGATTTCCGACGAGCTGATGTGGCGCTGGTACACGCTGCTGTCGTTCAAGTCGATGGCCGAGATCGAGGTGCTACAAAAAGAAGTGCAGGGCGGGCGCAACCCGAAGGACGCCAAGGTCATGCTGGCGCGCGAGATCACCGCGCGCTTTCATTCCGCCGCTGCCGCCGCTGCTGCCGAGGCCGACTTCGCCAATCGCAGCAAGGGCGGCGTGCCCGATGACATTCCGGATGTGGCGCTGACGCTAGGCGATGGCGGCGCGCTGGGCATCGGCCTGGTGCTCAAGCAGGCGGGCCTGGCCCCGTCCACCAGCGAGGCCAACCGCCTGATCGACGGCGGCGGTGTGCGTGTGGATTCGAGCGTGGTCAGCGACAAGGGGCTGAAGCTGGCAGCGGGCACCTACGTCGTGCAGGTCGGCAAGCGGAAGTTTGCGCGGGTGACGCTGGCCTGAGGGCTGCGTGGGTGGGTGCCGCGCGCGAGGGGGAAGACCTGCGCCACGCACTTCGCCGGAAAACCCGCACACGCACCAAGACCCCCGACCGCGCAGGGCCGTGACATTCTTCACACCGGAGATGGCAAGATGGCGGTGCGTCGGGCGTACTGCCCGGAGCAGTGCGGAGTTCTCAGCCTTTTCCCGTCAAATCGAAAAGGAACAAACCATGACGCATGCCACCATCGCCTCGCGCCGCGCCCTGCTGAGGGCGGCGGCCGCCACCTCTGCCGCCGCCGCCTGGGGCAGCCTGCTGCCCTTGCGCAGCGCCTGGGCGCAGGACTTGCCCACCGTCAGCTACCCGGCCAGCTATGCGCTCAAGACGCCTGCGGCCATGCCCGAGCTGTACGACCTGATCCGCATCGAAGAGCAGGCCCGCGCGGTGATGCCCGCAGGCGGCTTTGGCTACGTGGCCGGCGGCGCGGGCGATGAGTGGACGCTGAAGGAAAACCAGACCGCCTTCACGCGCCGGCAGATCGTGCCGCGCGTGCTGACTGGTCGCGACACCGTGGACATGCGCACCACCATTCTGGGTGCCGTGCTGGCCTCGCCCGTCATCGTCTGCCCCATGGGCGGGCAGGGCCTGGCCCACCCCACGGCCGAAGCCGGCAGCGCCAAGGGAACGGCAGACGCCGGCTCGCTGTTCACCCTCAGCACCGTCTCCACCCTGTCGATGGAGCAGGTCGCGCGCGCCAGCAATGGCCCCAAGTGGTTCCAGCTCTACCTCATGCAGGACCAGGGCGTGAGCCGCCAGCTCATCCAGCGCGCCAAGGCGGCGGGCTACCAGGCCATCGTGGTCACCACCGACACCACCGCCACCGGCAACCGCGAAGCCGATGCCATCAACAAGTTCGTCTTCCCGCTGCAGTTCGGCAACCTCACCTCCAGCGCGGGCGGCGACATCCACGCGCTCAACTCCGCCTTCGCCAAGCGCATCGGCCCGAGCGACATCGAATTCGTCGCCAAGGAATCGGGCCTGCCGGTGGTCGTCAAGGGTGTGTCCAAGGGTGCCGACGCGCTGACAGCCATCAGCGCGGGTGCCTCGGCCATCCAGATCAGCAACCACGGCGGACGTCAGCTCGACGGCAGCCCCGCCACCTTCACCGTGCTGCCCGAAGTGGCCAAGGCCGTGAACGGCAAGGTGCCCATCATTCTGGACAGCGGCATCCGCCGCGGACAGGACGTGTTCCGTGCGCTGGCCAGCGGTGCCGACGTGGTCGGCCTGGGCCGCCCGGTGTACTACGGCCTGGCGCTGGGCGGCGCGCAGGGCGCGCAGGCGGCGCTGCAGCTGCTGAACAAGGAACTGGCCATGGTCATGCAACTGGCCGGCACGCCCACCGTGGCCGACATCAAGAAGGCGCGGTTGTTGTAAACCGGCTGGCCGTGCGGGCGGGCCGACGCGCGGCTTGCCCTGCACCATGCACTCGGGCACGCCGCCGCCCCGCCGCCAACCCCACGCCAGGAGATTCACCATGAGCAAGGAAGTGGTTCACTCGGCCGACGTCACCATCGCGTTCGACAGCCAGCGCTGCATCCATGCGCGCAACTGCGTGCTGGGGCGGCCCGACGTGTTCGTGCCCAACGTGCAGGGCGAATGGATTCACCCCGAGCGCGCCAGCGCCAGCGAAGCGCTGGAGCTGGCGCACAACTGCCCCTCTGGCGCCATCCAGTGCCGCCAGCCCGATGGCGCGGCGATGGAGCACGCGCCCGAAGTCAACACCCTGCGCGTGCGCGAGAACGGCCCGCTCGCCTTTCATGCCGCGCTCACGGTGGCCGGTGACGGCGGCAGCCTGCGTGCCACGCTGTGCCGCTGCGGCGCCTCGCGGCAAAAGCCGTACTGCGACGGCAGCCACGCCGGCGCCGGTTTTCAGGCCACGGGCGAGCCGGCCACGCAGCCGTCCGAGCCGCTGGCCGCGCGCAATGGCGCGCTGGACGTGGCGCCCACACCCGACGGGCCGCTGCACGTCACCGGCAACCTGGAAATCGTCAGCGGCACCGGCCGCACGGTGAACCGCGTGACCGACGCCTGGCTGTGCCGCTGCGGCCATTCGGCCAACAAGCCCTATTGCGACGGCACCCACACCCGCATCGGTTTTCGGGCCTGACGCGCGGCATGACCGCCTTGCAACTCGGCCCCGTCCACATCCATCTGGGCGACAAATCCGGCAAGTACCCCGACGGCAACCAGGTCATCGTGCAGGGTGCCGACACGCGCGTGGCCTTTGACACGCCGCTGGTGGCCAACCGCATCGGCGCGGCCTTCGACGGCGTGGATATGGTCATCCTGGGCCACGTGCATGAAGACCACATGGCCGGCCTGCACCGCGTGCCGCATGCGCGCGTGCAGGTGCACCAGGCCGATCTCGCCGCCGCGCAAAGCTGGAGCGGCCTGGCCGCGCACTATGGCTATCCGCCCGATGTGCTGGCCACGCTGCGGCCCATGATCGAACGCGACTTCCATTACCAGAGCCGCCCCGACGCCACCGCCTATGCCGACGGCGCCCAGTGGCAACTGGGCGGCGGCGTTTGCATCCGTGCCCACCACCTACCCGGCCACACGGCGGGGCACTGTGCGCTGGTGGTCGAAAGCGAAGGCGTGGCCTTCATTGGCGACATCGACCTCACGGGCTTCGGCCCCTACTACGGCGACGCCACGTCCGATCTGGACGCCTTCGAGCAAAGCCTGGTGCGCGTGCGCGAGCTGGATGCGCGCGTGTGGGTCACCTCGCACCACCGCGCCGTGCTCACCGAGCGCGCCGCGTTCGAGCGCGCGCTGGATGCCTTTGCCGCCAGGATCGGCGAGCGCGACGACAAGCTCCTCGCCTACCTGCGCGAGCGCCCTCACACCCGCGCCGAGCTGGCCGCGCGCGGCGTTCTCTACCCACCCGCCGCCAGCCTGCCCTGGATCCGCTGCGCCGAAACCCGCACCATCGCCCAGCACCTGGCTCGCCTGCAAACGCAAGGGCAGGTGCGCCCGCACGAAGGCGGCGTGTGGGCGCTGGCGCAGTGAGCGCGCGCCCCGGCCCCTCTTGCGTCATCCAACGCAGCGCGATAATTCCCGCATGCACATCCGCTTCACCAAGATGCAAGGCGCGGGCAACGACTTCGTCGTGCTGGACGAAACGCGCGGCCCGCTGGGGCTGACGCCCGCGCATTACCGCTGGCTGGGCGACAGGCACTTCGGCATCGGTGCCGACCAGATTCTTACCGTGCGCCCTGCGCCCACGCCCGATGTGGACTTCGAATACGTCATCCACAACGGCGCCGACGGCAGCGAGGTCGAGCACTGCGGCAACGGCGCGCGCTGCTTCGTGCGCTACGTGCGCAGCCACGGCCTGACCGACAAGCGCACCGTGCGCGTGCAGGTGAAAAACGGCGTCATCGAGCTGACCGAAGACGAAAGCGGCCACGTGCGCGTGGACATGGGCGCGCCCGTGTTCGACCTGGCCGCCGTGCCCTTCAACCCCGCCGGTATGGCCCCCGTGCCCGCCGGTGCCACGCCCGACCACCTGTGGCAGCTGTGGCCGCTCGACTTGCGGCAAAACCCCGCCTCAGCGCCCGATTTGTCTGCGCAAAACGCTATTGTAAACGTAGCAGTCTTGTCCATGGGCAACCCCCACGCCGTGCAGCTCGTGGCCGACGTGGAC
The DNA here is from genome assembly GCA_030538605.1 of Pseudomonadota bacterium. Classification (GTDB taxonomy): domain Bacteria; phylum Pseudomonadota; class Gammaproteobacteria; order Burkholderiales; family Burkholderiaceae_C; genus Ottowia. The sequence goes on from JAUNTQ010000058.1 coordinate 9,984, forward strand.
ACCGCCCCTGTGGCAGTGCAAGGCCCGCTGATCGAGACCCACCCGGCCTTTCCCAGGCGCGTGAACGCGGGCTTCATGCAGATCGCGAGCCGCACCGAGGTGCACCTGCGCGTGCACGAGCGCGGCGCGGGCGAAACCCTGGCCTGCGGCACCGGTGCCTGCGCCGCCGTGGTCACCGGCATCCGCCTGGGCCTGCTGGATGCGCGCGTGCAGGTGCACACGCGCGGCGGCGTGCTCACCATCGAATGGGCCGGCGGCGCGCAAGACCCCGTGCGCATGAGCGGCCCCGCCACCACCGTGTTCGAGGGCGAAGCCCACCTGCCTGACTTGCCCCCGACCTGACGACATGAACCCCTCCGCCATGAACCCCATCACCGAAGAAGACATCGCCCAGTTTCTGGTGCACACGCCCGACTTTTTCGAGCGTCACGCCGACCTGCTGGCCGCCGCGCACCTGACCAGCCCGCACGGCGGGCGCGCCGTCAGCCTGCAAGAGCGCCAGGCCGAAATGCTGCGCGAAAAAATCAAGGTGCTGGAGCAGCGCCTGATGGAGATGATGCGCCACGGCAACGAGAACATGCTCATCGGCGACAAGCTTCAGCGCTGGTCGCGCCAGCTCTTTCTGGTGGCCCGCCCGGTCGATCTGCCCACCGTGCTGGTGAGCGAAATCAAGGCCCAGTTCAGCGTGCCCCAGGCCGCCGTGAAAGTGTGGGACGTGGCCGAGGTCTACGCCGACCAGCCCTTCGCCCAGGGCGCGAGCGACGACGTGAAAAGCCTCGCCAGCTCGCTCACCACCCCCTACTGCGGCGTGAACGCCGGCTTTGACGCCGTGCAGTGGCTGGACGATGCCGACGCCGCCGCCTCGCTCGCGCTCATTCCCCTGCGCCTGGGCGCAGCCAGCCCGGCCTTCGGCCTGCTCGTGCTCGCCTCGCCCGACAGCCAGCGCTACCAGGCCGGCATGGCCACCGACTTTCTCGAGCGCATCGCCGAGCTGGCCAGCGCGGCGCTGTCGCGGGTGCGGGACGTGTAGGCGTCCACCACCCCCTCCCACAGCGCCGCACCACTGCACACACCATTTCTCATGCCCATGCCTGCACGCTTTTTCACCCGTACGTTTTCTTCATCCTGGCGCTTGGCCTTGTGCGCAGGCGCGCTGGTGGCCTGGGTGGGCGCACCGGGGGCGGCGCGCGCAGCAGAGCCCTGCAGCATGGTGTCGGTCGAACAGGTGCAGGCCGCGCTGCCGCACTACAGCTGGGCGCTGGACAGCGGCGGCGCCGGGGGCTGCCAGTTCTCCGGGCAGCGGCGCGAGGGCCGCTCAACCAGTCAGGCGTCGCTCAGCTTCCTGCAGCAGTACTTTTCTTCTCCCGCCGAGGCCGCCGCCATGCTGCGCCACATGCGCACCGAGTTCGGCAAGACCTACACGCTGACCGCGCTGCCTGCGTCCGGCGGCTTTCTCTACAGCATGGCTGCGGAGCAGGGCAGCGTCAGCGCCACCGGCTGGTATGTGCCGGCTGGGCGCGGCCTGCTGTCGGGCATGTTCGTGCCGCCACAGGCACCTGGCGTGGTGGCCGGCGAGCTGGACGGTCTGCGCACGCTGCTGCAGGCTGCCGTGGCCGACACCGGCCGCGCGCCCACGGCCGCCCGCGCCGGGCAGTGCCCCGCGCTTGACACGGCGCTGGTGCGCAAGCTGCTGGGTACGCAGGCCGTGAAGATCGAATCCTTCGGCAGCGACAGCTGCCTGGCCAGCGCGCGCAGCGGCATCCTCAACTTCAGCCGCATGGGCGGGCTGGACGCGCAGACGCAGGCGCAACTGACCGAGAGCATGCGCCCCGCCGACTGCGCCAACGAAGCCGTGCCCAGCCTGGGCACCCAGGCCGAGCTGAGCCACCGCTGCACCAGCGGCGCCAAGCGCGCGCAGGTGGCGTTTTTCGTGCCGGGCGAGCGCCACGAGTTCAGCTTCATGCCCGCTGGCAACCAGGAACCTACGCCCGCACAGCGCGCCGATCTGATTGAGTTGGCGCGCCGCGCGGCGGCGCGCTGAGCGCGGCCGGCGTCCGCATGTCGCTACCCGTTCCAGCCCACGCGCCGCCCGCGCCCGATGCCCTCATCGACCGCTACCTGACGCACGTGCGCGTCGAAAAGCGCCTGGCTGCGCGCAGCGTGGAGCTGTATGCGGGTGACTTGCAGCAACTCGCCGCCCTCGCCGCCGCCGCTGGTCTGCCGCTGGTGCAGGTGCAACACGCGCATGTGCGCCAGTGGGTGGCGCGCATGCGCGGGCAGGCGCGCAGCACGCGCGGCATCGCCCGCATCCTCTCCGCCTGGCGTGGTTTTTATGCGTGGCTGGGGCGCGAAGACCTCATCCGCGCCAACCCCGTGCAAGACGTGCGCCCCCCGCGCGAAGAGCCCTCCCTGCCCAAGGCCTTGACGGTGGACGAAGCCATGCACCTGGCCGCCCAGCACGTCGAAGGCGACGACCCCTGGCTCGACGCGCGCGACGCCGCCATCGTCGAGCTGCTCTACGGCTGCGGCCTGCGCGTGGCCGAGCTCACCGGCCTCGACGTGGCCGCCAGCGACGCCGCCCTGCGCGCCGGGCGCGGCTGGATCGACCTGGCCGCCACCGAAGTGCAGGTGCAAGGCAAAGGCGGCAAGCGCCGCGCCGTGCGGCTGGGTGACGCAGCGCTGGCCGCGCTGGCGCAGTGGCTGCCGCAGCGCATCAGCGGCGCGCGCAACCCGCCCGAAGGCGACGCCGCGCAGGCCGTCTTCATCGGGCGCGACGGCACGCGGCTCACCTCTCAATCCATCTGGCAGCGCCTCAAGCGCCGTGGCGTGCATGCCCAGCTGCGCGCGTCCCTGCACCCCCACGTGCTGCGCCACTCCTTTGCCAGCCACCTGCTGCAATCCAGCGGCGATCTGCGCGGCGTGCAGGAGATGCTGGGCCACGCCCACATCCGCACCACGCAGGTCTACACCCGGCTCGACTTCCAGCACCTGGCCACCGCCTACGACGCGGCCCACCCTCGCGCCAAAAGACGCACTGGCTGACACAAGGTTTATTAAAAAAAGGAGCTGCTTGCGTACGTTTTAAAGCATTTTCAGATATTTTTATATATTATTTCATTTTAAAACGTACGCAAGCAGCTCATTTTTTTATTGTTTCAGCCTGCCTGCACACAGCCGCGCCGCTACACTCTCCGCCTTCCATTCATACCCCGGCCCGCAGTGCCGCCGCCCATGTCCCCCATCCCCGCCACCATCCTCACCGGCTTTCTCGGCTCGGGCAAAACCACGCTCTTGAAGCGCGTGCTCACCGAAGCCCACGGCCAGAAAATCGCCGTCATCGAAAACGAATTCGGCGAGGAGAACATCGACAACGACATCCTCGTGACCGACGAAGGCGAGCAAATCATCCAGATGAGCAACGGCTGCATCTGCTGCACCATCCGCGAAGACCTGCGCGCCACCCTGGCCGATCTGGCCGCCAGAAAGCGCAAGGGCGAGCTCGACTTCGAACGCGTCGTCATCGAAACCACGGGCCTGGCCGACCCCGGCCCGGTGGCCCAGACCTTCTTCATGGACGACGAAATCGCCGAAAGCTACCTGCTCGACGCCATCGTCACCCTCGTCGACGCCAAGCACGCCGCCAGCCAGCTGAACGACCGCGTCGAAGCGCAGCGCCAAGTCGGCTTTGCCGACCAGCTCTTCATCAGCAAGGCCGACCTCGTTTCTGCTGATGAACTCGCCGCGCTCCAGCACCGCCTCACGCACATGAACCCGCGCGCACCCCAGCGTGTCGTTCACTTCGGCGAAGTGCCCCTCAAGGACGTGTTCGACCTGCGCGGCTTCAACCTCAACGCCAAGCTCGACATCGACCCCGACTTCCTCGCCGCCGACGAGCACCACGAGCACCACCACCACGACGGCGAACACTGCGACCATCCCTCGCACCAGCATGACCACGGTCACGGTCACGGTCATGGCCATGCGCACCACCACCACCGTGACGACGACGTCAAGAGCTTCGTCTTTCGCGCCGACCGCCCGTTCGACCCCGCCAAACTCGAAGACTTCCTCGGCGCCATCGTCAACATCTACGGCCCGCGCATGCTGCGCTACAAAGGCGTGCTGTGGATGCAGGGCACCGAGCGCAAAGTCATCTTCCAGGGCGTGCACCAGCTCATGGGCAGCGACCTGGGGCCTGCCTGGGGCGAAGGCGAAAAGCGCAGCAGCAAAATGGTCTTCATCGGCATCGAGCTGCCGCGCGACATCCTCACGCAGGGGCTGGAACAGTGCATCGCCCCTGCCTGAGCGGCTTTCCGTCGCGCGCGCTCCCCGCGCTTTTTCCTGCCGCATGAAGGCCGCCGCGCGGTCGCGGCCCACCGCCATCGCAGGCCGATACAATCGCCGCCTTCGGACAGACCGCCGCACGCCGCAAGCGCCGCCGGTCAAGCCGCCCAAGAAGGTCAACAACAGGGCTTGGTGCGGGTGAAAAAGACACTGCTTCACCCGCTCAACATTCGGCCGCACGCACCCACAAAGGCGCACAGCTGCGGCAGGAGACAGCAGACAGTGAAATCCGCGGCTACCAAGAGCCCGGCCACACCCAAGGCCAAGCCCACCACCCCGCCCGTGCCCAAGGCAACGGCCAAGAACGCGCCCCCGGCCGCCCGCAAGACCAAGGCAGGCGCGGCCCCCCCACCTGCGGCCGCCCCGGCGCCCGCGCCCAAGACGAAGATCCTTCCCATGCCTACCGTTGCGCCCCCCATCGTGGCCGTGCCCGTCAAAAAAGACCCCAAGCTGGCCAACAACTGGAAAACCAAGACCGCCCAGGAAATGAGCGACGCCGAAGTCGTCGCCATGCCCGACAGCGAGTACATGAACGACCTGCAGCTGGCCTTCTTCCGCCTCAAGCTCGTGGAGCAGAAAGACGCCATCCTCGCCAACGCCGGCCAGACCGCCGAAAACCTGCGTGACGACACCGTCGTCGTGCCCGACCCCGCTGACCGCGCCACCATCGAGGAAGAGCACGCGCTGGAGCTGCGCACGCGCGACCGCGAGCGCAAGCTGCTCAAGAAAATCGAGCAGTCCATCGACCGCGTGGACTCGGGCGACTACGGCTATTGCGACGAAACGGGCGAGCCCATCGGCGTGCCCCGCCTGCTGGCGCGCCCCACCGCCACCCTGTCGCTGGAGGCGCAGCAGCGCCGCGAGCTCAAGCAGAAAATGTTCGGTGATTGAGTCCCCCGCGCCCTGGCCGGGGCGCGGCGTGGATTTCTTCACGCAGTGACCAAAAGCAGGCCATGCGCATGCCGCTCGCCTGGCGCGGGCCGCGCTGCGGTGGCTATAGTGTCAGGTCCCGTGCGCCATGCGCCTGGCAGACGGAGTCAACCCTCATGAGCAAAGACACTGGAACGGGCAGCGGCCTGTTGTCCAAAGTGGTGAAGTTCGTCACCAGCCCCACCACGCACTGGGCCGACCTGGATCGGCCGATCAGCGACGAAGGCAACACCGAATCGCGCCTGGCGCTCAAGGAAATGATCGAGCGCAAGCGCCGCAACGACTTCGTGCGCAACCGCGAACTCGACATGCTGCGCAAGCTGCGCCGGCGCGAGCGCGTGCCGGGCGAAGAAGCCGCCGCCGCTGCCGCCTCCTTCTACCCCAGCAGCCAGCCGCCCCGAACCGGCGAACGTGCCCGCACGCTGGAGAAGATCGACCAGATCGAGGCGCAGATGGCCACCTCGTGGTTCAAGCGCAAGAACACCGACGGCGTGGCACCCGTTGCGCCCATCGACGCGCAGCCTCACCCGCAGACAGGCGGCGCACCACAGGCCGCGCCGCACCACGCGCCACGCACCGCGGACACCGCCCTTGCGTCGGCCACCCCTGCCCCTGGCGACACCGCCTACGCCAGGACCACGCCCACCCCCTTGTCCGAGCGCGCCCCCGTGCGCCCGCTTGAACGCCCCCCCGTGCGCGAGCTGCCGCCGCTGGCTTTCGGCACCACGACCCTGCCGGGTGCCGAAAGCGCGCAGGCGAGCCGCGCTGCGCCAGCCGCCCCCGCCCCCGTGCCGCTTGAGCAGCCATTCACCGTCACCCAGCCCATGGTGGCCTTCGGTGGCGCGGAAGACTTCAACGTCGAAGTGCTGATTGAGGCACGGCAAGACCCCGAAATCGAAGAGGCCGCCATCCGCTTTGCCAACGGCGACACCGCCGGTGCCGAAGCCGGCCTGCGTGCCCTGCTCGCAGAAGGCGGCCCCCGCGCAGACGACGTCGACACCTGGCTCACCCTGTTCGACCTGTACCGCGCCAGCGGCCAGCAGACCCGTTTCGACGACGCCGCGCTCGACTTTGCCGCGCGCTTTGGCCGCTCCCCGCCGCAGTGGGCGCTGGTCACCGAGCGCGCCTCGGCACCCGCGCCCATGCTGCCCACGGCCACCACCACCGGCCTGTTCCACTGGGTCTGCCCGTCCTCGGTGGGCACGCAGTCGGTCGCCACGCTCAAGGCCACACTGGGGCGACAGGCCCCGCCCTGGCGCATCGACTGGCGTCACCTCAAGGCCATCGACCCTGCTGCGCTGCCGGCGCTGATCGAGGCGCTTCAGCATCTTGCCAACACCGCCGTGCGCGTGAAGTTCCTGGGCGCCGAGACGCTGCTCGCGCTGCTCACCGAGCAGTCGCCCACCGACGACCGCGAGACCGACCCCCAGTGGTGGGAGGCACGCCTGGCCGTGCTGCGCGTGATGGGCGACATCGACGAGTTCGAAGTGGTGGCCCTCAACTACTGCGTCACCTACGAAGTCTCGCCCCCTGCCTGGGAAGACCCGCAGAGCCGCTACACGCCCATGAACGAGGAAGGCAAGACCCTGCAGCCCAGCGCCTTCGGCGACGACGCCCGGGACCCTGCCGACCCGGTCTCCTTTTCCGCCACCGACGTGCGCCACGCGGCAGGGCAGCCGCACGACGACGGCGTGGCCAAGGGCGAGCTTGCAGGCGAGCTGGTCGGCTCCGCCGAAGACGCGCTGCGCAAGCTGCACGGCAGCGTTTCGACCCTTGTCTACGAAATCAACTGCCGCCAGTTGCTGCGCGCCGACTTCGGTGCTGCGGGCGACCTGCTCAACTGGGCCATGGCCACCCAGGCGCAGGGCAAGTCCATCACCTTCAAGCAGGTCAACCGCCTGGTGGCCGCCTTCTTCGGCGTGGTGGGCATCAACGGGGTGGCGCGCATCCTGCTCAGGGTGGATTGACATCCCCCCTGAGCCGCCTTCGGCGTCATCCCCCCAGGGGGACACCGCTGGTCGCCGGGGGAACCCCGGCTTGGGCGGTTTGGAATGGCCTGCTCCGCGGCCTTCTGAAAAGGCCTGCTGCGCGGCCCTCACGTTTCGTAGGGTGGGTGCAAGCACCCACCCTACCGTGATGAGGCCCTGAAAAACCACCCTCGGTGGCGTGCGGGGGGCTTGTGTTGGTCGCCAGCGCCCGCATGTGGGGACGATGGAATCTTTTCACGGCACCACCATCGTCAGCGTGCGGCGCAAAACCGCAGACGGCTGGCAAGTGGCCATCGGCGGCGATGGTCAGGTCACCTTGGGCAACATCGTCGTCAAGGGCAGCGCGCGCAAGGTGCGCAAGCTCTACCACGGCAAGGTGCTGGCCGGGTTTGCAGGGGCCACGGCCGACGCCTTCACCCTGTTCGAGCGCTTCGAGGCCAAGCTCGACAAGCACCAGGGCCACCTGACGCGCGCCGCCATCGAGCTGACCAAGGACTGGCGCACCGACCGCGTGCTGCGCCGGCTCGAAGCCATGCTGGCCGTGGCCGACCACAGCGCCTCGCTCATCATCACCGGCAACGGCGACGTGCTGGAGCCCGAGCACGGCCTGGTCGCGATCGGCTCGGGCGGCGCCTACGCCCACTCGGCGGCCAAGGCCCTGCTCGACCACACCGCTCTGCCCGCTGCCGACATCGTCAAGAAGTCGCTCGAAATCGCGGGCGAGCTGTGCATCTACACCAACATGCACCACACGATCGAAACCTTGTGACGAACGACGATTGACCTCGCCGCCGCGCGGCGTTGACGACGGCGGCTGCGCCGGGTCATGGATGCCGCGCAGCGGCAAAGCCATCGAGCGCAGCGAGGTCATTGGTCATTTTTTCGAGAAAGAACCCCATGTCCAGCCGTTGTAGGTTGGTGTTGAGCGCAGCGAAACCCAACGGGCGGCGTGTGAAATTCAAGCGCCCTTGTTGGGGTTCGCTCCGCTTCCCCCAACCTACCTGACCAACGTTCAACATGTCCAGCATGACCCCCCAGGAAATCGTCTCC
>JAUNTQ010000059.1 GCA_030538605.1 Pseudomonadota bacterium
CGAGCTGGCCGGGCTGATGCTGCTGACCACCGTCGGCATGGTGGTGGCGCTGCCCTTCAGCGTGGTGCTGGCGCATGGCTTGTGACGGCGCCGGCCGCCTGAACGGCGGGCGCGCCCCCCTTTTTTTACCCATCAGGAACCGGCGTGGTGCGGGCACGCCAGGGCCGATGACGGGCCGGCGCCCCCGCGCGCCGCCGTCACGGCATTTCATTGCCCGCGTTTTTCAATGGAGTACGAGTATGAAAACCACTGCTTATCTTTCTGCCCTGGCGCTGGGTCTGGGCCTGGGTGTGTCGACGGCGCAGGCCGCATCGCCGGGCGCCGGCGGCAAGCCCATCGTCCAGACCACCTGCGCGGACTATCTGGCGCTGGACGAAACCTTCAAGCCCAAGTTCATCTACTACGCCGTGGGCCACACCCGCAAGGGCGACCCGGCGGCCGTGCTCGACGTGGCGGGCACCGACACCATCCAGCCCGAGCTGGACGAGTACTGCAAGGTCAACCTGACCAAGTCGGCCTACGAGCGCGTCATGAAAAGCAGCATCGCCTCGGAAAAAACCAACCGTTGATGTCGGCGTGACGCCAGCGGCCCAGCACCGGCTCGCCGCTGGCGTCACCTCGGTACAGGAGAACCACGCATGCAAGACAACATCATCCTGCTCACCTTTGATGAGCAGAGCAAGGCCTACCAGGCGTTCAGCGAGCTGAAGACCGCCGCCGCCGACGGGCGTGTGAAGCTCATCACCGCCGCCGTGATCGAGCGCGATGCGAACGGCGCGCTGGACATCCGCGACGCCTGCAACGACGGCGCCGCCAGCGACGCGCCGTTGGTCGGCACCATGCTGGGCGCGCTGCTGGGCGTGCTGGCCGGCCCGCTGGGCGTGCTGGCCCTGGGCGCCACCGGCGCCGCGCTAGGCTCGCTGGCGGCGGTGGACGTGGCGGGCACGCGCCTGAGCCTGATCGAGCAGTTCACCCGCACCCTGCCGCCGGGCACCACGGCGGTGGTCGCCAGCGTTCGCGAAGCGGCGGTGGAAGTCATCGACGGCATCGCCCAGCCCCTGGGCGCGGTGGTGCTGCGCCGGCCCACCGACGCGGTGATGCAGGAAGTGGAAGCCGCCGTGCAAGCCCAGGAAGCCGCCGCCCAGGAAGCACGCAAGGTGCTGCGCGCCAAGCACCGCGCCGAATGGCACGAAAAGTTCGACACCTGGAAGGACGAGGTGGAAGGGCGCATCTCCGAGCTGGGCCAAAAGGTCAAGGCGCGGCTCGAAGGCAAGAAGTAAATGGCGACGGTGGCGGCCCGGCGCCCGGCCACCCGCGCGGGCAGGAAGGCCCGTGCCACTTGGTCATCAGCCTGTATGCAATTTAATTGATAGCTGTTTGCGCTTTACTGGTGGGCGATATGGCCATTTTTGACTTGATTTCTTTTTTCCTGCGCTGCTCTTTTTGCTTGAGTGGCGAGCCGTCTCAGATGCGCCACGTAGCACTCCTTCTCCGCCCGCAGAGGGAAGGGCCGGGGTGAGGGGGAGCGCCACCCCACCGGGTGAACAAACCGCGCACCACCCTCTCCCGCCAGCGGGAGAGGGAGCCAGACACGCGGGCACGGACTGTCTGAAAGTTCTTGCTGATCAAGTCTTGTAGGACTTACGCAATTCAGCCAGATTTGAGCCGGTCGACACCATGAAACGCCTGTGGCGAGGTCCTTTTTGCGTAAGTCGTGTCTTTTTTGATGATCAAGCTGTGAGGCCTGCAAACGCCCATGGCCCACGCCGCTTTCGTGGCCGCGGCGATGCCGGGCTTCACTTCCCCTTCGGCACGATGTCCACCACCCACAGCTCCGCCGTTTTAGTGGCGCTGGGGTTGACGAACCAGTGGCTGGTGTCGGAGGTTTCCAGCCAGAAGTCGCCGGCTTTCAGGACGCGCTTGGTTGCGCCGCGGCCTTCGACGATGGTGCCTTTGGTGACGTGGACGATGCCGGGGCGGCCCATGTGGGGGTGCTCGGCGATGCCGCCACCGGGGGCGAGGGTGAGGGCGCGGGCGCGCAGGTCGTAGTCGGATGGGGTGCCGGGCATCTTGTGGGCGGCCAGATCGACCATGCCCACGGGGGCGGTGCCTGACAGGCCGCTGTTGGCGGTGGGGGCGGTGATCTTGTGGGTGTCGGGTGCGCTGGCGCAGGCGGCGAGGGTGGCGGCGAAGGCCAGGGCGGACAGGGTGCGGATCATGCGGTTCTCCTCCGGTTGAAACAGATGGCTTGGGGCGCTGATGCTACTGGTGCGGCGCTGGTTTTCGCCCGGGCCGCGCACTGGGATAATCCCGCACCCCATGACTGAACCGCGCCGCTCTTCCCCTACCGAATCCCCCCGCAGCGAACGTCCGGCGCGCGAGCGTCGTCCTGAAGTTGTAGCGGCCAACCAGCCCAAGGTGCTGGCGTTTGCCGATGCGCTGCCGGTGTCGGCGCGCAAGGACGAGATCATGGCGGCGCTGCGCGCGCACCAGGTGGTGATCGTCTGCGGCGAGACGGGCTCGGGCAAGACGACGCAGTTGCCCAAGATAGCGCTGGCGATGGGGCGGGGCCGCTGCAACGCACCGGCGGGCCAGCGCAGCAGGCTGATTGGCCACACGCAACCGCGCCGCATTGCGGCCACGTCCGTCGCCAAGCGCATTGCCGACGAGCTGCAAACGCCGCTGGGCGAGGTGGTGGGCTACAAGGTGCGCTTCAATGACCGGCTGTCGCCCGGCGCCAGCGTGAAGCTGATGACCGACGGCATCTTGCTGGCCGAGACGCAGACCGATCCGCTGCTGAAGAACTACGACACCATCATCATCGACGAGGCGCACGAGCGCAGCCTGAACATCGACTTTCTGCTCGGGTATTTGAAGCAGATGCTGCCGCGCAGGCCCGATTTGAAGGTCATCGTCACCTCGGCCACCATCGATGCCGACCGCTTTGCGCAGCACTTTGCCGATGCCCAGGGCCAGCCCGCGCCGGTGCTGATGGTGTCGGGCCGCACTTACCCGGTGGAGCAGCGCTATCGCCCGTTTGAAGAGTCGCGCGAATACAGCCTGAACCACGCGATGGCCGATGCGGTGGACGAGCTGTGGGCCGGGCGGCCGGGCGGGGACATTCTGGTGTTCTTGCCGGGCGAGCGCGAGATCCGCGAAGCGGCCGAGCATTTGCGCCAGCACCTGGCGCACCGCCCGGTGACGCGCAGCGCCGAGGTGCTGCCGCTGTTTGCGCGCCTTTCCCAGGCCGAGCAAGACCGCGTGTTCGACACGCACGGCGCGCCGCGCATCGTGATTGCCACCAACGTGGCCGAGACATCGCTCACGGTGCCGGGCATCAAGTACGTGATTGACGCAGGCACGGCACGCGTCAAGCGCTACAGCTATCGCAGCAAGGTGGAGCAGCTGCTGATCGAGCCCGTCAGCCAGGCGGCGGCCAACCAGCGCGCCGGGCGCTGCGGGCGCGTGAGCGACGGCGTGTGCATTCGCCTGTACGACGAGAAGGACTTTGCCAGCCGCCCGCGCTTTACCGACCCCGAGATCCTGCGCTCGTCGCTGGCCGCCGTCATCCTGCGCATGAAGAGCCTGCACTTGGGTGGCGAGGGCGCGCGGGTGGAGGATTTTCCGTTTCTCGACATGCCGTCCGGCCGCGCCATTGCCGACGGCATTCAGCTGCTGCAAGAGCTGGGCGCGATGGACGAGGCGCAGCAGCTCACGCCGCTGGGCGCAGAGCTGGCGCGCCTGCCGCTGGACCCGCGCGTGGGCCGCATGCTGGTGGAAGCGCGCGAGCGTGGCGCTTTGAGCGAGGTGCTCATCATCGCCGCCGCCCTGAGCGTGCAAGACGTGCGCGACCGCCCGCTGGAGAGCCAAGCCCAGGCCGACCAGGCACACGCCAAGTTCGACGACGACAAGAGCGAGTTCAGCGGCTATCTGCGGCTGTGGCAATGGCTGCACGATGCGCGCGGCGGGCATGGGGTGAAGACGCGCGGGGAGATGGTGGCGAGGGAAGGGCGGGGCGCGGCGAAAAAGCCCGCCAACGTGGCCACGCTGCCAGCGGCGCAGCGGGCGGCATTGGCGATGGCTGCTGCGAAGCAGGCGTTGGCGGCTGGCGATGCGGGGCTGCCCCCACCCCAACCCTCCCCCAGAGGGGGAGGGAGCAAGTCCGTCTTGCCCGCTCCGGGAGAGGGCGGCGGTGAGGGCGGCGCGCAACACAAACTCAGCAACCGCCAGTGGGAAAGCCTGCTGCGCCAGAACTTCATCAGCATCCGCCGCGTGCGCGAGTGGCGCGACATTCACACGCAGCTGCACACCGTGGTGGCCGAGCACAAATGGCGCGAGAACACCCAGCCCGCAGGCTATGAGGCACTGCACAAATCGCTGCTGGCGGGCCTGCTGGGCAACGTGGGCCACAAGCTGGAAGGCGAGGCGGCGCAAAGCGGCGAATACCTGGGCGCGCGCGGCATCAAGTTCCACCGCCACCCTGGCGCGCACCTGGCCAAAAAACCGGGCAAGTGGATCGTGGCCGCCGAGCTGGTGGAAACCACGCGCCTGTATGGCCGGGGCATTGCGGGCATCGAGCCGCAGTGGCTGGAAGAAGTGGGCGGCCATCTATTGAAGAAACAACTGCTGGAGCCGCACTGGGAGAAGAAGGCGCAGGACGTGATCGCCTTCGAGCGCGCCACGCTCTACGGCCTGCCCGTCTACACGGGCCGACGCAAGAGCTATGGCGCGGTAGACCCGCAGGCCGCGCGCGAGATCTTCATCCGAGAAGCGCTGGTGGGCGGCGAGTGGCCCGACGACTGGGCGCGTCGCCTGCCCTTTCTGCCCGCCAACGCCAAGACCATTGCCAAGGTGCAAGAGCTGGAGCACAAAAGCCGCCGGCAAGACGTGCTGGTCGATGACGAGCTGATCTACGCCTTTTACGACGCGCAGGTGCCGCCAGGCATCAGCAACGGGCGCGACTTTGAACACTGGTGGCAGGGCGCCAGCCGCGCCAGGCCTGATCTGCTGCGCCTCACGCGCGAAGAGCTGATGCGCCACGAGGCGGCGGGCATCACCACCAGCGCGTTTCCCAAGATGATTCGGCTGGGCGGCGTGGACTGCGCCGCCACCTATCTGCACCAGCCGGGCGATGCGCGCGACGGCCTCAGCGTGACGGTGCCGCTGTTCGTGCTCAACCAGGTGAGCGAGGCGCGCTGCGAATGGCTGGTGCCCGGCATGCTGAAAGACAAGCTGCAGGCGCTGCTCAAAAGCCTGCCGCAAAAACCGCGCAGCCGCTTCGTGCCCCTGCCCGAAAGCGCCGCACGCCTGGCTGACGTGCTCGGCACGCCCGAAGCCTTCGGCCACGGCAGCCTGACCGACGCGCTGCTCAAGCAAGTGCGCGACGTCACCAGCCTGGACGTGAAACGCACCGACTTCAAGCTCGACATGCTGCCCGCGCACCTGTTCATGAACTTCCGCGTGGTCGATGAACACGGCCGCCAGCGCGGACAGGGCCGCAACCTGGCAGCGCTGAAATCTGAGCTGGGCGGCGAGGCGCGCGGCGCGTTCCAGGCGCTGGCGGGGCTGAAGGTGGCCTTGCCTTCGGCACCTGACAAAGGGCAAGGAGATGATGAAAGGAAACGCCCTGAAGCGCCTGCCAATCAAGCGCAAAATGCTATTAAAAAAGAATCAATTGAAGCCCTGTCAGCCGACGTGCGCCACACCACCTGGGCCTTCGGCACGTTGCCCGAGCTGCTCGAAATCCGCCGCAAACAGCAGGTGCTGATCGGCTTTCCGGCCCTCATCGACGCGGGCGACGCGGTGACGATCGAGGTGTTCGACGAGCCCGAAGTGGCCGCCGCCAAACACCGCGTGGGCCTGCGCCGCCTGTTTGCCTTGCAGATCAGGGATGCGCTGAAGTATCTGGAGAAAAACATCCCCGACTTGCAGAAGATGGCCGTGGCCTACATGCCGCTGGGCACCGCCGAAGAGCTGCGCCAGCAGATCATCGACGTGGCGCTGGCACGCGCATTTCTTGCCGATCCGCTGCCTGCCACCGAAGCCGATTTCAAGCAGCGCGTGGAAGAAGGCCGCGCGCGCCTGACCTTGATCGCGGGCGAGATTGCGCGCCTGGCGGGCGTGATCCTTGCCGAATACGCCACGGCCGCGCGCAAGATCAAGGACACCAGGAACGCGCCCGAGGCGACGAAGGATGCGCAAGAGCAGCTGCAGCGCCTGATGGGCAAGCGCTTCCTGCACGACACGCCCTGGCCCGCGCTGCAACACTTCGCGCGCTATCTGAAGGCCATCACCCTGCGCCTGGACAAGCTGCGCGCCGACCCCGCGCGCGACGCGCAGCGCATGACCGAGGCGCGCGCGCAAGACCAGCGCTTCTGGCGCCTGGTGGCCGAGCGCAAGGGCGTGCAGGACGCGCGCCTGCAAGAGCTGCGCTGGCTGCTGGAAGAACTGCGCGTGTCCTTCTTCGCGCAGGAGCTGCGCACGCCGCAGCCCGTGAGCGTGAAGCGGCTGGAGAAGGTGTGGGCGCAGGTGGGGTAGAGACAAAGCCCCCTTCGGTGTCCTTTTCGCTGACAGGCTTGTGCATGCAGACGTCTTGGCCGGCTGGGTAGAACGCAGCCTGCGAATTTCCTGGCGGGTCTGGCGACGGTGGCGCGTCAGTGCCGTGGATCACTGAAACGTATCCAGGGGCATGAAATAAAAGTGAGCTGCTTGCGTATGATTTAAAACATTTTCATATGATATTTATATTGAAAATTCTTTAAATCATACGCAAGCAGCTCCCTTTTTTATTCATGTAACTTGTGCCTGCGCACAGACCTGTCATATCTGCGCGCGCCTGCCATGTCGGCAGCACCCCACACAAGGAGCCATGCATGTCCGCCTTTCACACCCTGCTCAGCGGCTACACGTTTTTTGAAGGTCCGCGCTGGCGCGACGGCCGTCTGTGGCTGTCGGACTTCTACACGCACCAGGTGATCACCTGCGACACGCAGGGCCGGGTGGAGAAAGTGGCCGAGGTGCCTGGACAGCCCTCCGGCCTGGGCTGGCTGCCCGATGGGCGGCTGCTCATCGTCTCCATGCGCGACCGGCGCGTGCTGCGCCGCGAGGCCGATGGCCGCCTCGTCACCCATGCCGACCTCTCCCACATCGCCACCGGCCATTGCAACGACATGGCGGTCGATGCACAAGGCCGCGCCTGGGTGGGCAACTTCGGCTTCGACCTGATGGGCGGCGGCGCGCCGCGCACGGCCCGGCTGGCGCGTGTGGACGTGGACGGCCAGGCGAGCGTGGCGGCCGATGGGCTGTACTTTCCCAACGCCATCCTGCCCACGCCTGACGGGCGCACGCTCATCGTCAACGAGACCATGGGCAACCGCCTGTCGGCGTTCGACATCGCCCCCGACGGCAGCCTGGGCCCGCGCCGCGACTGGGCCTGCTTTGGCCCGCTGGTGCAGGGCGAGCAGGTGGACGACTTCATCGCCGGCGCCAAGGTGGCGCCCGACGGCGGCGCGCTGGACGCCGAAGGCGCCGTGTGGGTGGCCGATGCCGTTGGCCGCCGCGCGCTGCGTGTGGCCGAGGGCGGGCGCGTGCTGCAGGAAGTGTCCACCGGCGAGCAAGGCTGCTTTGCCTGCGCCCTGGGCGGCCCCGACGGACGCACGCTGTTTCTGTGCGTGGCCCCCGATTTTCTGGAGCACCACCGCGCCGCTGCGCGCGAGGCGCAGATCTGGACCACGCGCGTGGACGTGCCCGGCGTGGCGGGCTGAACGGCGCGGGCCGTGATGCCCGCGCGCGTCAGGCAGTTCAGCCGTTCATTGGTTCAGCCTGTCCTGCACCGCCCGAGCCATTGGCGCGGCCCTTGCCCAGCAGCCGCAGCCCGTTGGCCACCACCAGCAGGCTGGCGCCCATGTCGGCGAACACGGCCATCCACATGGTGGCGCTGCCTGCCACGGCCAGCACCAGAAACACGGCCTTGATGCCCAGCGCCAGCGTGATGTTCTGCCACAGCACGGCGTGCGCGCGGCGCGACAGGCGCACGGTCTCGGGCACGCGGCGCAGGTCGTCGTTCATCAGCACCACGTCGGCGGCTTCGGCGGCGGTGTGGGTGCCGGCCTGGCCCATGGCAAAGCCGATGTGCGCGGCGGCCAGCGCGGGCGCGTCGTTGATGCCGTCGCCCACCATGCCCACGGCCTGCGTGCCGCCTGCGGCCAGTGTCTGCACGGCTTGCAGCTTGTCTTGCGGCAGCAGGCTGGCCTGCACCTGGCTGATGCCCGCCTGGTGTGCAATGGCCTGCGCGGTGGTGGCGTTGTCGCCCGTGAGCATGACCGGCGTGATGCCCAGCGCGCGCAGCTCGCGCACGGCCTGCTGCGACGTGGGCTTGATCGCGTCGGCCACGGCAAAGAGGGCGATCACGCCTGCGTCGTCGGCCAGCAGGCTCAGGGTGCGGCCTTGCTGCTCGTGCGTGGCCATGTGCGCTTCCAGCGCGGGGCTGCACTGGCCGCGCTCGTGTATCCAGCGGTGGTTGCCCAGCACCAGCGCGTGCCCATCCACCTGCCCGTGCGTGCCCCGGCCCGGCTCGGCGGCAAAGGCGTCGACGGCGGGTGCGGTTGGTGCGCCGTCGTCCAGTCCCTGCGCGATGGCTTGCGAGACGGGGTGGTCGGAGCGGCCCGCCAGCGCGCGCGCCAGCGCCCAGGCCTGCGCCTCGGGCAGGCCGGGGCGCAGCACCTCGCGCGCCACCAGGCGGGGCTTGCCCTCGGTCACGGTGCCGGTCTTGTCCAGCGCCACGTGGGTGAGCTTGCGCGCTTCTTCCAGGTACACCCCGCCCTTGATGAGCACGCCGCGCCGCGCCGCCGCCGCCAGCGCGCTCACCACCGTGACGGGCGTGGAGATGACCAGCGCGCACGGGCAGGCAATCACCAGCAGCACCAGCGCCTTGTAGATGGCCGCGCCCCACGCCCACCCCGCCAGCACGGGCCCCAGCAGCGCCACGCCCAGCGCGATGGCGAACACGGCGGGCGTGTAGACGGCAGCAAAGCGGTCCACCAGCCGCTGCGTGGGCGCGCGTGCGCCCTGCGCCTGCTCCACGGTGTGGATGATGCGCGCCAGCACCGTGTCGGTGGCGGGGGCGGTCACTTCGATTTCCAGCGCGCCGTGCTGGTTGATGGTGCCGGCAAACACCTCGTCGCCCGGGCCTTTGTCCACCGGCACGCTCTCGCCGGTGACCGGGGCCTGGTCGATGGCGCCGTGCCCGGCGGTGATGCGCCCGTCCAGCGGCAGGCGCTCGCCCGGCTTGACGCGCACCACGCTGCCCACGGCAATGTCGGCCACGGGCAGCGCCTGCCACGCGCCGCCGGGCTGGCGCACCTCGGCCACCGGCGGGGCGAGCGACAGCAGGCTGCGGATGGCCCCGCGCGCGCGGTCCACGGCGCGCGCCTCGATCAGCTCGGCCAGCGCATACAGCGCCATCACCATCGCCGCCTCGGCCCACTGACCGATGACGAAGGCGCCGGTGACGGCCACCGTCATCAGCGCCGTGATGTTCAGCCGCCCCTGCCGCAGCGCGATGAGCCCCTTGCGGTAAACGCCCAGGCCCGACAGCGCAATCGCCACGGCGGCCACGGCCATGCTCAAGGCGCCGAAGAGCCGTGTCTCGGGCGCGAAGAAGTGCATCAGCTCGGCGGCCAGCGCCAGCACCAGCGCCGCGCCCAGCCGGGCCATCTCGCGCCGCTGGCGCTGTGCGGATTCGGTGGCGGACACGGGCCGCACCATGCGCGTGGTGGCCATGCCGGTGGCGGCAATGGCCTGTTCGGCGGGGCCCCAGGCGGCCTCGGGCGCGTCCACGCCCAGCGTGCGCGCGGCCAGGTCGAAGCGCAGGCTGCGAATGCCCGCCACCGGCTCCAGCGCGCGGCGAATCTGGCTTTCTTCCGCCGCGCAATCCATGTCGGGGATGTGCAGCAGCAAGGCGCCTTCGGGCAGGGCGGCGGCGGGGGCGAGCGGCTGCACGGCGCCGCAGGGGCCGGCGTGCGGCGCATGGCCATGGTCGTGATCGTGATCGTGATCGTGGCTGTGGTTGTGCGAGGAGGGAAGGGTGTGTTCGTGCGTCATGGGCTATATTGAAAACCCTGAAGTCACTCCAGAGTCAAGCGCCATGAAGATCGGTGAGATTGCCGCCAGTTCCGACACGCCGGTGGACACCATCCGCTACTACGAGCGCGAGGGCCTGCTGCCCGCGCCCGCGCGCACCGGCGCCAACTACCGCCGCTACGAGCAGACGCACCTGGTGCGTCTGCGCTTCATCCGCCATTGCCGCCACCTCGACATGTCGCTCGATGAAGTGCGCGAGCTGCTGGCCGTGTGCGACAACCCCGACGCCGATCCGCACGCCGCCGACCGCGTGCTGGACGCGCACATCGGCCACGTCAACCAGCGCATGCGCGAGCTCAGCGCCTTGCAGCGGCAGCTCAAGGCCTTGCGCGCACGCTGCGCCGGCACGCACGGCGCAAGCGACTGCGGCATTCTCGCCACGCTGGCCGAGCCCGTGACGCCCGCTGCACAGCGCACGCGACACCTGGGCGAGGTGCATGGGCGCTGAGCGCGCCGCGCGTTGGTGGTAGAAACCGATTCGCCATGCCCCAGCTTCGTGAAATCAAACGCCACATCGAGAGTGTCAGCAAGACACGCACCATCACCGAGGCCATGCAGCGCATCGCCTTCATCAAGATGGGACGCGCGCGACAGCGCGCCGAGGCAGTGCGGCCCTATTCGCGCGCGCTGCTGGCCATCCTGTCGCGGCTGATGGCCGTGCACCCCGATTACCGCCCGCCGCTGATGCGCCGCCAGAAGGGCGGCGGCGTGGGCCTGGTGGTCATCACCACCGACAAGGGGCTGTGCGGCGCGCTCAATCTGCGGCTGCTGCAGCTGTGCCTGGGGCAGCTGCAGTCATGGCAGCAGGCCGGGCGCCCGGTGTCGGTCACCGTGGTGGGCGCGCGCGGGCTGGCCACGCTGCGGCGCGCGGGCGCGCGCATCGTGGCCGAGGCCGCAGGCGTGGCCGGCGAGCTGCTCGAATCCGAGGAGCTGCTGGGCGCGCTGTCGGTGCCGCTGCACCAGTTCATCGACGGCGAGATCGAGCAGCTGTACGTGGCCACCAATCGCTTCGACAACATGCTGGTGCACCAGCCCATGCTGGAGCGCCTGCTGCCGGTGGACCCGGCCCTGATCGCCCCGCCCGAGGGCGAGCCGGTGGACCCGCTGGACGGCGTGGACTACCTGTACGAGCCCGAGCCCCAGCAGGCGATCGACCTGCTGCTGGTGCGCTACATCGAATCCACGATGTACCGCGCCGTGGCCGAGAACGTGGCCTGCGAGCACAGCGCGCGCATGACGGCCATGAAGGCCGCCACCGACAACGCCACTCGCGTGATCGACGAGCTGACCATGCAATACAACAAGACGCGGCAGGAAACCATCACGCGCGAGATCATCGAAATCATCGCGGGCGCCGACGCGCTGAAAGGAGGCGGCAGATGAGCACGCCCGAACCCGTTGCGCCCACGCAGGCGCCCACCTCGCTGGCTTCGCAGGAAATGCGCCCGCCGTTTCAGCTGGACGTGTTCACGCTGGGCCAGGTGGTGTTCTCCGGCCGGGTGACCCATGTGGACATTCCCGGTGCCGCCGGGCGCCTGGGGGTGCTGCGGCACCACACGCCAGCGCTCACCGTGCTGGCGCCGGGCGTGCTGCGCTACCAGCCCGTGGAAGGCGAGGAGGCCCGCATTGACGTGCTGGGTGGCTTTGCCGAGGTGGGCCCGCGCGGCGTGCGCGTGCTGGCCGACCGTGTCGGACGCGATGCCGTGGCCGAGCAGCGCCGCATGCGCGAGGCGCGCGGCCGCGCCACGGCCCACCCCCCGGGGGCCGAACGCCCCACCACACCCGAAGCCGTCAAGGCCGAGCTGGACGCCGAGCTGCTGCACTTTTTCGCCACGGCTTTCAAGGATCGCCGCCCCGGCAGATGACGGAGCCCCCGCCGGGCGACCCGCGCTGGGGGCGCGTCACAGCGGTATCTGCGTGGTCGACAGCACCTGCTTGAGCACCATGAAGGTGCGAATCTGCCGCACGCCGGGCAGGTACAGCAGTTGCTCGGCGTGCAGGCGGTTGAAGTTGTCGCCGTCGCGCGTGCGCACCAGCAGCAGGTAGTCGAACTCGCCCGTCACCACATGGCATTCCATGCAGCCGCTGATTTTGGCGGCGGCTTTTTCGAAGGCGGCAAAGGCCTCGGGCGTGGAGCGGTCGAGCACCACGCCAATCACCACCAGCATGCCCGCGCCCAGCGCCTGCGGGTTGAGCAGCGCCACGGTGGCCTGAATGAAGCCCTCGCGCTTCAGGCGCTCCACCCGCCGCAGGCAGGCGGGGGGCGACAGGTGCACCTTGGTGGCCAGCGCCACGTTGGAGATGCTGGCGTCGCGCTGCAACTGGCGCAGGATGGCGCGGTCGGTGCGGTCCAGCTCGGGCGGGGTGGTGGGGGTGGGTTTTTTCATTTCGTTGATTTGCTATCTGGCGCAATGAAACACATTGAATCATGAGAATGGAAAAACTCAAGGCCATGAATCAAGTTCTCTACGCAAGCACGTTCGATACGGTTCTGACTACGATCATGGGCATCCGCAACCCCCTTTTTTCTTGACTGGAGCCCTCGCCATGAACCTGCAAAAGTTTCCCCGCCACAGCCTGACCTTTGGCCCTACGCCCATTCAGCCGCTCAAGCGCCTGTCGGCACACCTGGGCGGCAAGGTGGAGCTGTGGGCCAAGCGCGAGGACTGCAACAGCGGCCTGGCCTTTGGCGGCAACAAGACGCGCAAGCTCGAATACCTGATCCCCGAAGCGATCGAGGGCGGCTACGACACGCTGGTGTCCATCGGCGGCATCCAGAGCAACCAGACGCGCCAGGTGGCCGCCGTGGCTGCGCATCTGGGCATGAAGTGCGTGCTGGTGCAGGAAAACTGGGTCAACTACAGCGACGCCGTGTACGACCGCGTGGGCAACATCGAGATGAGCCGCATCATGGGTGCGGAAGTGACGCTGGACGCCGCAGGCTTCGACATCGGCATTCGCCCCAGCTGGGAAGACGCGATGGCGCGCGTGAAGAAAGCCGGTGGCAAGCCCTTCCCCATTCCCGCCGGCTGCTCCGAGCACCCGAAAGGCGGCCTGGGCTTTGTCGGCTTTGCCGAAGAAGTGCGCCAGCAGGAGAAAGAGCTGGGCTTCAAGTTTGACTACATCGTGGTCTGCTCGGTCACCGGCAGCACGCAGGCGGGCATGGTGGTGGGCTTTGCGGATGATGGCCGCGCCGACCGCGTGATCGGCATCGACGCATCGGCCAAGCCCGAGCAGACGCACGCGCAAATCCTGCGCATTGCGCAGAACACCGCCCAGCTGGTGGAGCTGGGCCGCGACATCACCGCCGCCGACGTGGTGCTGAAAACCGAATACGGCGGCCCCGAATACGGCCTGCCCAGCGAGAGCACGCTGGAAGCCATTCGCCTGTGCGCGCGGCAGGAAGGCATGCTCACCGACCCCGTGTACGAAGGCAAAAGCATGGCCGGCATGATCGGCATGGTGCGCAAGGGCGAGTTCCCCGCAGGCAGCAAAGTGCTCTACGCCCACCTGGGCGGCGTGCCGGCGCTGAATGCGTACAGCTTCATCTTCAAGAACGGCTGATCGAAAGAGGCAGCTAATAGCTGTTGATTCGAAAACAATCAACTTGAATGCACTCTCCTGCACCGTCATTCCCGCCTGCGCTCATGGGCGCTAACTCAAGGAGCATGCGCCCTCATTCAATCCCGTCATTCCCGCGAAGGCGGGAATCCAGCCTCGGTACCTGAGCCAACGATGGATTCCCGCCTTCGCGGGAATGACGGGGAAGTTCTTTGGTCGCGCTTCCCTTGAGTTAGCTCCTATGCGCCTGTGCAGGAATGACAAAGTTTCAAGTTGCTTGTTTTCGGAGCAATAACTGCCGGGCGCGAAGAACGCGAAAAAAACAAAAACCCAAGAAGTTTGCTTTGAATTTTTTGCGTCCTCTGCGTCACTTTTGCGTCCTCTGCGTCCGGTATTCATTTCCGCACTCCCATGACCCCATCCACCGACCCCCTCGACCTGCAGGAAATCCAGGAGTGGCGTGACGCGCTTGACAGCATCGTCGCCAGCGCCGCCACGCCGCGCACCGGGCGCGAGCGGGCGGTGCAGCTGCTGGACGAGCTGCTGGCCCACGCCCGCGCGCACCGCCTCTCGTGGTATCCGCAGGCCGTCACGCCGTTTGTCAACACCGTGCCGGTCGAAGAGCAGCCGCCTTACCCCGGCGATGTGGAGCTGGAGCGGCGCCTCTCGGCCATCCTGCGCTGGAACGCCATGGCCATGGTGGTGCGCGCCAACCAGGCCTATGGCGAGCTGGGCGGGCACATCGGCAGCTATGCGTCGGCGGCGGACTTGTTCGAGGCCGGTTTCCAGCACTTCTTCAAAGGCCCGCAAGCGCCCGGCGGGGCCGATCTGGTGTATTTCCAGCCGCACTCTTCGCCCGGCGTGTATGCGCGCGCCTTTCTCGAAGGGCGTTTGAGCGAAGACAACCTGCGCCACTACCGGCAGGAACTCACCGCCGAGCAGCAAGGCGTGCAGGGCCTCACGTCCTACCCGCACCCTTACCTGATGCCGGAGTTCTGGCAGTTCCCCACCGGCTCCATGGGCATTGGCCCCATCAACGCGATCTACCAGGCGCGCTTCATGCGCTACCTGCAGGCGCGCGGCTTGCAGAGCACCGATGGCCGCAAGGTGTGGGGCTTTTTTGGCGACGGCGAGATGGACGAGCCCGAGTCCATCGCCGCGCTGACGCTGGCCGCGCGCGAGGGGCTGGACAACTGCGTCTTCGTCATCAACTGCAACCTGCAACGGCTCGACGGCCCGGTGCGCGGCAACGGGCGCATCGTGGATGAACTTGAGTCGCTCTTTGCCGGTGCCGGTTGGCACGTCGTCAAGTGCCTGTGGGGTTCCGAATGGGACGCACTGCTGGCGCGCGACCACAGCCACGCCATTGCCCGCGCCTTTGCCGGCACCGTGGATGGTGAATTCCAGACCTTGAGCGCCAACGACGGTGCCTACAACCGCCGTACTTTTTTCAGCAAAACGCCCGAGTTGCAAGCGCTGGTGGCGCACCTGAGCGACGACGACATCGACCGCCTGCGCCGCGGCGGGCACGACCCGGTGAAGATCCACGCCGCCTTCGCCCGCGCCGCCAGCACGCGGGGCCGCCCCAGCGTGGTGCTGGCCATGACCATGAAGGGCTACGGCATGGGCACCGCCGCGCAAGGCCGCATGACCGTGCACCAGCACAAGAAGCTGGGCACTGACGAGCTGTTGGCCATGCGCGAGCGCTTTCACCTGCCCCTGACCGACGCGCAGGTCGAGCAAGCCGCCTTCTACAAACCGCCCGAAGGCAGCCTTGAGATGCGCTACCTGCACGAGCGCCGCGCCGCGCTGGGCGGCTTTTTGCCCGCGCGCAGCACCCAGGCACCTGCCGTGCCCGTGCCCGATCTGCAAGCCGCCGCCGCCTTCGCCCTGCAAGCCGACGGCAAGGCCATGAGCACCACCATGGCCTTCGTGCGCCAGCTGGGCAACCTGATGAAAGACGCCGACCTGGGCCCGCGCATCGTGCCCATCGTGGCCGACGAGGCGCGCACCTTCGGCATGGCCAACCTGTTCAAGCAGGTCGGCATCTACGCGCCCTTTGGCCAGCTGTATCAGCCCGAAGACGCAGGCTCCATCCTCGCCTACAAGGAAGACAAAAGCGGCCAGATTCTGGAAGAAGGCATCAGCGAAGCCGGCGCGCTGTCGTCATGGACGGCCGCCGCCACCAGCTACAGCACGCACGGGCTGGCCATGCTGCCATTCTTCATTTTCTATAGCATGTTCGGCTTTCAGCGTGTAGGCGACCTGATCTGGGCCGCTGCCGACCAGCGCGCGCGCGGCTTTCTCATCGGTGCCACCTCGGGCCGCACCACGCTGGGCGGCGAGGGCCTGCAACACCAGGACGGCACCAGCCTGCTGGTGGCCAGCACCGTGCCCAACTGCCGCAGCTACGACCCTGCGTTTGCGGGCGAGCTGGCCGTCATCATCGACCACGGCTCACGCCGCATGCTGCAAGCGCAGGCAGACGAGTTCTATTACGTCACCGTCACCAACGAAAACGTCGCCAACCCCAGCCTGCCGCCCGAGGCGCATGAGGGCGTCATCCGCGGCATGTACCTGCTGCAACCCGGCGGCGCGGGCCAGCGCCGCGTGCAACTGCTGGGCAGCGGCGCCATCCTGGGCGAAGTGCTCAAAGCCGCCGCCACGCTGCAAGCCGCGCACGGCATTGCCGCCGACGTGTGGAGCGTGACCAGCTTCGTCGAGCTGGCCCGCGAAGGCGCCGAGGCCGAACGCGCCTGGCGCGAAGGCCGCGCACCCGACGCCACCGCCAACTGGTGCCATCAGCAACTGGCCCCCACCCAAGGCCCGGTGATTGCCGCCACCGACTACGTGCGCGCCCTGCCCGAGCTGGTGCGCGCCCACCTGCCCGAAGGCCGCCGCTACGTCACCCTGGGCACCGACGGCTTCGGCCGCAGCGACAGCCGCGCCGCCTTGCGCGCGCACTTCGGCGTGGACGCCGCCGCCATCGTGCAGGCCGCGCTGCGGGCCGTGCAGGCGTGACAGGGAAAAGCCCGCAGGGTGGGTCATGCTCGGATGTAGGGAGTGAAGAATAAAAATATAGCTGCTTGCGTACGTTTTAAAACGATTTCAATATGTTTTATATATGAAATCGTTTTAAAACGTACGCAAGCAGATATGTATTTATTTGTAGGCTGGGTAGAGCGCAGCGAAACCCAGCAAACCGGCCAGCGGCGCTGCCGGGTTTCGCTGCGCTCTGACCAGCCTGCGGCCATGCCAGGCAGCGGCTTGCCCTCTCAAGCCCGGCCCGCTCACACGGCAAGCCTCGCAGGGCGGGCACCAATGCCCGCCCGACTGTCACGGCCGCTTCATCGACGGCTGTCATAAACCCGGCCATGGCGCGCCCTGAAGGAGGGCGCGCGGTGTTGTCGGGTGTTTCATGTCCATTCTTTCTTCCTTGCGCCGCGTGCGCGTTTGGCTGGTGCTGGCTGCTGCTTTGTGTGGGGTGGGGGCGCTGGCCGCGCCCATCGGCTTTACCGGCAATTACGCGCAGAACTTCGACAGCCTGGCTGATTCGGGCAGCAGCAATGCCTGGGCCAACGGCCAGACGCTGGAAGGCTGGTACCTGTTCGACCGCAACAAGGGCGATATCACCACTTACCTGGCCGGTTCGGGCACGGGAACCGGCGGCGGTTTCTACAGTTTTGGCAGCAGCGCCAGCGACCGCGCGCTGGGTGGGTTGGGCTCAGGGGGCGCGTATTTCGGCAACGCGGCCAGCGGCGCGGTGGCCGGCTGGATCGCCCTGGCCGCCACCAACAACAGCGGCAGCGCCATCGACCGTGTGACGATTCGCTTCAACGGCGAACAATGGCGCAACGGCGGCAACACCAGCGCGCAGCCCATGACGCTGGAATACGGCATGGGCAGCAGCTTTGCCGCCGTGGTCACGTGGACGCCAGCGGGTGCTGATTTCAACTGGGCATCGCCTGTGACCGGGGCCACCGCAGGCGCGGTGGATGGCAATGCGGCGGGCCGCGTGGCCGATGTGGGCGGCACGCTCACGGGCCTGAACTGGACTGCAGGGCAAACGCTGTGGCTGCGCTGGGCCGAAGTCAACGACAACGGCAACGACCACGGCCTGGCCATCGACGACTTCAGCCTGACGGCGGCCACGGCCAACGCCGACACCGCCCTGTTCACCCCCAACCCCGGCACCACTTCGGGCAGCTCCGACGCCTCCACCGCCATCGCGCTGGACGCCGACTGGATGATCGTGGGCGATGACGAGGCCAGCGTGCTGCGCGTGTACCCGCGCGCGGGCGGCGCGGCGGTGGCCGAGTGGAGCTTTGACGGCGTGCTGGGCCTGCGCGGCGAAGAGCTGGACGTGGAAGC
Source organism: Pseudomonadota bacterium (assembly GCA_030538605.1). GTDB lineage: Bacteria > Pseudomonadota > Gammaproteobacteria > Burkholderiales > Burkholderiaceae_C > Ottowia. The sequence goes on from JAUNTQ010000059.1 coordinate 18,073, forward strand.
CAGCACGCGCATCGGCAACACGCTGTACTTCATCGGCTCGCACAGCAACAAGCGCGCAGGCGCCGAGGCCGACAGCCGCGAGCACCTGTTCGCCGTCACCACCAGCGGCACGGGTGCGGCCACCACCTTCAGCTTCGTCGGCCAATACGGCGGGCTGGAGCAGGCACTGGTCAGCTGGGACAGCGGCAACGCGCACGGCAAGGG
>JAUNTQ010000060.1 GCA_030538605.1 Pseudomonadota bacterium
GTTTCTTGCTCCCTCCCCCGCTGGGGGAGGGTTGGGGTGGGGGCCAACCACGGTGAACTTATCGAAGGTGGTCAGCCCCCATCCCAGCCTTCCCCCAACGGGGGAAGGAGCCAATAGCCGAAATATCTGTTGGCTTATTTATGGGATTGGCCATAAAAAAACGGGGCCAAGGCCCCGTTTTTTTCTCTGCATGGCTTGAAGCATCAGCGCCGCAGCAGCGCCTTCAAGGCTTGCTGCAGGCGGCGCGCGCTGGCGTCGTCGTGCGCGGTGGCCAGCACCTTGCCGGCGTCCTGCGCCCAGGTCTGGGCAGGGGCCGGGTCGTTGCGGCGGGTCAGCAGTTGCAGTTGCAGCGCGCGGCGGGCGTCCAGGTGCTCGGCGGGGGTGGGCACTTCGGCGGCCATTTCAAGGCGCAGCAGGCTTTCGGCGGCGTTGCCTTGCGGCGCGGCTTGCAGGGCCTGCGCCCAGGCGCTGCGGGTGCCGCCGCTCACGCCACGGCCCAGCTCCTGTGCGCTGGGCAGTTGGTCGGGCTGGCGCTCTGCCCAGGCACCCAGCAGGTGGGTGACGGTTTCGCCGTGCGCTTGCGCGGCCAGTTTCTTGAGCTGGTTCTGCGCCTGCTCGACCGCATCGCGCTGGGCGCGGAAGGCGGCGTCGCCCAGGCGGGGGCCGCGGTCTTCGCGCGGCGGGCGGTCGCCAAAGCGGCCCGCGCCGTCGCGGCGATCGCCCGAGCGTCCGCCGCCGGGGCCGCCGCGCGCATCGCGGCCACCGGGGCGCGCGCCCGCGCGGTCGCCAAACTTGCCGCCGCGCCCGCCCGCCGCCGACGGCTCGGCGCGCTTGGCACCGGGGCGGTCGTCGCCGCGCATGGCGACGAGGGGCTTGGCGGGCTTGGGTGGCGCAGCGGGTGCCGGGGCGCCTGCGGGCGCTGCATCGCCTGCGGTGGTGTCGCCATCGACGGGTGCTTCAGGCGCTTCTTTTTCAGTAGCTTCTTGCGTAGTATCTTCAGGCGCTGTAGCCGCTTTTTCTTCAGAAACCGGCGCAGGGGCAGGTGTCTGGGGCAGCTCGCCGCGCGTGGCGGCTTCGAGCTGGGCCATGGCGGCGCGGATTTTTTGCGCGTCGCCACTGGCGTTGGCGGCTTCGAGGGCCTTGGCGGCGTCGAGCACGGCCTTGTCGTGCGCGCTCATGGCCGCCTGGTGGCGCTCGCGCTCGGCACCCTTGCGGTTGAAGGCGTCGTCGATGGGCTTGCGGAAGGCGTCCCACATCTTTTGCTCGTGCTTGCGGTCGAGCGGCACAGCCTGCGCTTCTGCCTGCCAGCGCTGTTGCAGGGCCTTGACGGCGTCGATGCGCAGGCTGGGTGCCGCGCCAAGCTGTTCGGCTTCGGCAATCAGGGCTTGCCTGCGCGCGGTGCTTTGCTTTTGCGCGGCTTCGAGCGGCGCGGCGGCGGTGTGGATGGCGGCTTTCCATTGCGGCTGCAACTCGGCGAACTGCTTTTCGCTCAGGTGGCCAGCATTGCGCCAACGGTCGGAGAACTGGTGGATCTGGCGGTTGAAGGCTTTCCAGTCGGTGCCTTCGTCGTCGCCTGTGCCTGTGTCTGAATGGGCTTCGCCCCAGGCCTTGACTTCGTCGATCAGGGCCTGGCGCTGGGCCTTGTGCTCGGCGGCTTCGGCGCGCACCTTGGCGAGCCATTCGTCGACGAACTGGTGGGCGGCATTGCAGGCGCGGTCAAAGCGCTTCCACAACGCGTGGTTGGGCGCGCCGCCCTGGTCGGCGGTTTTCCACTCCTCGCGCAGCTTGCGGATGGCGTCTTGCAGCTTGCGGCCACCCATGGCGGGCACCCACTCCTCGTCTGCGGCGAGAACGGTGGTGGGCAGGGGTTTGGCGGGGGCGGCATCGGCTGGGGTGGCTTCGTCTGCCGGGGCTTCAGGCGCGGCGGCTTCGGTCGGCGTTTCAGCCGTGGGTTCAGCCGCTTTTTCGGCCTCGGCGCTGGTCACATCAGCGGAAATTGCTTCATTTTCAGAAGCATCGGGCGCAGGTACCACGGCGGCTTCAGCCTTGGCGCTCTTGTCGGCTTTCTTCTTGCGCTTGACGAGCAGGGCTTCGGCCTTGGCGACGAGTTGCTCACGCACCTTGTCGGCGCTCCAGCGCTGCCAGCCTTCCAACTCGCCGGCGCTGACGAGGGCGGCGTGCACGCGCGCTTCCAGCGCGTCGTCGATCAGGCGGCCATGGGCTTTCAGCGACTGGCGCAGCGCCTGCGTGGCGCTGTGCATGTTCTTGGTGTGGCCCGCGGCCACGGCCTGCTCCAGCAGCATGGTGCCGGCTTCCACGGCCTTTTGCGCGGCGGCGCGCTGCTCGGGGTCGACCTTGGGTTTGGCGGGTTTGGCGGCTTCTTCGGCGGCGGCGGTGGGCTCGCCACGCGCGGCGCGCAGCTCGTCGGCCCACACGGGCAAGGGCGGCAGGGGCGCGGCGCTGTCTTGGGCGGCAGCGGCGGCCTGGGCCAGTGCGGCGCTGAAGGCGTCCCACACGGCGGCAAGCTGGGTTTGTGCGGCTTCGAGCTGGGGCGGGTAGCGCACGTCCACGCTGAGCCATTGCGCATCGGCCAGCAGCGCGCGGGCGTGGGCGCGCCACTGGTCCACGTCGGTTTGCAGGCCGGGCTGCTGGGTGTGGGCGTCGGCCAGGGGCTTGGTAGACAGCAGCTCGATGCGCTGGGCCAGCAGCACGGCGGCTTCGCGCTGCACCATCACGCGCTGTTGCAGGTCTTCCACTTTCTTGACGCGGTCGACCAGCTGCGCACGCAGGCCCGACAGCGGCTCACGCGACAGCGGCGCGCCCGCGCGGGCGGCGTCGCGCTGCCAGGCCAGCGCGTCGGCAATGTTCAGGCGCGCGGCTTGCAGCAGGGCGAGGGCCTTGCTTTCCCATTCGGCGGCCACGGCTTCCTGGCCCTTGGCGCGGCGCAGTTCGTCGAGCTTTTCGCGCAGGGCCTTGGCCGCGCCCTTGTCCTTGGCGCTCAGTTCCTTGTAGACCTCTTGCATGTGGTCGATACCCGGCTCGGTGGCCAGCCAGTCGCGCACGCGCTGGGCGCGCTCGCCCGAGGTGGCCGCCGAGAAAACGCCGCCGGTGAGCGCATCAAGCGGATGCGCCTCGGGGGCCTTGGGGGCCTTGGGGGCGGCAGCTTCGGCGGCGGCGGGCTGCGGGTCTTGGGAAGATCGGGTGAAAGGGAACATGGCAAAAAAAGAGGGGCTGGGTGTGCAGCGCCGCGCCAGCATGGCGGGGGCCAGTCGCGTATTTTCGCCCATGGCAGCGCGCAGACGCGAGAAAGCCCGGCGGTAGGGCCTTGAGCCTGCGCGCCGGGCTTGGGAGGCAGCGTGGCAAAAGCGCCGTGGTCTGCCTGGGGCCGCGAGCGGAAAGCGTGGTGTTTCCGGCTGCGGGGAAGGCAAGAGATTGCCTTCTTTCAAATGGCTGGTGGTGGCTCATCCATCGGTATCGGCTACCGGCAGCGAGTTCCTTGCCAACCGTGTGCCCGGGTAACCCGGACGCCCTCACTGTAGGCCCGCTGCCGTGCGCACGCCAGCGATAAATATCAATGCGCTGGCAGATGCGGATTGCGCTGTTCAATAGGCCTCGGCAAACCATGCGCTTGCGCCCGCCGCCTGCTCCCAAGAGTCGAGCGGCATGCGGCGCAGACAGCGCTTTATGTCAAAAATAGAATGTTGACTCCAATTTTCAGTGTTGACGGAGCATTAAAGGCGCTCCTAGAATCCGCAATTCCGACCAAACTACTCGGAAACCCCAGGGGGTGATCTGGCACACGGAACGCCCCTTCGACTTGCCACCCCGGCAAGCCGCGTGGCCTTAACCAGCCATCCCTGAAGCGAGAGCAGCGCCGTTCACCGTCACCAAGGCGCGCTCTGCCACGCGGACATGTACACGAAGTACCCACGACGCGCGATCGCGTTGCCCCAGCCACCCGGGCCAGACCCGGCCAGTCTGGGCGATGCGCCACCTTGACGCGCCTTGAGAAGGATTGCCATGACAGTGACCACTCGACTTGCCGCCATGGGGCGCGGCATCAAGACCTTCGCCGGTGACGTGGGCGAAGGTTTTTTCCAGATCACCCACAACAGCCTGGCCCTGGTGGGCGTGGCCGTGGTGCTGGCGCTGGCCGTGCTGGGCGCGCGGCCTGACCTGCGTGAAGCGGGCGAGCAGCGCCTGACGTCCTGGCTGACCGAGCGCAAGGTGGCCGCCAGCGGCATCACGCCCGAGCTGGGTGCCATCGAGCGCGCCACCGCCACCGACCCCGGCGCGCTGCCCCGCGAGCAGGCCAACGTGGCGCTGTGGATTGCCCGCAAATACCGCGTGGCACCCGAGCCGGTGGCCGCGCTGGTGGCCGAGGCCTATGAAGTGGCCCAGAGCGCCAGCATGGACCCCATGCTGATCCTGGCCGTGATGGCGATCGAGTCGAGCTTCAACCCCTTTGCGCAAAGCCCGGTGGGCGCGCAGGGCCTGATGCAGGTGATGACGCACATCCACTCCGACAAATACGAGCATTTCGGCGGCCAGTTCGCCGCGTTCGATCCCAAGAGCAACCTGCGCGTGGGCGTGCGCATCCTGCAGGAATACATCGCGCGCACCGGCTCGGTGGAAGGCGGGCTGAAGTGGTACGTGGGCGCGGCCAACCTGCCCAGCGACGGCGGCTATGGCAAGAAAGTGCTGGCCGAACACGCCCGCCTGCGCGCCGCCGCCCAGGGCAAGGCCGTGGCGCCCAACGCCGTGCTGCGCACCGCGCAGCAAAGCGCGCCAACGCCCGCACCAGCCGCCCGTGATGCCACTGCCGCGGCCAGCGATGGCCAGGACAAGGGCATGGCCAATGCCGCCGCTGACACGCTGGTGGCCAGCTCGTCCTGAGCGCGGCTTGCCCCCTGCCTGCAGGAAACGGCCCGTCGAGGCCGTTTTTTCATGGGCCAATGCGGGGCATGGAATCAGGATATTCATATAAAAGTGAGCTGCTTGCGTACGTTATAAGTCACTTTCATAGTATTTTTGTTTTATAAATGGCTTATACCATACGTAAGCAGCTCATTTTTTTATGGTATATCCTCTCTCCTTCACTGACACAAAGGAGTCCTCCATGCCCAGCCTCGACAAGGTTCTCTACACCGCCCGCACCCACACCACCGGGGGGCGCGATGGCGAGTCGCGCAGCGACGACGGCCGCCTGAACGTGCAACTTTCCTCGCCCGGCGGCGCAGGCAAGGGCACCAACCCCGAGCAGCTCTTTGGCGCGGGTTACTCGGCCTGCTTCATCGGCGCCATGAAGGCCGTGGCCGCGCGGCAGAAGATCCAGCTGCCGGGCGATCTGGCCATCGAGGCCGAGGTCGATCTCGGCCCCGTGGGCCAGGCCTTCGGCATCGCCGTGCGCCTGCGCGTGAGCCTGCCTGGCATGGCCCACGACGCCGCCCAAGCCCTGGTGCAGGCCGCGCACCAGGTGTGCCCCTACTCCAACGCCACGCGCGGCAACATCGACGTGGAACTGAGCGTGATCTGAAACGACCATCTTCCGGCCCATGATGCGCATCGCCTTCGAACTGCTGGTGGCCCTGATCGGGCTGCTGCACGTGTACATCCTGGTGCTGGAGATGTTTCTCTGGAACACCCCGCGCGGCCACCGGGCCTTCGGTCTGACGCCCGAATTCGCCGCGCAAACCCGCACGCTGGCGGCCAACCAGGGCCTTTACAACGGCTTTCTGGCCACTGGCCTGTTCTGGGGGCTGTGGCTGGGCGAGGCGGGCGATGCCATCAAGCTGTTCTTTCTGCTGTGCGTGCTGGTGGCGGGCGTCTACGGCGCAGCCACCGCCAGCCGCCGCATCCTTTTCGTGCAGGCGCTGCCCGCCGCGCTGGCGCTGGGCGCGTGGGCGCTCAAATGAAGCGCCCCCTGAGCCGCCTCGGCTAAACTGCCGCCCGTGCGCGACTGGCGATAGGCGCCCCTGCTTTCCAGGCAAGGGCGCCGACGTGGACCACCACGGGGGAGCGCACCGCCCGCGCCGGGCGTTTTCAGCCGTTCGCCTGGGCAGCCCTTGCACCCGCAGCACGCGCGTCGCCAAGGGACAACCTTCCCGAAGGACTGCCATGTTCCACCGTTCCACGCACACCATCGCCGCCACCGACCCGGCCGTCTGGGCCGCCATCGAGGCCGAGCACCAGCGCCAGGAAGACCACATCGAGCTGATCGCGAGCGAAAACTACGCCTCGCCCGCCGTGCTGGCCGCCGCCGGCACGCAGCTGACCAACAAGTACGCCGAGGGCTACCCCGGCCGCCGCTACTACGGCGGCTGCGAGCATGTCGACGTGGTCGAGCAGCTGGCCATCGACCGCGTCAGGCAGCTCTTTGGCGCCGAAGCGGCCAACGTGCAGCCGCACTGCGGCGCCAGCGCCAACATCGCCGCCTTCATGGCCTTTCTCAAACCCGGCGACACCATCATGGGCATGAGCCTGGCCGAAGGCGGGCACCTGACGCACGGCATGCCGCTGAACATGTCGGGCAAGTGGTTCAACGTGGTCAGCTACGGGCTGAACGCGCAGGAAGCCATCGACTACGACGCGATGGAGAAAAAGGCGCACGAGCACAAGCCCAAGCTCATCATCGCCGGTGCCAGCGCCTATTCGCTGGCCATTGATTTCGAGCGCTTTGCCAAGGTGGCCAAAGACGTGGGCGCGATCTTCATGGTCGACATGGCGCACTACGCCGGCCTGATCGCAGGCGGCGAATACCCCAACCCCGTGCCGCATGCCGACGTGGTGACCAGCACCACGCACAAGAGCCTGCGCGGCCCGCGCGCCGGCTTCATCCTCATGAAGGCCGAGCACGAAAAGGCCATCAACTCCGCCGTCTTCCCCGGCCTGCAAGGCGGCCCGCTGATGCACATCATCGCGGCCAAGGCGGTGGCCTTTGGCGAGGCGCTGAAGCCCGAATTCAAGCAATACGCGCAGCAGGTGAAGAAAAACGCCAGGGTGGTGGCCGACACGCTCACCGAACGCGGCCTGCGCATCGTCTCGGGCGGCACCGAAAGCCACGTCATGCTGGTCGATCTGCGCCCCAAGGGCATCACCGGCAAGGAAGCCGAGGCCGTGCTGGGCAGCGCCCACATGACGATCAACAAGAACGCCATCCCCAACGACCCCGAAAAGCCCATGGTCACCAGCGGCGTGCGCATCGGCACCCCCGCCATGACCACGCGCGGCTTCAAGGAAGAACAAGCCCGCGCCACCGCCCACCTGGTGGCCGACGTGCTCGACAAGCCGCGCGACGAGGCCCACCTGAACAACGTGCGCGCCAAGGTGGCGGAGCTGACGAAGCGCTTTCCGGTTTACGGCGGATAAGCGCTTTTGAACGCAAAAGGCGCAGAGATGGCGCAAAAATCGCAGAAGATGCATTTGTTTGCTTCTGCGGCTTTTGCATCACTTCTGCGCCCTTTGCGCTCAAACTGACCCCGAATCATGCGCTGCCCCTTTTGCGCCCACACCGACACGCAAGTGGTCGACACCCGCGCGTCCGACGATGGCGACTTCGTGCGCCGCCGCCGCCAGTGCGGGCACTGTGCCAAGCGCTTCACCACCTACGAGCGGCCCGACGTCAGCTTTCCCACCATCGTCAAGAAAGACGGCCGCCGCGTGCCCTATGCGCGGCCCAAGCTGCAAGCCTCGCTCGATCTGGCGCTGCGCAAGCGCCCCGTCAGCACCGAGCAGACCGACGCGGCCATCGAACGCATCGAGGAAAAGCTGCTGAACACCGCCGCACGCGAAGTGCCCTCCAGCCGCATTGGCGAGCTGGTGATGCGCGAGCTGAAGAAGCTCGACAAGGTCGCCTACGTGCGCTTTGCCAGCGTGTACCGCAGCTTCGAGGACATCGACGAATTCCGCGCGCTGGTGGATGAAGTGCGGTGAACCACGCCCGCTGCCGCCGCCGTGTCCACGCCTGAGACGCCTGCCGCCTTCGCACACCCGTGGGCGCAGCAGCCGGCCGACCACCGGGCATGGGCCGGCGCGCTCGCGGCGGCGCTGGCGCTGCACGCCGGGATGTGGGTGCTGCTGCAGCGCCCGCCCGCACCGCTGGCGCGGCCAGGCATGGCCAAGACCCACGCCGCGCCCATGACGTGGCAGGTGCGCATGGTGCGGCCCGCCCCCGTGCCGGTTGCGCCCCCTGCACCTGCTCCGGCACCTGTGCCTGCGCCGCCACCAGCCCCCATACCCGCCGCCACGCCCAGCACGGCACCTGCACTGCCCCGCCCGCGCCGAACGCCGCAGGCCGTGCCACCGCCCGCGTCCCCGCCCTCGCCGACCGCCGCGCGCCCTGCGCCGCGCGCTCCCGCCAGCGACACCCCGCTGTGGCTGGACGCCACCCGCGCCGACGCCGCACCGGTGCCGTTGGCGGGTGAATGGGTGCTGGCCGACATGCCCTGGCCGCCCGCGCACCCCGTGGTGCGGGTGCAGTTGTGGATCACCTCGGAAGGCCGCATCGAGCGCTTCGCCCTGCAAGGCCCCGCCGCCGCCGACCCCGCCATGCAGCAGCTGTTTGCGCGCTTTGCCGACACGCCCATGCAGCCCGCGCGCCTGGGGCAAGTGCCCGTGCCCAGCACCATGCTGATCGAAATCTGGCCCGGCACCGGCTCCGCGCCCGACTACGTGCTGCCGCTGCCCTTGCCCGCCCGTTGAACGACGCGCGGCCGCCATGGCATGAAACGATGACGGATGACTGCGCTCTGGCGAGCGCATGACAAATGACCGACGGCATCAGGCCGCATGGCGGTTTTTTTGTCATTTGTCATGGCGCGCCAGCGCCGATCACCCCGCGAAGCGAAGGGCATGTTTCACTTCAGGCCGGCGCATGCGTGCGCGCCCACTGCACGATGGCCGCAGGCGAGGTCATGGCACCCGCCTGGCGCGCCACTTCCTTGCCGCCCACGAACAGCGCCAGCGTCGGGATGCTGCGGATGTTGTAGCGCGCGCCCAGCGCCTGCGCGGCCTCGGTGTTGACCTTGGCCACGCGCATGCGCGGCTCCAGCTGCGCGGCGGCTTGTTCATAGGCCGGGGCCATCATGCGGCAGGGGCCGCACCAGGGTGCCCAGAAGTCGACCAGCACGGGAACTTGGCTGCGCGCCACGTGCTTGTCGAACGCAGCGGCGTCGTTCAGCTCGACCGGCTGACCGGTGAACAGCGGCTGCTTGCATTGGCCGCAGTCGGGCTGGCTGGCGAGTTGATCGGCCTTGACCCGGTTGGTGGTGTGGCAGTGCGGGCAGACGATGTGCAGGGGGTCGGTCATGGCGCGTTCCTCAGGCGGCGGGGGCAGCGTCGGGCGCATCGGGCGCAGCGGTGTCGGGCGACGGCTTGCGGCGCGCGGCGGCGATGGCTTCGCGCGCGCTCACCTCGGCGCGCATGGCCGCGTCCAGCGGCGATCGGCACAGGCCGGCGTCGGCATAGTGCAGGTTTTCATACAGTGCGGCGGTGGCCGGGCTTTGCGCCAGCAGCGGCTGCCAATCGACGCGGGTGTCGGCCAGCAGCGCGGTCAGGCGCGCGGCGATGGTGCGGTACTGGTGGGCATCAAAACCCTGGCGGCTGGCGTCGAGCCGCTCCAGCAACTGTGCCAGCACGATGGCCGGCTGGATGGGGGTTTGCAAGGTGTTCATGCCCGCACACTTGGGGGCCGGCGGCGTGAATGCAAGCCGTCGCGCATTGCACGGCGAACATGCGGTAATCCATTTTTTATAGCTGCTTGCGTACGTTGTACAGTAATTTCATCATTTAACAAATATGAAATCCTTTTAAAACGTACGCAAGCAGCTCATCTTTTCGAATCAACCCAGCGCCTTGCCCAGGCGCGCCACGCCTTCTCGAATCCTGTCTTCGCCCACCGTGGCAAACGACAGGCGCAGCGTGCTGGCGTCGGGCTGGGCGCAATAAAACGGCGTGCCGGGCACGAAGGCCACGCCCTGGGCGATGGCGCGTCGGGCAAATTCGCCGCCGTCCGTGATCTTGCCGCCCGCGCCCGTCAGCCGCGCCCACACGAACAGCCCGCCCTGCGGCGGCACGAAGTCGATCGCCGCGCCCAGCTCGCTGCGCAGCGCCTCGCCCATCACCTTGGCGCGCGCGCCATACACCTGCCGCACGCGCGCCAGCGTGGCGGGCATGTGGCCGCCCGCCAGATACTGCGCTGCCGTGGCCTGCGCAAAGGTGCTGGTGTGTGCGTCGCTGAACTGCTTGCACATGGTGGCCCTGGCCAGCAGCGCGGGCGGCGCCACCATCCAGCCCACGCGCAGGCCGGGCGAGAGCACCTTGCTCAAACTGCCGCAGTGCACCAGCCAGTCGCGGCTGCCGGGCACTTCAGCGGACAGCGCCAGCAGGCTGGGCGGCGGGGGCGTGTCGAAGTACAAGTCGCCATAGGGGTCGTCTTCGATGATGAGCGTCTGGTACTTCACCGCCAGTTCCAGCACGCGCTTGCGGCGGGCCAGGCTCAAGGTGGCGCCGCTGGGGTTGCCGAAGGTGGGGATCAGGTAGACAAAGCGCGGCTTGTGCTCGGCCATCAACTGCTCCAGCCGGTCCACGTCGACGCCCTCGCCGTCGATCGGCGCGCTCACCAGGTCAGCCCCATACAGCCGAAAGCACTGAATGGTGGCCAGAAACGTCGGCCCTTCCACGATGGCCTTGCTGCCGGGGTCAACCAGGCACTTGCCCAGCAAGTCCAGCGCCTGCTGGCTGCCGGTGGTGACGATGAGCTGATCGGCCGCCACCTGCGCGCCCTTGGCCTGCATGAAGGCCGCCAGCTGCTCGCGCAAGGGGCCGTGCCCTTCCGTCGCGCCGTATTGCAGCGCCGCGCCCGGCTCGTCGGCCAGGGCCTTGTTGGCCGCCTCGCGAATGCCCTGCACGTCGAACATCGCGCCGTCCGGAAAGCCCCCCGCAAAACTGATGATGCCGGGCTTGCCCAGCAGCTTGAACAGCTCGCGAATGGCGGAGGTTTCGACGTTGTCGAGGCGTTGGGCGAAGGGCAGGTTCATGGTGTGGCTCGGCTGTAAAAGAAGGAACGCGCTATTTTGACCAATAGCATTTCTACACACGCGCATGCCCGCATGCCGCCACGCTTTCTGTCAGTTGCCAGCGCCGCATCCACCGCGTGACTCACACGGCAACGCTGGCTGACCGTCAGGCCAGATACAGCGCCACACGATCCGTTGTCCAAGTCGCCACACCGGAGCCGAAAAAGTCGGCGTCTTCCGTCCACACCGGGCAGTCCAGCGCCATGGCGCATGCCAACACCGGCCAGTCGTCGGCATCGCGCACGGCAATGCGCTGCAAGGCGGCTGACCGATGGGCGGTGTACAGCTCGGCATCCAACCGGCGCACCACCGCTTCCAGCCGATCAAGCACGGCCATGGCCGCTGCCGGTGGCACGCCACGCTTGTGCAGCAGCTCGGGCAGGTATTTGCGCGCGTCGGCATAAGCGACATCAGGCGCGAAGAAGCGCACGGCATGGGCGCGGGCCAGAATAAGTTCACGCACCCGCCGCCCCAGCACCGCGCGAACCAGAATGTTCGCGTCCAGCACGATGGCCCGGGTGCTCATGCCGTTTTGGTTTTGCGCGGTTTGGCGTCAGTGGCCTTGCGGCGGGCTGCCTTGAAGTCGGCCAACACCGCCTCGGCGTCCACCGCTTGCTGCATCAACAGCTTGTCCAGCGCATTGCTGGCTTTTTGCAAGGCCAGCACATCGGCCTCGGCCTGGCCTTGCGCAGGGATGAAGTAGCCCACCGTCTGGCCGTGGCGGGTCACGGCCACGGGCACGTTGGACGCGATGTATTCGGCCAGATCGGCGCGAAACTCGCGGATGCCGACTTTGGTGGTTTCCATGTGGGGCTCCGAAATATGAATCTGTGTGTACACATTTTAGTCTGCCTACACTTCTCGCGATGACCCCCGCCCAGATCAACACCTTCTTCGCCACCCTGCAAGCGGCCAACCCCCTGCCCGCCAGCGAGCTGGAGTACACCAGCGTGTTCGAGTTGCTGGCCGCCGTGCTGCTGTCGGCGCAGGCCACCGATGCAGGGGTGAACAAGGCGACGCGGCGGCTGTTTCCGGTGGCGAACACGCCGCAGCAAATTCTGGCGCTGGGGCAGGACGGGCTGGAGGCGCACATCAAGACCATCGGCCTGTTTCGCAGCAAGGCCAAGCACCTGCTGCAAACCTGCCGCATCCTCATCGACCAGCATGGTGGCGAGGTGCCGCGCACGCGGGCCGAATTGGAAGCGCTGCCCGGCGTGGGCCGCAAGACGGCCAACGTGGTGCTGAACGTGGCCTTTGGCGAGCCGACGATGGCAGTCGACACGCACATCTTCCGCGTGGGCAACCGCACGGGCCTGGCACCCGGCAAGACGCCGCTGGCGGTTGAATTGAAGCTGCTCAAACGCGTGCCCGAGGCGTATCTGCCGCACGCACACCACTGGCTGATCTTGCTGGGGCGCTACGTGTGCGTGGCACGCACGCCGCGCTGCTGGCAGTGCGCGGTGGTCAGCTGCTGCGACTACAAGCCCAAAACGCCCGCGCCCTGAAACAACGCCGGCAGATGGCCGGCGTGCCGATTGCTTCACTATCGGTAGCTTTCAGCGCTTTTTCTATAAGCGTTTTTTGGCTTCCTTATCCTCAATCGGCGTGAATCCCCGCCTGCTTGATGACCGGCCCCCACTTGGCCAGCTCGGCCTGCAAGTGCCTGCGCAGCGATTCGGGCGTGATGCGCTCGGCGCTGGGGATGTCGGCGTTCAGCTCGTCCATGCGCTTGACCACCGCTGGGTCGGCCAGCGCGGCTTTCAGGGCGGTGTTGAGCTTGGCGATGGCCTCGGGCGGCGTGCCCCTGGGGGCATACAGGCCGTGCCAGACCTTGATCTCGAAGCCTTTCAGCCCCTGCTCGTCCAGCGTGGGCACGTCGGGCAGGGCTGACAGGCGCTGCGGCACGGTCACGCCATACACCTTCACGCGGCCATCCTTGATGTAGGGCACGGTCTGCGTGGTCTGGTCGCACAGCAAGTCGACCTGGCCGCCCAGCAGGTCGGTCAGCGCGGGGCCGGTGCCTTTGTAGGGCACGGTGGTCAGCTCCACGCCCAGCTGGCTCATGAACAGCAGGCCGCACAGGTGCGACACCGCGCCCAGGCCCGCGTTGGCCAGCGTGATTTTGTTGCCCTGCGCCTTCACGTGCGACAGCAACTCGCGCCCGTCCCTGGCCGGGAAGTCCTTGCGCGCGAGCAAGGTCATGGGCACGTCGAGCACCTCACCAATCGGCGCGAAGTCTTTGAGCGGGTCGAAGTTGAGCTTGCGATAAAGGTAGGGGGCGGTGGACATGCCCATGTGGTGCAAAAAGACGGTGTGCCCATCGGGCGCGGCGCGCGCCACCTTGCTGGCGGCAATGGTGCCACCCGCGCCGGTGGCGTTATCCACCACCACGGTTTGCCCCAGCGAGCGGCCCATGGGGCCAGCCAGCATGCGCGCCACCACGTCGGTTGGCCCGCCGGCTGAAAACGGGATGACCAGCGTGACCGGCCTGGTCGGGAACGCGCCCTGCGCGCTCGCCACACCCGCCGCTGTCAGCAGGGCAACGCCAGCGGCGGCCTTGATGGTGGCCGTCATCCAGTGCTTGAGGGGGAAAGTCATGGGCAATGTCTCCTTCGGTTCTTGACAGGTGCTGGCAAAAAATCAGCTGATGCGCGCGCACCGTCAAACGCGACAAGCCGTTGAAAAAACCTGCGGCGGCGGCTATGTCCCCGCCAAGTGCGCCGCGCGTTGCAACACCTGCGCGGCCAGCTGGCGCACAGGCGCATCCACCATGCGGCCATCTACGGTGCAGACGCCGCCTTGCGCATCGGCCAGGGCCACCTGCACGCGGCGCGCCCAGTGCTGCTGCGCCTCACTGGGTGCAAAGGCGGCATGCACCGCCTGCACCTGCGCGGGGTGAATGCACAGCTTTGCGCCCATGCCGCCGCGCAGTGCGCGCGCTGCGTGGGCCTGCACGAGGGCCAGGTCGCGCACCTCGGGCGTGACGCCATCCACCGGCGCAGCCAGGCCGCCCAGGCGCGATGCCAGCACCAGTTGCAGGCGCACGGCGCTCAGCTCGGCCTCGTCTTCATCGCAGGCCAGGCCCAGGTCGGCCTGAAAGTCCAGGTGCCCGAACAGCAGGCGCAGCACCTGCGGCGCAGCCGCCACCTGATGCACCGCGCGCAGGCCCGCCGCGCTTTCAATCAGTGGCAGCCACACGCCTTGCGGCCCCAGGGCGGCAGCCAGCGGGGCGAGCGCCGCAGCGCTTTCGGCCTTGGGCAGCACGGCAGCGCCCAGGCCCTGCGCGGCCAAGGCGGCCAGCGCCTGCACGTCGTGCGGGTGCCAGGCGGTGCCCACCGCGTTCACGCGCACGGCGATTCGCGCGCGCTCATTGGCAGCAAGCGCAGGCCAGGCCGCCGCCAGCGCAGCGCGCGCATCGGCCTTGTGGGCGGGGGCCACGGCGTCTTCCCAATCGACGATGACAACGTGTGCGCCGCTGGCCAGCGCCTTGGGCAAGTAGCTGGGCTGGTGGCCGGGCACAAAGAGAAAGCTGCACGCAACGGCCAGCGGATGGGCAGCGGGCAAAGAGTTCATGATTAAAATGGCGTTTGCGCCCTATATACAAGCGCAAACAGCTATAAAAAAGTGACTAAACTACCCCCGAAACGCGCAGCGCCTCGATGTCTGCGGCGCTGCGGCCCAGCGCACGCAAGATGGCATCGGTGTGTTCGCCCACGCGCGGCACGGCGTCCATGCGGTGGTCAAACGCGCTGCTGCGCCCCGGCGGCAGCAGCGCGGGCACTTCGCCCGCAGGCGTGCCCACATGGCACCAGCGCGCGCGCGCCTGCAACTGCGGGTGCGCCCACAGACCAGCCATGTCGTTCATGCGGGCGTTGGCGATTTGCGCTTTGTCCAGCCGCGCTTCGACTTCGGCGGTGGTCAGCGGGGCAAAGGCTTGCACGATCAGCGCGCGCAGCGCGTCGCGGTTGGCGCTGCGCCTGGCGTTGGCGGCAAAGCGCTCGTCGGCTGCCAGCGCAGCGTCTTGCAGCACCACGGCGCAAAACGCCTTCCACTCGCGCTCGTTTTGCAACCCCAGCATCACCGTGCCGCCATCGCCCGCCGGGAACGGGCCATAGGGGTAGATGCTGGCGTGCGATGCACCCGTGCGCGGCGGCGGCGCAGCGCCGTCAAAAGCGTAGTAAAGCGGATAGCCCATCCACTCGCCCAGCGCTTCAAGCATCGACACATCGATATGGCTGCCCTCGCCCGTCTGGCCGCGCAGCAGCAGGGCCGAGAGGATGCTGGTACAGGCATACATGCCCGCCGCAATGTCGGCGATGGAGATGCCCGCCTTGGCGGGCGCGTCGTGCGTGCCGGTGACGCTGAGAAAGCCCGCCTCGCTTTGGATCAGCAGGTCATACGCCTTCTTGTCGCGGTAAGGCCCGTCGCTGCCGTAGCCCGAGATGTCGCACACGATCAGGCGCGGGTGCTTTTCATGCAGCGCCTCGAAAGACAGCCCCATGCGCGCCGCCGCGCCCGGTGCCAGGTTTTGCAGCAGCACGTCGGCACCTTGCAGCAAGTCCATCAGCACGGCCAGCGCGTCGGGGTTTTTCAAGTCGAGCGTCAGGCTTTCCTTGCTGCGGTTGGTCCAGACGAAGTGCGAGGCTTCGCCCTTCACGCGCTGGTCGTAGGCACGCGCAAAGTCGCCCACGCCGGGGCGTTCGATCTTGATGACGCGCGCGCCCAGGTCAGCCAGCTGGCGGCTGGCAAAGGGGGCGGCGATGGCATGTTCGAGCGAGATGACGGTGATGCCGTCGAGGGGGCGTGGATTGGTCATGGCGATGTATTTTTTTGGAACGCAAAGGGCGTAAAGGTTGCGCAAAACAACGCAAAAAATTCAAGTGAGGGATGGAGTGCGACGCTGCGCTGACGAGCCAAAAAAAGTTCTGCGCCTTTTGCGTAATCTTTGCGCCCTTTGCGTTCAAAAAGTGAGGTCAGAACGACCGCGGCAGCCCCAGCACGTGCTCGGCCACGTAGCTGAAGACCATGTTGGTCGAGATGGGTGCCACCTGGTACAGCCGCGTTTCGCGGAATTTGCGCTCGACGTCGTATTCGCACGCAAAGCCGAAGCCGCCGTGCGTTTGCAGGCACACGTTGGCCGCTTCCCAGCTGGCCTTGGCGGCCAGGTGTTTGGCCATGTTGGCTTGCGGGCCGGCGTTCTGGTGCGCGTCGATCTTTTCGCACGCCTTCCAGCGCATCAGGTTGGCCGCTTCCAGCTCGATGAAAGCCTCGGCGATGGGGAACTGCACGCCCTGGTTCTGGCCGATGGGGCGGCCAAACACGACGCGCTCGTTCGCGTATTTGGTGGCGCGGTCGATGAACCAGTAGCCATCGCCAATGCACTCGGCGGCGATCAGCGTGCGCTCGGCGTTCAGGCCGTCGAGCAGGGTCTTGAAGCCCTTGCCTTCGGGGCCGAGCAGCGCGTCTTCCGGGATTTCCAGGTTGTCGAAAAACAGCTCGTTGGTCTCGTGGTTGACCATGTTCAGGATGGGCCGCACCGCAAGGCCGTGGCCGATGGCCTGCTTCAAGTCAATCAGAAAGCAGCTCAAGCCCTCGCTGCGTTTTTGCACCTCGGCCAGCGGCGTGGTGCGCGCCAGCAGAATCATCATGTCGCTGTGCTGGATGCGGCTGATCCACACCTTCTGGCCGTTGATGACCCAGCGGCCATCCTTGCGCACGGCGGTGGTTTTCAGCTGCGTGGTGTCGCTGCCGGTGGTGGGCTCGGTCACGCCCATCGACTGGATGCGCAGCTCGCCACTTGCAATCCTGGGCAGGTACTGCTGCTTCTGCGCTTCGGAGCCGCTGCGCACGATGGCGTTCATCACGTACATCTGGCCGTGGCACGCGCCGGAGTTGCCGCCCGAGCGGTTGATCTCTTCCATGATGACCGAGGCCTCGGCCATCGACAGGCCCGAGCCGCCGTATTCGGTCGGGATCAGCGCCGCCATCCACCCCGCCTGCGTGAGCGCCTGCACGAACGCCTCAGGGTAGCCGCGCTGCTCGTCGATCTGACGGTGGTATGCGTCCGGGAACTGCGCGCACAGCGCACGCACGGCGTCGCGAATCTCGGGGAACTGGTCGTCGCTGGTGGTTTTCATGGTGTCTTGATGGGCAAGGCCGTGTCGTTCAGGCAGCCGCTTGCAGCTCGGCGCTGGCCTGCATGGTCAGCCAGCCTTCGTGGTCGTGCGCCCACAGCTTCACCGGGTTGCCGTCGCCCGCAGGCTCGCCGCTCACGAAGAACGGGTGCAGGTCAAACGTGGGGCGCAACGCACGAAACTCGAAGCGCCGCAGCACGCGCTGCGGTGCCTGCCGCCGCACCAGGTCGGTCAGCAGCGTGGCGATCAGCGGGCCATGCACGATGAGGCCGGGGTAGCCCTCTACCTGCGTGACGTACTGGCGGTCGTAATGAATGCGGTGGCCGTTGAAGGTGAGCGCGCTGTAGCGGAACAGCAGCACGTCGTCCGGCACGATCTCGCGCCGCCATGCGGCCTGCGTTGGGGCGGCGACGGGTGCCGGGGCTTTTTCGCCCGGCTGCGCGGTGGCGCGGTAGACGATGTCGTGCTCTTCGGTCAGGCACAGCCCTTGCGCGTTGTGCACTTCGTGGCGCACCAGCACAAACACCATCTCGCCCGTGCGCCCCGTCTTGTGCGTGACCGATTCGATGCGCGAGACCTTGCGCGCCGCATCGCCCACGCGCAAGGGGTTGCCCGGCTCCCACACCAGCCGCCCGCCCGCCCACATGCGGCGCGGCAGCGGCACGGGGGGCAGAAAGCCGCCGCGCTTGGCGTGGCCATCCGGCCCCAGCTGGCTTTGCGGTGCCTGCGGCAGGAAGTAGAGCCAATGACCCAGCGGCGGCACGGCGTCGCCCTTGGCGGGCGGCGCATCGGCGCGGTCCAGCGTGGCCGACAGGCCGCGCAGCGGGGCGGCGGCGATGTCGTCGGTCAGCTCATCGGTGCGGCCCACCCACTGCTGCAAGTGGGCGATGGCGGCGGTGTCCAGCGTGT
>JAUNTQ010000213.1 GCA_030538605.1 Pseudomonadota bacterium
AAAAGGGGACACTTCTATCTGGGGCTATGGGGACATTACGACTTGGGGCTCACAGTTCTTTTTTGTACGGCAATTTGCCGTATGATTTTTGCTGAAAGGACAAAACCATGCCCGCTGCCATCTCTACCGCCCGTCTCGAAGCCCGCATCAGCACCGATCTGCATGCCATGCTCAAGCGCGCCGCTGAACTTCAGGGGCGCACCATGACCGATTTCGTGGTGTCCGCCGTGCAGGACGCCGCACAGCGCGCGATCGAGCAAGCCGACATCATCCGCCTGTCGCTGGCCGATCAGGAATGCTTTGCGCAAGTCCTGTTGTCGCCACCGAAACCGGCTCCGGCGCTGGAGCGTGCTTTCGCTCGTCGCAGCAAGCTTCTGCGCGCGCAATGAGCTACGCACCCTTGCGGCTGGCACCGCTGGGCACCGCCCATGATCGCGCCGCGTTCAACAGCGATTCGGAGCCGCTCAATCGCTACCTGCGTGAGCAAGCCACCCAGGACATGCGTCGCCGCGTGGCGGCCTGTTTCGTGGCACTTACGAATGAACAGCGCATCGCGGGGTACTACACCCTGGCGTCGGCAAGCCTGCTGCTGGCCGATCTTCCGGCCAGTACGGGCAAGAAGCTGCCACGTTATCCCACGGTGCCCGCCGTGCGCATGGGCCGTTTGGCGGTCGATCAGGCATTCAAGGGGCGCGGTCTTGGCGGTGCGCTGCTGGCCGATGCGCTTGACCGTGCTGCCCGCTCGGAGATCGCCGCCTTCGCCCTGATGGTGGACGCCAAGCACGAGGCGGCAGCGGCTTTCTACCGGCACCACGGCTTCATTGCCTTGCCCGACTCGCCGCTTGCCCTGTTCTTGCCGTTGGCAACCGTGCAGCGTTCTTGAAACTTGCAAGCACCCACCCTACAAACTGACCAGAGCGCCTGTGGGGAATACGCAAATGTCTTTGTAGGAGCGCCGGAAGGCGCGAACAGCCTTTGCGCACACCACTCCTGCCTTTGGTCAGTCGCGAATGGCCTCGTTGTCGGGGTGCAAATTCGCGACTGCCGCCGCTCCTACAAGTACCGTCTGCGTCCTTGCATTTTCAAGCTCCCTCCATCCGCTCCTCATGCCCCAGCGCCAGGGTGTGCAGGCGCTCGGCGTAGTCGCCGGGGTGCTGCCACAGGCCACGGGCGATGGCTTCGCGCAGGCGGGCGAGGATGTCGGTCAGGGCTTGGGGGTTGTGCTGTTCGATGAAGGTGCGGGTGGTGGAGTCGAAGGCGTAGGCGTCGGCGAGCAGGGCGTAGTGGTGGTCGCTGACGACGCGGGCGGTGGCGTCGAAGCAGAACAGGTAGTCCACGGTGGCGGCCATCTCGAACGCGCCTTTGTAGCCGTGTCGCATGGCACCGGCGATCCACTTGGGGTTGGTGGCGCGGGCGCGCACGACGCGGCCGATTTCTTCTTGCAGGCTGCGCACGCGCGGCTGCTGGGGGTTGCCGTGGTCGCCGTGGTAGAGCGCCGGTTGCCTGCCGGTGAGGTGGCGCACGGCCACGGCCATGCCGCCCTGAAATTTGAAGTAGTCGTCAGAGTCGAGCAGGTCGTGCTCGCGGCTGTCCTGGTTTTGTAGCACGGCCTCCAGGCTGGACAGGCGCAGGGGCAGGGCTTTGCTGGCATCGCTGCCTTCGTCGGCCTGGCCGTAGGCGTGGGCGCTCCAGCCGATGTAGGCGCGGGCGAGGTCGGCGTCAGTGTCCCACTGGTTGTGGATGAAGAGGGCGTCCAGCCCGCTGCCGTAGTGCGCGGGCGGCGGGCCGAAGACGCGCCAGCCGGCCTGGCTGCGTGCTTGCGCCTCGGCCATGCCTTGCGCTTGCAGCGCGGCGCTGTCCTGACGGATGCGGGCGCGGATGGGGTTGTCTTCGTCGTCCTCACCGTCTTGCGCGGCGACGGCTTGCACGGCGGCGTCGAACAGTTGCACGGTGGTGGGGAAGGCGTCGCGGAAAAAGCCGGAGATGCGCAGGGTGACATCGACGCGCGGGCGGTGCAGGCCCACGTGGGGGATGACCTCGAAATCGACCACGCGCTGGCTGCCGGGTGCCCAGCGCGGGCGCACGCCGATCAGTGCCAGCGCTTGTGCGATGTCGTCGCCGCCGGTGCGCATGGTGGCGGTGCCCCAGACGGACAGGCCGATGTGGCGCGGGTAGTCGCCGTGCTCTTGCAGGTGGCGCTCGATCAGGCGCTTGGCGGCTTGCTCGCCCAGCGCCCAGGCGGTGCGGGTGGGGATGGCACGGGTGTCTACGCTGTAGAAGTTGCGCCCGGTGGGCAGCACGTCGGGCCGCCCGCGCGAGGGCGATCCGCTGGGGCCGGGGGGCACGAAGCGACCTTGCAGGGCGCGGCTGAATTGGGCCAG
>JAUNTQ010000004.1 GCA_030538605.1 Pseudomonadota bacterium
CCTCCCGCAAACTCCGTCTGAACTTCGACAATTCCGAAGATACAAGGGAGCAAGAGGCGTCTGATTATTTGTGCGTTTGGCTAGGAACAGCCAAGCAACCGGACGCAGAGAACGCAAAAAGACAAGCAAGATTCTTGGCTGTTTCTTTTGCGTCTTCTGCGAAGTCTTTGCGTCCTCTGCGTCCGGTTTTCATTTCCCTGCCAAGGCCACCTGACAAGGCAAACAAAAGCCAAGCGACCTGCGCCTTTGTTTGACGGTCAGGCGTTGGCTTGAAAGCGGGCGCGCCACTGCCTCACCCATTCGGCCAGGGCGGCGGGCAGGTCGGTGGCGCCGGTGGCGCACAGGCCCAGCGCCAGGGCGGCTTGCGTGAGGGCGGTGCGCGGGTGCGACAGGTCAAGCGGCTGCGCGCCGTTCTGCTTGCTGAGTTTTTCGCCATCGGCGGCGCGCACGAGCGGGGTGTGCAGGTAGGCCGGGGTGGGCAGGCCGAGCGCGCCTTGCAGCAGGATCTGGCGCGGGGTGTTGTCGGCCAGGTCTTCGCCGCGCACGACGTGGGTGATGCCCTGGGCTGCGTCGTCCACGACGACGGCGAGCTGATACGCCCACAGGCCGTCGGCGCGGCGCAGCACGAAGTCGCCGACGGTGTGGGCCACGTCTTGCGCCTGGGGGCCAAGGCGGCGGTCGTGCCAGTGCAAGCAGGTGTCTGGGACACCGGCATCGGCCTTGGCGGCGTGGCCGGTGTGCAGGCGCCACGCGCGCGCGGGGCGCTGGCGCAGGCCGCCGCGCTCGGGGCGGCAGGTGCCGGGGTAGGGCAGTTCGGTGCCGCGTGTGCGGCCCAGGCCCAGCGCGGCCTGGGCCTGGGCGATGTCCTTGCGCGAGCAGGCGCAGGGGTAGGCCAGGCCGGTTGCCGACAGCTGCGACAGCGCCTGCGCATACAGCGTGCCGCGCGCCGATTGCCACACGGGCGGCGCATCGGGCAGCAGGCCGCAACGGGCGAGCTGGCCGAGCAGGGCGTGGTCAGCGCCGGGCACGCAGCGGGGCGTGTCCACGTCTTCGATGCGCACCAGCCAGCGGCCGCCGTGCGCGCGTGCGTCCAGCCAGCTGGCCAGCGCGGCCACGAGCGAGCCTGCGTGCAGCAGGCCGGTGGGCGAGGGGGCGAAGCGGCCGGTGTAGC
This sequence comes from Pseudomonadota bacterium, assembly GCA_030538605.1. GTDB lineage: Bacteria > Pseudomonadota > Gammaproteobacteria > Burkholderiales > Burkholderiaceae_C > Ottowia. Next base: position 1,172 of record JAUNTQ010000004.1, read on the forward strand.
GCATGGCGGGTGTCATGCGGGTGGGTCAACGCTGGCGGTGGTCGGCCAGCAGTGCGCGGCGGGTGACGGGGTGCTCCAGCTGGGCCAGCCACCAGCCGAGGGCTTTGCCCGGCACGGTGCTGGCGCTCCAGGCGTAGGACAGGCGAGCGACGCGGGTGCTGCGCTCGACCTGGCGGGCCACCAGCCGGCCGCTGGCCAGGTGCGGGCGCGCCATGGGCTCGGGCAGAAAGCCGGCGCCCAGGCCGCGCAGGTGGGCGTCGAGCTTGTCGGCCACGCTGGAGACGATGAGCGCATCCTGCCCCTCCAGCACGCCGAAGGACGGCGTGGGCCCGCCGCGCGTGGAGTCGGCCACGACCACACCGCGGTGCTTGAGCAGCTCGGCGTCGGCAAGCGGCTCGGGCAGGCGGGCGAGCGCGTGTTGCGGGGCCACGGCGTACACGAAGCGCACCTGCCCCAGCGAGCGCGCATGCAGGTGCGTGGCGGCGCTGTGCTCGGCGTTGGTGCCCAGTGCCAGGTCGGCCAGGCCGCTGCTGAGCGCGTCCACGGTGCCGCTCAGGATCTCGTCGCGCAGGCGCAGCTGGGTGGGGGGCTGCTGGGCGTAGAAGGCCTGCACCAGCTCCATGAGCACGGGGCGCGCGATGAGGCCGTCGACGGCGATGGTCAGCCGCGGCTCCCAGCCGGTGGCCACGCGCTTGACGCGGTGCACCAGCGCGTGCAGATCGCGCTCCAGCCGCTCGGCCTGACGCAGCAGCTCGGCCCCGGCGGCGGTGGGGCGTGCGCGGCGGGCGCTGCGGTCGAACAGCAGCACGTCGAGCGCGTCCTCCAGCTGGCGCACGCGGTAGGTGAGGGCGCTGGGCACCAGTCCCAGCGCGCGCGCAGCGCCCGCCAGGCTGCCGGTGTGGGCAATGGTGCGTAGCATGCGCAGGGCATCGGGGGTGAGCGCGTGGGCGGGGTCAGTCATTCAAACCAATTGAAATGAGTCGTCATTTGCATTCAATTATGTCGCGCCTTTGAGGCGCTACAGTCAGCCGTTTCCTTCACCACCTCAACCTTCACCATGAACACATTGCAAAACCCCCTGGCACTGTTGGGCCGCCTGCTGCTGGCTTACTTCTTCATTCCTGCGGGCATCGGCAAGATCACCGGCTTTGCCGGCACCGTGGGCTACATCACGTCCAAGGGTCTGCCGCTGCCTGAAGTGGGCGCGCTGCTGGCCATCGTGGTGGAAGTGGGCGTGGGCCTGATGCTGCTGCTGGGTTTCAAAACGCGCTGGGCGGCACTGATCCTGGCCGTGTTCACCTTGGCGGCGGGCTTCTTTTTCCACAACTACTGGGCCGTGCCCGAGGCGCAGGCCGCCGTGCAACAGCTGCTGTTCAACAAGAACCTGGGCGTGGCAGGCGGGCTGCTGGCCATCGCGGCCTTCGGTGCCGGTGCGTTCAGCCTGGACGGCAAGCGCCGCGCCTGAGTCGCCTGTTTCTTCCTTTCTTTCCCCATCCGTTCAAGCAAGCAACACCATGAGCAAAACCGTCGTCATTTACCACTCCGGCTACGGCCACACCCAGCGCATGGCCCAGGCCGTGGCCGAAGGCGCGGGCGCCGAGCTGATCGCCATCGACGCCGATGGCAACCTGCCCGAGGGCGCATGGGACACGCTGGCCGCCGCCAGCGCCATCGTCATGGGCGCGCCCACCTACATGGGCGGCGCGAGCTGGCAGTTCAAGAAGTTTGCCGACACCAGCAGCAAGGCCTGGTTTTCGCAGCAGTGGAAAGACAAGCTGTTTGCGGGCTTCACCAACAGCGCCACCATGAACGGCGACAAGTTCAGCACCATCCAGTACATGATGACGCTGGCCATGCAGCACGGCGGCCTGTGGGTGGGCACGGGCATGATGCCGGCCAACCAGAAGGCTTCGCGCCGCGACGACCTGAACTACGTGGGCGGCTTTGCCGGCGCGCTGGCCACCTCGCCCGCCGACGCCGGCGTGGCCGAGATGCACACGGGCGATCTGGACACCGCGCGCGCCTTCGGCGAGCGTGTGGCTGCTACCGCCGCGCGCCTGAAGTGAAACATGACCTTCGCTTCGCGGGGTGACTGGCGCTGACGCGCCATGACAAATGACAAAACAGCCATGCGGGCTGATGTGGTTCGTCATCTGTCATGCGCTCGCCAGAGCGCGGTCATTCGTCATGCGTTGCAGGCGATGCGGGTGGCGCAGCGCCATGGTCAACTGAAGTGAAGCATGACTTCGCTTCGCTCAATGACCGGTGCTGGCGCGCCATGACAAATGACAAAGACGTCGTGCATGCCGATGCCTTGGATCATTTGTCATGCGCTCGTCCGAGCGCAGGCATTCGTCATCCGCTCCCCGCGCCCCACAGGCGGCGCGCCAGTGCCCGTGGCGGCACTACCATCGCGGCATGAAAATCATCGGCATGCTGCCTTGGCTGGACTGGGTTGCCCTGGGGTCTTTTCTGGCCATCTGGGCGAGTTACGTGCTGTTTGCCCGGCACTGGGGAACGCGCCAGCGCTCGCTGCTGGTGACCACCAACCGCTACCGCCGCTACTGGATGGAGCAGGCCACCGCGCGCGACCCGCGCATGCTGGACGGCATCATCACGCAGAACCTCTCCAGCACGCCCTCGTTCTTCTGCTCCACCACCATCATCGTCATCGGCGGCTTGTTCGCGCTGCTGGGCACCACCGACCGCGCGGCCGAGCTGGTGCGCGAGTTTCCGTTCGCGCAGCCCACGCCGCTCCTGGTGTTCGAGCTGAAGATCATGCTGCTGCTGGCCATATTCGTGTATGCCTTCTTCCGCTTCTCGTGGGCCATGCGGCAATACACCTTCGTGGCGCTGGTGATCGGCTCCATGCCGCCTGCAGCCGACTTTGCCGAGGGGCGGTTCGACCGCAAGCAATACGCCGACCGCGCGGGCGCGCTGGTCGGCTCGGCGGCAGAGGCGTTCAACGACGGGCTGCGCGCGTACTACTTCTCCTTCGCCGCCATGGCCTGGTTCTTCTCGCCCGTGGCGCTGCTGGTGGCCACGGCGGTGGTGGCGGGCGTGCTTTACATGCGCGAGTTCCGCTCGGAAGTGCTGTCGGTGCTGCGCGACTGAGGGCGGCGCGCTGCTTTGGGGTTTCGCCCCGCAGGTTTCTTCTGATGCGCGATATGTAGGCTGGGTAGAGCGATAGCGAAACCCAGCAAACCGGCCCGCGAGAACGCTGGGTTTCGCTCGGCGCTCTACCCCACCTACGGGGCGACAGCGCGGCGCTGCCTACGCCAGCCAGCGCCCGCCCGAGCAGCGCTCGGCACCGCCCAGATCCTGCCGCGATTGCACCGCGCCAAAGCCCGCCGCCACCAGCAGCGCGCGCACGGCGGCGGCTTGATCCCAGCCGTGTTCCAGCAGCAGCCAGCCGCCGGGCGCAAGGTGCGCGGGCGCGGTGCCGATGATGTGGCGCAGGTCATCCAGCCCATCCGCGCCGCTGACCAGGGCCGCGCGCGGCTCGTGGGCCAGCGCGGGCAGGTGTGCGTCGCCCTCGGCGATGTAGGGCGGGTTGCTCGCGATCACGTCGAAGCGCTCGCCCGCCACCGGGGCCAGCCAATGGCCGTGGTGCCAATCCACGCGCAGGCCCAGCCGCACGGCGTTGGCGCGTGCGACGGCCAGCGCGTCTTCGCTGGCATCGATGGCGGCCACCTGCGCGTCAGGGCGCTGGTGGGCCAGCGCCAGCGCAATCGCGCCGCTGCCGGTGCCCAGGTCGAGCACGCGCGGCGGGCCGCTGGCGGGCAGCACGTCAAGCGCCCAATCGACCAGCACCTCGGTGTCGTCGCGCGGGTCGAGCACGCGGGCATCCACGTGCAGCAGCAGCCCGTGAAAGGGCTTGCACCCGGTGAGATAGGCCACCGGCTCGCCCGCCAGCCGTCGCTGCACCAGCGCCTGCCATTGGGGGGCGCAGGCGGGCGACAGCGCGTCGGTGTCGTGCGCAAGCAGCCAGGCGCGGTCGTGCAGGGGGCGGCCCAGCAGGTGCAGCAGCAGCATCTGCGCCTCCAGCCGGGGCAGGCCAGCCGCCTGCGCATGGCGCAGCGCTTCGGCCAGGGTGCGGGCGGGGGGCGTCGGGGATAAGAGCGTGGGCTTCAAAGAAAGCGGGCCAGGCGTTGCGCTGGCGGCCAAGGCTGTGCGCCAGGCACAATGAAGTTGAAATAAAACATGAGCTGCTTGCGTATGTAATAAAACATTTTCATATATAAAAGCATATGAATTTGAATTAATACGTACGCAAGCAGCTCCTTTTTTTTGTGAATCTTGTTTTCTTGACCGTTGGGTGCCGTCCGGGCTGACCGCGCAGCCTCTGCGAGCTGCGTTGCCATCAGGCGCACGCCATCACGGGCCTGTCAGCCGGTCTACCACGTCGCGCACGCCGGTCACGCTGCGCGCGGTTTGCACGGCCAGGGCGCGGTCGGCGGCGGTGGGCAGGCTGCCGTTGAGGATGATGAGGCCGCCTTCATAGCCCTCCACACCCAGCCGGGCGTGGGCCAGCGCGGGCTGCGCAGCCAGCGCATCGCGCACGCGCTCGGCCACGCGCTGCGCCCCGGCGGTGGAGCCCGATACGCCGTCCCACACCTCGGGGGCCTGGCGCAGATCGGGCACGGGAATATCCAGCTGCCTGGGCGTGGCGCCCCAGGGCGTGCCGCCCGCACCGCAGGCGCCAAGCGCTGCCGCCGCGCCGGCCACGAGCAGCGCCCGGGCGGCGGAACGGAAAACAGGACTTGTGCCCCCCGGCCCGATGTGCCCCGTCGTGTCCCTTGAAATGCCCGGCGAGCATTTTTTTTGGCGTAAGCCATGGAAAAGCAAGTGCATGGAGTGGCTCCTTCGGGTGTCAATTCGGGGGCGCGCCGCCTGGCTCATGCCGCGCCCTCCAGCTCGGCCAGCTGCTCGGCCTCGCGCGCGGCGCGCAGCGCCTGCACCACGTCGGCCAGATCGCCCTCCATCACCAGCGCGAGCTTGTACAGCGTGAGGTTGATGCGGTGGTCGGTCAGCCGTCCCTGCGGAAAGTTGTAGGTGCGGATGCGGTCCGAGCGGTCGCCGCTGCCAATCAGCCCGCGCCGCGTGGCGGCCTCTTTGGCGGCGCGCTCGCTGCGGTCTTTTTCTTGCAGGCGCGCCTGCAGCACGCGCAGCGCCTGCGCCTTGTTGGCGTGCTGGCTGCGCCCGTCCTGGCATTCGGCCACCAGCCCCGTGGGCAAATGCACCACGCGCACGGCCGAATCGGTCTTGTTGATGTGCTGCCCGCCCGCGCCGCTGGCGCGAAAGGTGTCGATGCGCAAATCCGCCGGGTTGAGCGTGATGGCCTCGGCCTCGTCCGGCTCCGGCAGCACCGCCACCGTGGCCGCGCTGGTGTGAATGCGCCCCTGCGTCTCGGTGGCCGGCACGCGCTGCACGCGGTGGCCGCCGCTTTCAAAGCGCAGCTGCCCGTAGGCCCCCTCGCCCTGCACGCGCAGCACCAGCTCCTTGTAGCCACCCAGCTCGGCAGGCGACTCGCTCAGCACCTCCACCCGGTGGCCCGCGCCCTGCGCATAGCGCGTGTACATGCGGGCCAAGTCGCCCGCAAACAGCGCCGACTCATCACCCCCTGTGCCCGCGCGAATTTCCACAAACGCATTGCGCGCATCGTCAGGGTCTTTGGGCAGCAGCATGCGCTGCAATTCGGCGGCCAGCTCGGCCAGCTCGCCCTCGGCTGTGGCCACCTCCTCACGCGCCAGCTCGGCCATGTCGGCATCTGCCAGCAGCTCGCGCGCCGCAGCCAGATCGCCCTCACGCTGCTGATATCGTGCCCAGCGCCCCGCCACCGCCGCCACCTCGGTGTGCTCGCGCGAGAGCTTCATGAACTGCCCCATGTCGGCCATCACGTCCGGTTGGGTCAACAAAAAATCCAGCTCCGCCAAACGCTCGGTGTGGCGGGCCAGTTGATGGCGCAGAAAAGCTTGCATGGGGTGGGGATTGTGGCGCGTTTGGCTGGGGCAACGAAAAACGCCTTGCGCGGGGCAAGGCGTTGGGTGGGTGGGGAGTGATGTGGCTATTTGCCCCAGCACTCCTGCACCGTTGCGGAGCCCGAAACACTGCGCACTCCCGCGTTGGTGAGCGTGTAGTTGCCGCAGCGGTCACCGGATTGCGCCCCGATGGCGGTGGCTGTGAGGGTGTAGGTGGCACCGTCACCCGCCACGTTGGCCGCAATGGTGTAGCGGCCGTTGGGCACCGTCTGAAGGCCTGCAGGAAAGACCGAGGCAGCGGGGTAAATGCCGGTGGCGGTAGATGCCCGCTCCAGCCATTGCTGGCCTTGCAGCAAACCCAATCGTGCCTCGGCACGGTGGCCGCGCCGCACGTATTCGGTGTAGCTGGGGTAGGCAATGGCCGAGAGGATGCCCACCACGGCCACCACGATCATCAGCTCTATCAGGGTGAAGCCGCGCTGCTTCGAGCGGCGGGTCGATGTCATGCTTGTTTTCATCATTGCACCTGGCGCCAGCTGGGGCGAAGCGATTGCTCCGGCATGCGGGCGAGCCTTTCCATGCGGTTCTGGTTGTCGATGTCGAGGGTGATGTTGCCTTGCTGTAGCATGGTGTGCGAGCCGGGCTTTACCGCCGCGCGCGACACGTTCTGGTCCAACGAGTTGAATGCGCCGTCGTTGTTGGCGTCCACCACCTGCACAGAGGGGCGCTTGCCGTCCATCACGTTCAAGAAGGTGCGGAACTGGCGCTCTTCGTTCACGGTGGGCGCGTCACAGCTTTCTACCCCGGGCGTCGCGTTGCTGCCCCTGGCGGGCACTTGCGAGAACACCGTCAGCAGGTTGCTGCTGTCGTAGAAGTCGAACTGCTTGAGCAGGCGCTCGCCCACCTCCGGAAAATCGAGGTACCAGCCGTTGAAGTTGGCCCAGGTGTCGGTGTTCAGCGGCTGGGTCGCGTCCACCCTGCCATGCGTGCTGCTGACGTCGGCGATGCGTTGCTCTGCCAGCTTAGCTTCGGTCACGCCGGTGCCCAGCGCTGCCGGTGCGGGCACGCAGGTGATGCCGGGGCAGGTGCCACCGCCCGGATGCACTTCCAGGCGTGGGCCGAGGCTGGTGTTTTTGGCGCGGTACCGGGTGTTGTCCAGCACCGAATAGAGCGATTGCACGCGGTTGTCGTTGGGGTCGTTCTGCGCCACGTTGCGTCCGGTGCCGAAGGCCACCATCATGCCGCCCACGGGCACGGTGTGGGCACCGTCTTTTTTCATGCGGTCGTTGGCTATCACGGTGGGAGCCACGGTGATGGGCTGCGGCTGGGTGCGTGCGGGCGACGCCAGCGCAGCCGGCCCCGTGGCCGTGAACAGCGGGCTGCCGCCGAAGGCCACGGCCCATTGGCTGTCGTCGATGCTGGTCAGGTCAAACTTCCACATGTTGCCCAGGTTGTCACCGGCATAAACGACGTCGGCGCGGCCATCGCCGTTGAGGTCTACCACGCTCGGGGCCGACAGGCCGTTGTCTGCCGCCAAGCCCGTGCCGGGGGTGGCGCTGGTGGTCTGCACGCGCCGCAGCTCGCGAGCACCGTCAAGGTACTGCACCAGCAGCACGGGGCGCTGGTTGTGGCTGTTGTAGCCGTTGCCCATGACCACCGCCCAGCGGTTGTTGTTCATGCGGGTGATCTGCGTGGTGCGCATGCCGTTGGTTTCGTCCAGCACGGGCTTGGCGGTGATGTGGCCCATGTCCTGGTATTCCGTCCACGCCTGGTTGCAGGCGGCTTGCTGGCTGCCGGGCAGGGCGGCGCAGTTGGGTGCGGGCTCCAGTGCGCTGCGCGTGCGGTCGATCAGGGCCAGACGCTGGGCGTTGGACTCGCTGAACGCTGGAAGGCTGCCCACGTCGGTGCTGGTGGGGTTTGTGACGTCGAGGATGAAGTAACCCTTGCCACCTGCGCCCAGCATGCCCACCAGCAGGGTGCGCCAATCGGGCGTGTAGCCGGTGCTGTAGCCGGGGTCGCTGGGGTCTTGTATGCCCAGCCCCATGTCCACATCGCCCGTCATGGGCGAGCCATCGACGGAGTAGCGGTGGGTGTTGTCGAAGGCCGGGTCGGTCAGGCGGTTGAGCGTGCGAATGACGCCCTTGGGCACGTAGGCCAGGCGCTCCTTGCCGTCTTCGGCTGAAAAGCCGTGCAGCATGCCGTCGTTGCCGCCCACGTAAATCATGGGGGTGCGGTTTTTGTGCGCACGGGTAAAGGCAGCGTAGCCGCTCAGCGCGTAGTTGCTCACGGGCGCGCCGGTGTACCAGACCTGCGAGTTGACAATGCTGCCCTGGCGCGACTGGCGCGTGCGAAACGCTGGCGGTGTGTCACCTTCCATGCTGCGGTCGCCCCGCACGTAGTTGAGGCGTCCTTGCCCCCTGGCGACGGCTTCAAGCACGCCTGCGGCGTTTTCTCGCAACAGCGCGCTTTGGCTCAGGCTCAGCGTTGTGCCGGGGCTCCAGCGAAAGCCCACGCCCCCTGTCTCGGCGCCGGAAGCAAGCAAGGTGTCGCTCCAGCTCACCACCACGCGGTTGTTCACGGAGTAGCCCGCTTCGTCCAGCCAGTCGGCGGTGGTTTTGCCGCCCCAGCCGGGGTGCGGCTCGGTGGTGCCATCGGGCTTGATCCGCGCCGCAGTGACAAAGCCTTTCCAGGCTTTCTGCGGCTCGTAGTTGCCGGTGAACACGCCCACTTCGTTGCGCGAGGCGTTGGAGCCACTGGCGGCGGTGGAGGTGGTTTCGGGCTCGGTCTGGGTGTTGATCTGACCGATGATTTCGCGGAAGGCGCGCTCCAAGTCCTCTGCCTGGTTGACGGCGTAGAAGCGGCCACGGCCGTTGAGTGCGGCGTGCCAGAGGTCGAGGGCGCGCACGTTTTCGGTATTCATTGCAGGCCAGGTTCGGTTGCCTGTGATGAAGTCCGGAAAGCTGCCGTCGTAGCCGAAGGGTACACGGGCTGTGGGTGCCAGAATAGTAGGAGCACTCGGCCATGTAATGGCGTCGTTGCTGAAGCCAATGGTGTAAGTCACCATGTGTGGCCAGGTGGCGGGGTTGTAGCGGGGGTTCCAGTAGCGGTCAAGCACGGCGGGCCTGCCTAAGGCGTCTGTTCCGAAGTTCTCGGTGGCCGGAGCGTTCAGGTATTCGCGCGTAGGTTGCACCGTGCCGGTCAAGCCCGTCGTTTGCAATGGGTCAGACCAACTGAGGAACGCCCAGTCAGCGAGGGTGTTGGATTGTGTGTCGTGATAAAGGTTGTTGTAAGGCCTCATGACGGCGCTTGCGCTGCCGTACACAGTGCCGTCAGGAAGCGTTTTATTGACTTGATTGGAGTCTTGAGAACCGCCGCTTGAGAGGGTGTTCCAGCGGCCATCCGTCATCATGATGTGGTAGTTCCTTCGGCAGCCTAGGAAGGGTGCACCTGCGGTGCCGGGGTTCGACGCCCAAGCGCTGTTTGCAGTCAAGGGGCGGCGCATGTATGCGTCAGCCTGACTAAACATCCAGTGCGATGGCGTGCCCCCGCTGGGGGCAATGCTGGCGATGAAACTCAAGAAGTTCGCGCGATGCGCGTCGTCAAGTCGGCGCATCGAGTTAACGCCGGAGGCTGTGCTATCCACGCTGTTGGCACCAGCGCGACTGGTCGCATTACCTTGAGTTTTCTGTTGTCCTACGCCAGGAGATCGGGCGTTGTTCCACATGGACTGCCACGCCAGCCGAATTTGTCCGTTGGGCAGCAGGGTTGTGTCGTTGAAAACTTGGGTGAGGGCGTGTCTCAGCACGGCTACCCGTGCGGAGTCGACAGGCCAACTGCCATCGGCATTAGGCACTCTGTTGACATTGCCGCTGTTGTTGTTCTGTAGGCGCCAGCCCATACTCCCGGAATCATCAATCGAAATGATGACGTTGGGTGCCACAAACGGCTCCACGGTGCCGGGCGGCGACTGTGCCAGATTGAGTGCCCAGGTGCCGTGCGGTGCCAGTGCGGCGGCTGCAGCCAAGGCGAGCAGGGTTTTGCGTTGGGCGCGGAAGGGGGCGGGGCGGGACATGGCGTGCTCCTCTTGTGATGACGTTGGGTGACGGGGTTCGCGGGGGTGATCTGACGCGGCTGCAGGCCTTGGGGCGTGAGCGGCTGCCGGGGGCGTCAGTTCTTGAGTTTTTGCTGGGCGTAGGTTTGTTGCAGCACGACCATGGTGTTGGGCCTGCGGCCGTAGGCCAGGGCGGTGATGCGGTAGACGACGTTGGGGTTGACGTTGAGCGGGAGCATTTGCGTGGGCGAACCGCTGGCAGGCACGATGAGGGCAGAGGTCTTGCTGCTGTCGTCGTAGGGCAGCACTTCTATCCAGTACCAGCCGCCCTGGTTGGCGGGGGTGGTGTTGGTCCATTGCAGCAGGGGGTTGGCGGGCTGGGTGTAGCTGCCGCGGCCTGCGCCGGTGTATTGGCCGTAGCGGGCGCCTACGCCTGCCTGGGTCATGCTGGTGAGCGGCACTTCACCGGGCTGCAAGTCGGCCGGGGTCATTGCGGAGGTGTAGTTCCAGAAGTCTTGTCGGCCCGCTCGCTTGGCGCACAGGCCATCAAGGCAACGGGTGGTCTGGTCAGAGAGGTCGGCCAGCAGGGGGCCGACTTCCTTGGCTTCGAGCGGGATTTGCGCGGCTGTGGCGCGGCGGCAGATGTTGATGTCTGACGCATCAGGCTCGCAGGCAGCGCCAGCGGCGTTTTCGCCGCGGATGTCGAGTTCGGCGTCTTGCAGCAGGGCCTGGGCGGCTTCAAAGGCGCGTTGGTAGTCGGCGTCGTTGCCCACGACCATTTCGCTGAACAGGGCCGAGCGCGAGGCCCACAGGGCCAGCAGCATGGACAGCAGCACGAAGACGATGACGATGAACAGCGACACGCCGCGCTGGCGGCGTTGCGGCTGGCGGGGCCGTTGGCATGGGGGCAGGCGTGACATGGTGCGGGTGCTTTGCTGGTGAGGGGTCACAGCACGGAGCCCACCAGGCCCTGGCTGCGCAGCTGAAAGACGTTGCGAAAGACGAGGTGCATGCGGCGGGCGCGTGGGCCAGTGAGGGTGCTCATGTCCACGGTGCTGGTGCCGTCGCAGTCGGTGTAGCTGGTGCCTGCGGGCATGGTGACTGGCTCGTCGCCGTAGAGCACAAGGCAGACTTCGACGCCCTGCACGTTGGCCCAGTTGGTGACGGCACCGGCCGCGAAGTAGCGCACTTGGGGGGAGCCAGGGGTGGCGAAGTTGTCTTGCACCAAGTAGCGAACCTGGAAGTTGGCAACGTTGCGCACCACGGGCTGGGCCGTGGCGGCATTGTTGCCCCGACACATGAGGTTGCTGCCGTCGAGTTGAAACACGCTTTCGATGATGGTGGTGGTGCTGAGGTCGCCGGGGCCGCCAACGCAGTTGCGTGAGAAAGAGACGGGGGTGGCAGAGGTGAAGACGGGTTCGGGGTTGCGGCGGTAGCCCACGGTGAGCTCGTTGGCGGCGGTGCCCGCGACGGTGTTTTGCCGGGGGTCGAACTGGGCCGTGGTGGATTCGAATGCCACGGGTGCGGCAGCCATGTTGTCGGCGTGGGCGTTGGTGGGGTTGAGGTTGAGCGCGAGCGAGCCAGCCTGGCGCAGTTGCATGCCGATGGTGCGCATGGCGTAGGCGGCTTGCTGCTGGATGCCGCTGGCATCACTCACGGTGCCGGAGACGCCGCGCGAGACCATGAGGGCGGCGGTGGCAACGGCCACGACCAGAAGGCCGATGGCGATGCCAACCATCAGCTCGATGAGGGTGACGCCGCGCTGGGCGGCAGCAGGGCGGCGGGGAGTGGCGGGGTAGGGCATGGCGATGGGTCAGGGGCCAGGGCAGAAGTACTGCGGCACGGTGGACGTGCCTGCGAAATAGGGTGCGCAGCGGGCAGCCACGGGGATGTACTGCAGGTGGCAGGTGCGGTCTTGGGGGCAGGTGACGGTGCCACCGGCTTGATGTACCGTGCCACCGCTGTCAATGGCTTTGGTCAGGTCGATCTGGTCGCGGTCGTCGTTGGTGAGGGAGGCGCTTTCGTTTTCACGCCAGCTGAGCATGACGCCGAGCTGGCGGCGGTTGCCTGCCAGGCCGTCTTCACCGGCGGCTGTAAAGATGTTTGCGTCGCCCAAGGGAAGCATGCGTTGCACGGCACGCTTCCATTCGGCCACGTCGTAGGCGGCCAGCTCGGCGGCGGTGCATTCGGTGGCGGCGCAGTCGACGCTGGCCACGGGGGTGGGGGGCGAGGCTGTCCAGCCGCTGGTGTAGCTGTCGAGGATGAACAGGGCGTTGGGGTTGACTTTCATGCGCTCGCCGAGGTCGTCGATGAGGCGTATGGCTTGCGCGCGACGCACGCTGGTTTGCGTGTCGCTGAGGGCGCGCATTTGCATGCCGATGATGCCCAGGATGCCCAGGGCAGCCACCAGGAGGGCGACGAGTGACTCGATCAGGGTGATGCCGCGCTGGGATGGGCGGGATGAGGCTGTGGGTTTCATGGCGCGGTGCTCAGCCGGTGCAGGGTGTGTCGGCAGGGGGGGTGGAGCGGATACGGCCGCCTGAACTCATGCAGACGCCGCGTGTGGCGGGGTGATTGGTGCTTTCGCCGTGGGGCACGATGCTGAAGCCGACGAAGGTGCCTGCCACGGTGCCCCAGCGGTTGAGGGTGATTCGCTCACCACCACCGCTTCGCGTGACTTGGATGGTGCTGGGGGTGTCGTAGCGCTGGAGGATATTGGTGCCGCCAGGCGTGCAAGTGTTGACTGCGCTTGTGTCACAGACCAGCCAGCCGCAGTTCCAGTCGTCGTTGTTGATGGCAGTGGTGCAGCCGTTGCTGTTGTTGGGTAGTTTTTGCACCACGACGCTGCCGCCGCGCTTGATGGCCTCTGACCGGGCGAGGTAGAGGGTGGATTGCAGGGCTTCGGATGCCTGGCGCACGCGAAAGCGCTCGATCATGGGCCGGAAGCTGGGGGCGGCAAGTGATGCCAGAACCGCCAGGATGGCGATGACGACCAGCAGCTCGACGGCGGTGAAGCCTCGCGGGTGGGGAGTATGGGGCTGGCGGGGGGGTGACAGCGTAGGCATGCCGAGATGCTACGCAGGGGCATGAGGGCCAAAGGGTGGCACTTGACCAGCGGAGCGCTGGCGCGGATCAGCGGCGCGCGGACGAGGCAGGCCGCGTGGCGCGGCTGCAACGGGCGGCAGGCGCGCTGGGGTCAGCCGCGCAGGAACAGCCGCTGCACCGCTTGCTGCGCCTGTTCGCGGTGGGCGGGGTCGGCGCCGTGGAGTTCGGCGAGGGCACCGTGGAGCATTTTCTGGGTGAGGCCGCGGGAGAGGGCTTCGAGGACGGTGTCGAGGTCTTCGCCTTTGGCCAGGCGTTTGCGGGCGCGGGCGAGTTCGGTGGCGCGCCAGTGGTCGGCCTGGGCGTGGAGCTGGCGGATGAGGGGGACGACGCCCTGGTGGGGGTCGCGCTGGCCTAGCCAGTGCAGGAAGCTTTGTACGCCGGCGTCGATGATGGCTTCGGCCTGGGCGACGGCGGCCTGGCGGCTGGCCTGGGCGGTTTGGACGACGCTGGCGAGGTCGTCTACGGTGTAGAGGTAGACGTCTTGCAGGGCTTTGACTTCGGGTTCGATGTCGCGCGGCACGGCGAGGTCGACCATGAAGAGGGGGCGGTGGCGGCGTTTCCTGAGGGCGCGTTCGACGGCACCGAGGCCGATGATGGGCAGCTGGCTGGCGGTGCAGCTGATGACGGCGTCGAATTCGTGCAGGCGCTCGGGCAGGTCGGCCATGCGCATGACTTCGGCGCCGAAGCGGCTGGCGAGTTTTTCGCCGCGCTCAAGGGTGCGGTTGGCGATGGCGATGGCCTGGGGCTGGCGGGCGGCGAAGTGGGTGGCGGCCAGCTCGATCATGTCGCCGGCACCGACGAAGAGGATTCTGGTCTGGCGCAGGTCTTCAAACAGGTTGGCGGCCAGGCGCACGGCGGCGGCGGCCATGCTGATGGAGTGGGCGCCGATGTCGGTGGCGGTGCGCACTTGCTTGGCGACGGCGAAGCTGCGCTGGAAGAGCTGGTTGAGGGTTTGTCCCAGGGCGCCGGCGTCTTCGGCGGCGCGCACGGCGCTTTTCATCTGGCCGAGGATCTGGGGCTCGCCCAGAACCATGCTGTCGAGGCCGCTGGCGACGCGGAAGGCGTGGCGGGCGGCCTGGCCGTCTTGCAGGACGTAGGCGTGTTCGCGCAGGGCGTGGGCGGGGACGTGGCCGGCGCTGGCGAGCCAGTCGAGGGTGTGGTCGATCTGCGGGTTGTCGGACGCGCAGTAGACCTCGGTGCGGTTGCAGGTGGAGAGGATGGCGGCTTCGGGGTGGCGCTGATGCGATTGGCGCAGGCCGGTGAGGGCGGGGGCGATCTGGTCGAGGGCGAACGCAAACCGCCCGCGCAGATCGAGCGGGGCGGTGTGGTGGTTGAGTCCTAATGCCCAGACGGCCATGGGGGGCGATTATAAAATTCGCGCCCTTTGGGTGGCGTGCTCAAAGGTTTTGGCGGGTGGCCGCGGAATTGATGTTTGTCAAGGATTTGCTTTTGCCATGAATGGGTGGGATGTGTTTTGGCATTTGGCGGGGTTTTTGGCGCCTGCGCTGATGTTGGCGCCTGCGGTGGTGCTGGCCAGTCGTTTGTTGTGGCGTGGCGCAGCGGGCGGGCTTTGGTCGCAGGTGGCGGCGAATGCGGCGGTGTGCGTGGGGGTGTTGCTGGCGGGACTGGCGCTGACGGGGCACGACGGGCGCATGGGGACGTATGCGGCGCTGGTGCTGGCTAGTGCGGGGTGTCAGGCTTTGTGGATGTGGGGGTGTATTAAAAAGTGAGCTGCTTGCGTACGGTTTAAAACAATTTCAGTTGCTTTTGTATCTGAAATTGTTTTAAACCGTACGCAAGCAGCTCACTTTTTATTATTGAACAGGTCTATCCGGTCAGTGACGATGCCGTCGGTGCCCAGGGCGATGAGGTGCTGGGCGGCGGGTTCGTCGTTGACGGTGTAGCTGAGGGCGCGCAGGCCGAGGGCGTGTACTTGCTCGACGAGCGGGGCAGTCCACAGGGTGTGCTGGCAGATGATGGCGCTGCATTGCAGCTGCTGGGCGCTGTGCAGCCAGCCGTTCCACAGGGTGTCGAGCAGCAGGCCGCGCGGCAGTTGGGGGGCGGTGTGCAGCGCGGCGTGCAGAGATTCGGGCCGGAAGGACGTGAGCAGCGGCGGCACGGCAGCGCCCTGCCACAGGCGCGCGGCGAGCTGGGCGACGGCGCGGCCAGTGGCTTCTTCGGTGCCGGGGGTGGGTTTGATTTCGATGTCGAGCAGCACGCCATTGGCCAGGCACCAGCGGGCGGTGTTGTCGAGCGTGGGCAGCGGCTCGCCGGCATGGGCGGGGCTGTGCCAGCTGCCTGCGTCAAGTTGCGCCAGCTCGGCCCAGGGCAGATCGCCGGCGGTGCCGTGGCTGTTGGTGGTGCGCTCCAGCGTGCTGTCGTGCAACAGAAAGACCACGCCGTCGGCGGAGAGCTTGGCGTCGCATTCGGCCATGCGATAGCCGTGGGCGGCGCCCAGGCGAAAGGCGGCCAGCGTGTTTTCGGGGGCGAGTTTGCCCGCGCCGCGGTGGGCGATCCAGAAGGGGTAGGGCCAGGGGGGCATGCGGGTGCTTGGGGGGGGGCGGTGGGCTGGGTGGCGCTTGAGTGTTGCCCGGCAGGCCGGTGTGCGAGAACGCTGGGTTTCGCTCGGCGCTCTACCCGGCCTGCGAGGCTTCATTCAGCGCAGACGAAGCCGTGGTCCTGCTTGTAGCGCCGCACCTGCTCAGGCGGCATCTGCGTGAACAGCGCGCACACGGTGAAGCTGCCGATTTGCTTGCCGTCCCGCACGTAACCCCAGTCGGACACTTCGGCGCGGGTGAAGCGGTGGGTGTCGCCGCGTTCGACCACTTCCACGTCGCGCGGCTGGTTGGCGACGATGCCTTCGAAGCGGTCTTTGCCCAGCACCTTGAAGGGCGTGACCCACAGGTGTTCAATGCCGTGGGCGTCGCGCACGCGCACCTTGAGCTTGAAGTCGGAAGCGCCCGCAGGCGGCTTGGCGGCGACGCGCAAAAAGTCGTCCAGCGTGGCCTGCGCTTTGGCAATGGCTGCGGCCATGGCGCGATCCCGGCTGGAGACGTCCACCACCTGGTTGTCGATTTTCTGTGCCTGCACGTGCAGGGGCGCGGCGGCCAGCAGCGCAAGGGCGAGTGGGGCAAGGCGGGTGACAAGAGACATGGGGTGCTCCGGCAGAGGGTTCAGGAAGAGCACGCGGCGCGTCAGCTCTCGATGCGCAGGCCGGTGGCTTCGTCGAAGCCGTGCACGCGGTCGTCGAGCGGCACCACCTGCAACTGCTGGCCGGCGGCGGGCGGGGTGTCGGTTTCGTGCATGCGCAGGATCGTCCACGGGCCTTGCGCGCCGTTGAGGTGGCCGTAGACGAGGCGCTCGGCACCCAGCATTTCGACGGTTTCGACTTGCAACGTCCAGCCGCCGGCATCGACCACGCGCAGGTGCTCGGGCCGCACGCCCAGGGTGACGCCTTCGCGCACGCCTTCCATGCCTTGCAGCAGGTTCATGGGCGGCGCGCCGATGAAGCTGGCCACAAACGTGCTGGCGGGGCGGTGGTAGACCTCTTCGGGCGTGCCGAACTGCTCCATGCGGCCGCCGTTCATGACGATCATGCGCTGGGCGAGCGTCATGGCCTCGACCTGGTCGTGGGTGACGAAGAGGCTGGTGATGCCCAGCTCGCGGTGCAGCTTTTCGATCTCCAGCCGGGTCTGCGCGCGCAGTTTGGCGTCGAGGTTGGACAGTGGCTCGTCGAACAAAAACACCTGCGGCTGGCGCACGATGGCGCGGCCCATGGCCACGCGCTGGCGCTGGCCGCCCGAGAGCTGGCGCGGTTTGCGGTCGAGCAGGCTGCCGAGTTCGAGGATTTTGGCGGCCTTGTCGACCCGGGCGCGAATCTCGTCTTTGGGTAGCTTGGCGATCTTCAGGCCGTAGGCCATGTTGTCGTACACGCTCATGTGGGGGTAGAGCGCGTAGTTCTGGAACACCATGGCGATGTCGCGCTCGGCGGGTTCAAGCTGGTTGACCACACGCCCGCCGATGCTGATGGTGCCTTCGGTGATTTCCTCCAGCCCCGCCACCATGCGCAGCAGCGTGGATTTGCCGCAGCCCGATGGGCCGACGATGACGACGAATTCGCCGTCGTTCACGGTGGCGCTGACGCCGTGGATGACCTGGTTGGCGGTGGCACCGGTGCCGTAGCGCTTGATGACGTTGTTTAACTGAATGGTGGCCATGTTGAGATGACAAATGACAAATGACGTTGCCGCTGCGCGGCTTCAATGACAGATGAAAGCGGTTCGATCTGCGTTGGCCCATGGTTCATTTGTCATGGTCGGCGCAGCCGCTGTCATTTGTCATTTTTCGGTATCGACCAGCCCTTTGACGAACCACTTCTGCATCAGGATGACGACCAGCGCAGGCGGCAGCATGGCGAGCATGGCGGTGGCCATCACGGCGTTCCACTCGGTGTAGGCGTCGCCGCCGGAGATGTTGCTGCGGATGCCCATGACGATGGGGTACATGGTGTCGGTGGTGACCACCAGCAGCGGCCACAGGTACTGGTTCCAGCCGTAGATGAACTGGATGACGAAGAGCGCGGCAATGCTGGTCTTTGACAGCGGCAGCAGCACGTCTTTAAAAAAGCGCATCGGCCCCGCGCCATCGACGCGCGCGGCTTCCACCAGCTCGTCGGGCACCGTCAAAAAGAATTGGCGGAAGAGGAAGGTGGCCGTGGCCGAAGCGATGAGCGGCACCGTCAGGCCGGCATAGGTGTTGAGCATGCCCAGATCGGCCACCACCTTGTAGGTGGGCAGGATGCGCACTTCCACCGGCAGCATGAGCGTGATGAAGATGGCCCAGAACACCAGCCCGCGAAACGGAAAGCGGAAGTAGACGATGGCAAAGGCCGACAACAGCGAGATGGCGATCTTGCCCAGCGCGATGACCATCGCGGTGACGAAGCTCACCCACAGCATCGACACGGCGGGGTTGAAGCGGCTGCCGTAGTCCGTCATGCCGCCGAACAGCGCCAGCTTGTAGCTCTGCCAGAAGTTGCCGCCCGGCACCAGCGGCATGGGCACGTTCTGCACGATGGCCTCAGGCGTTTGCGTGGAGGCGACAAAGGTGATGTAGACCGGGAACGCGATGATGAGCACGCCCAGCACCAGCACGAGGTGCGAGAGCAGGGTGGCGAGGGGGCGGTTTTCAACCATGACGTGACTCCTGACGGCTGGCGCACGCAACCCAACAGCCGAACGCAAAGGGCGCAGAGGTTGCGCAAAAGGCGCAAAAAACAACCATGAAAGGGTTCATGCGCAGTCGCCGCGCCAGCACCTCGGATCGTGCTTGCTGTGCCCAATTTCTTTGAGACTGAGATTTTTCTGCGCCTTTTGCGGCACCTTGGCGTCTTTTGCGTTCAAGGGCTTTCAGGCTGGCATGTGCTGAAGCCGTCATTGGTAATTCACCCGCCGCTCGATGAAGCGGAACTGGAAGATGGTGAGCGCGATGACGATGGCCATCAGTACCACCGATTGCGCGGCGGAGCCGCCCAGGTCGAGCGCCTTGAAGCCGTCGAAATACACCTTGTAGACGAGGATGGCCGTGTCTTTGCCTGGCCCGCCTTGCGTGGCCGCATCGACGATGCCGAAGGTGTCGAAGAAGGCATACACCACGTTGATGACCAGCAGAAAGAAGGTGGTGGGCGAGAGCAGGGGGAACTGCACGCTCCAGAAGCGCCGCCACGGCCCTGCGCCGTCGATGGCGGCGGCTTCGATCAGTGATTTGGGGATGGACTGCAGGCCCGCCAGAAAGAACAGGAAGTTGTACGAAATCTGCTTCCACACCGCTGCCATCACGATCAGCGCCATCGCGTGGTCGCCGTTGAGCAGGTGGTTCCAGTCAAATCCCATGCGCAGCAGCCAGAAGCTGACCACGCCGATGGAAGGCGCAAACATGAACAGCCACAGCACGCCCGCCACGGCAGGCGCAACGGCGTAGGGCCAGATGAGCAGGGTTTTGTAGACGCTCGCGCCGCGAATCACGCGATCGGCCATCACGGCCAGCATGAGCGAGAGCGACAGGCCAAGGCCTGCCACCAGAACCGAGAAGATGACGGTGGTCTTGAACGAGGCCAGGTAGTCCTGGTCGCGCCACAGGCGCTGAAAGTTCTCCAGCCCGACGAACTCGCTGGCCAGACCGAAGGCGTCTTCCTGCAACACGCTTTGGTAGATGGCCTGGCCCGCTGGCCAGAAGAAGAACACCAGCACGATGACCAGCTGCGGGGCCACCAGCAGCCACGGCAGCCAGGCGGATTTGAAGCGAACGCGCTTTTCCATGGATGAGGATTGCTTTTGTTTTTATAGCTGCTTGCGACTGTCTAATGCGAGTCAGAGGCTATTTGATGGCAAATTCCGCGAAAAGCTAACGGATGTCCGTGCCCGCTCCTTCCCCCGCTGGGGGAAGGTTGGGATGGGGGCAGACCACCTTCGATAAATCAACCGTGGTTGGCCCCCACCCCAACCCTCCCCCAGCGGGGGAGGGGGCAACAGCCATCAGGGGCCGTTCTCAGAGCGGCATCAGCGGTTGGCGCGCTGGAAGCGCTCCAGCTGCTCGTTGCCGCGCTGCACGATGCGGTCGATGGCGGCTTTCGGCTCTTGCTTGCCGCTCCACACGCCTTCGAGTTCCTCGTCGACGATGGCGCGCACCTGCACGAAGTTGCCCAGGCGAATGCCGCGCGAGCGCTCGGTGGTCTTGCGGATCATCTGCGTGACCGACACGTCGGTGCCGGGGTTCTGCTTGTAGAAGCCCGACTTCTCGGTCAGCTCATACGCGGCGATGGTCACGGGCAGGTAGCCGGTGCGCTGGTGGCTCTTGGCGGCGACTTCGGGGTCGGAGAGGTAGGCGAAGAACTGGCCCACGCCCTTGTATTCGGCCGGCTTCTTGCCCGACATGACCCACAGGCTGGCACCGCCGATGACGGTGTTTTGAGGCGCACCGGACACGTCGGGGTAGTAGGGCAGGGTGCTGATGCCGCTGGCGAACTTGGCGTTGCGCTTGACGTTGCCGTACAGCGCCGAGGAGCCGGTCATCATGGCGCATTCGCCCGAGACAAAGGTGGCATCGGCGGCGTTGCCACGGCCCTTGTAGATGAACAGGCCCTGCTTGGCCATGTTGGCCAGGTTCTCGATGTGGCGCAGGTGCAGCGGCGAGTCGATGGCCAGGCGCGCGCTGGTGCCGCCAAAGCCGTTGTTTTGCGTGGCAAAGAGCTGGTTGTGCCAGGCGCTGAAGCTTTCCAACTGTGTCCAGCTGATCCAGCTGGTGGTGAAGGGGCACTTGTGGCCGCTGGCTTTCAGCTTGGCGGCGGCGCTGGTCACTTCGGGCCAGGTGGTGGGGGGCTTTTCGGGGTCAAGCCCGGCGGCTTTGAAGGCGTCCTTGTTGTAGTGGAAGACGGTGGTGGAGCTGTTGAAGGGGAAGCTCAGCATCTGGCCGTTGGGCGCCGTGTAGTAGCCGGCCACGGCGGGCACGTAGGCGGCGGGGTCGAACTTGACGCCCGCTTCTTTCATCACCTCGCCCACGGGCTTGATGGCCCCCTTGCTGGCCATCATGGTGGCGGTGCCCACTTCAAACACTTGCAGGATGTGCGGCGCGTTGCCCGCGCGGAAGGCGGCGACGGCGGCGGTCATGGACTCGTCGTAGCTGCCCTTGAAGGTGGGCACGACGCGGTAGTCCTTTTGGCTGTCGTTGAAGTCTTTGGCGAGATCGTTGATCCACTCGCCCAGCGCGCCGGACATGGAGTGCCACCACTGGATTTCGGTCTGTGCGTGGGCGGGGGTGGCCAGCGCGGCGGCCAGGGCGGCACAGGCGGCCAGCTTGAAAGTCTTGCTCATGGGGAACTCCTCATGTGGGGAAACGGTTGGGGGTGCAAACGTGAACGGCGCAGTTTATGTCTGAAATGTGTCAAATCTGCGGCGGCATACTGGACCGGTCATGCACGGGCGCTGTCAGGGGATGGGCGCTTGAGTGGGGGTGATGGCGCTTCTGTTATGAGAGCGGGGCGAGGAAGTCGTCGCGCGCGAAGCGGCCTCTGAGAAAACGGCCATTGGCCAGCAGCGCCTGCGTGTCGGCGGCGGCCACGTTGGCGACGACTTGCTGCATTTGCGCATCGAGCAGGGCGAGCTGCTCGGCCAGCAGTTGCTTGGGGGTCTTGCCCTCGTGTACGGCCTGCGTGGTGCGGAACACGGGCGGCAGCGCGGCGTAGCGCGAGAGGGTTTCGGGCAGGTAGCCCAGCACGGTTTCGCGCACGGTGAACAGCCCTTCGTCAAAGCCGGGGCCGGCGGCGGCCAGCGCGGGCAGCACTTCGGCCACGGCGGTGCGCACGTTTTCAAGGTGGCGCAGCATGTCGGCAGGCAGCAGCGGGCGAGCCTGGGCGAGCAGCGCGTCCATGCGGGCCTTGATTTCGTCGGCGCCGATGCGCTGGGTCATGACGCGGGTGAACGTGGTGTGTGCGGGCGTGAGCGCCCAGCCCAGCAGATGGCCCGCGGCGTACAGCCCGGCGGTGATCCACAGCCAGCCCGCGCCGATGACGCCTGCAAAAAGCAGGGCAGGCCCGAGCAGCGCCAGCGCCAGGCCGGCGAGGTTGGGGTTGCCGTAGAAGAACAGTTGCAGGCGGCGCATGGGGTGGTTTTTTGGGGATGGCGTGAGGCGGTCAGGAACAGCCGAACAGCCGGACGCAGAGGACGCAAAAAAGAGAACCGGAAATGGGGGGTGTTTTTGTGTCCGGCTTTTTTATGGCTGAACTCGACAACAGTCAGATGTTTTTGCTCCCTCCCCCGCTGGGGGAGGGTTGGGGTGGGGGCTGACCACGGTGGATTTGTCGAAGGTGGTCAGCCCCCATCCCAGCCTTCCCCCAGCGGGGGAAGGGGCCAACAGCCCAGGTGCGCATCAGTCTGTTGGAGAGATGAATTATGTATAAAAACATAGCTGCTTGTGCACGTATTTAAACAAATTTAGATATATTTATATATAATTTTGATGTATATAGTACGCAAGCAGCTTCTTTTTTTGATGTACCGGTTATTGATAGCCGCGAATTTCCTTGAACACCTGTGCCAGTGATGACTTGCGCGCGTCGAAGGCGCGTCCGCCGGTGAGGGTGGCCACGGCTTGCATGTCGCGGGCGTCGGCTTCGCCGAAGATGATGGGGAACACGCGCACGCTGGCGGCGTGGGGGCCGTGGGCCTGCTCCCACTGCTGGCGCTCGGCGCTGAACTCGCGCAGGCTGCGGCCGCGGTTGTTTTCGCCGTCGGTGAGCAGCACGATGCTGATGAAGCGGTTGGCGTCGCGCTTGAGTTCTTCGGCGGCCACCTGGTGGGCCTGGGCCAGCGCGTCGTAGATGGCGGTGGCACCGTTGGCTTGCAACTGGCCGGTGTAGGCGATGACGCGCTGGCGGTCTTGCGCCAGGGTGCCCGGGGCGAAGGCGATGTACTCGGGCGCGCTGACATCGCCCGAAAAGCGGATGAGCGCCACGCGCTCGCGAGCCTGAAACGCGGCGTAGCGCTGGCTGGCCGCGCCGCCTTCGGCACCCGAGAGCAGCCGCAGCGCGCGCTGCATGTCGGCCAGGCGCTGGCCGTGCATGGAGCCGCTGACGTCGAGCACGAAGATGGAGGTGGCGGGGCGGCGCAAATCGGCCTGGTAGGCCATGAGCACGGTGTCGATCACTTCCAGCCGGTTGGGAAAGCTGAGTTCGGCCACGGCGGCAGAGGGCAGGGCGGGGTTGGGCGCGGCTTCGGGGTTGGCGGGGCGCAAAAAGGCTTGTTGCAAGGGTGCGCCCTGGAAGGCGGGGGCCTTGATTTGCGCCACCAGCGCGTCGTATTCATCGCGGCGCGCGGGGTTGAGCAGCAGCAGAGGGTAGTCGGCGGTAATCACCCCGTCTTGCGGGTAGATGAGCGTGAGTCGCTCGGCGGCGGGCAGCTTTTCATTGAGGCGCAGGATGACGGCTTCGTAGTTGACCAGCGCGTTCACGGCGGAGGGGTCGCGCTCGAAGGCTTCGGCCAGCCAGCCGGAGCTGCCTGCGGTGAGCTGCTGGCCCTTGAGAAAGTCTTTCAGCACGTCGGCCTTGATTTCGTGCTCGCTCAGGTCTTCGGTCTTGCCCGCAGCGGCTGAGGCCACGGCAAACAGCGCGCTCATGCCGGTGTTGGAGCTGCTGGGGTTGGTCATGCCGTAGCGCAACTGGCCTGCGGCAGCGGCTTTGGCAATGGCCGCCCACGTGGGCGGGGCGTCGGCGCGCCAGCCGAGCTGCTGCGCCACGGGCGTCTTCACCCCCAGCGCCACGCGCGAATAAAACAACTTTTCGCGCGCGGCGGGCGCGGTGTGCAGCGCGAGCACGGGGTAGGCCCCGTTGGGCGGCAGCAGCGCGTCGAAGCGCTCGCCCGCGTTCACGCGCTCCACCATGTCGAGCGTGCCTGCGTAGCTGATGCGCAGCGCCACGCCTGCGGCCTGGGCGGCTTGCATGAGGGCGGGTTCCACGTCTTTCAGCTCGGAGCCGGCCAGCACGGTGAAGGCGGCATTGCCGCCCGCCGACTGACTGGTGGGTGCCTGTGACTGGGCGCGGGTGTGGGGTGCGCCATCAGGCGCGCGGTCGCAGCCGAGCAGCAGCAGCGCGGCGCACGTCAGCAGGGCCAGCCATGTCAGCCACATCAGGCGTGGGCCTGGCGGGCGCAGGTCAGGGTGTGAAGGGGCGGTGCGTATGGTCATGGTGTTGCGGGTTGGGCCGGTTGGCATCCAGAAGACATTCAGAAAGCAGACAGGGGGCAGGGTCAGCGCCGCCAGGTGATCTGGCACTGCATGGTCGGGCCTAGCACGTAGTCGAGTTGCTGGCGGCTTTGCGCATGGACTTGCGTGAACCGGAAGGTGTCACCGTCTTCCTTGATTTGCCTGAGCTGCCACTGCAAACGCTCCATGTCGCTGCGGATTTGGTCCTGCGCCTCATGCGGCGAGGTCAGCGACTGGCCGGACAGCCGCCAGGCTGTGCCATCGGCTGTGGTGCTGACGGTGTCGATGCTGCAATGCTCGGGCCGAATGGCGTCGGACGGAAAGTCTGGCGGCAGCGCGTCTGGCGATGTGGCGGTAAACGCCCGCGCGTCGGCTTGCGCCCGTGCGTCGGCCTGCGCATCGGCCCGGGCGCGCTGGCGCGCCGCGGACGGGTACAGCGCCTGCATCATCAGGCTGCCCAGCAGGCCGATGATGAGCGCGGCGAAGGCGGCCTTGACCATGCTGGAGATGTAATGCACGGTGGCCGGCGCGTCCGTTTGCCGCACCTCGTTCAGGGCGGTGCGGGCGCGCTCACAAAAACCGGATTCCGACACGTCTCGCCATTTCCCGAGCGGCTGGTAGCCCGATGCGGTGTCGAGCACGATGCGGTAAACGTCGTCGTCGCCGGGGCCGGATCGGCTGTCTTCCCGGATGTCGATGACGCCGTCAAAGTGCCTGGCCGACAGGGGTATCAGGCCGAACAGGCGACGCTGGAGCGCACCGCGTATGCCGCCCGCGTGTGGTGTCAGGCGCAGGTGGTAGGTGAGCCTGAACGCGCCGCGCAACAGCATCAGGCAGCTGGCCGCCAGCAGGAAGCCGAAAAAGCCCGTAATGAAGGTGCTTATCGGCGTCATGGTGCAAGGCAGGCGTGGCGGGTGGTGTGCATGTTCGGGCGAGGGGCGGCGCTTACAGCCGCACTTCACCCGGCGTGGAGGCAGGTGCGGCCAGCGCCGCCTGTGCGTCCTGGCGGCGCACTTTTTCGAGGTAGGTTTTCGATTTGTCCACCTCGGCGCTCAGGGTATCAACGGTGGTTTGCATGTTGGCCAGCGCCTTGAGCTTGAAGTCGGCCATCGCGTCCATGGTCTGGTAGATGTTCTCGAACGCTTTTTGCAGCTTGGCGATTTCGATGGTGCTGCTGGCGGCCTGCTCGTGGATCTTGCCGCTTTGCTCGCGCAGCAGCTCGCTGGTGCCCTGGATGAGGTTGCCAGTGGTGGTGTTGAGCGCGGTGATCTGGTCGAGCACCAGCTTCTGGTTGGCCAGCGCCTGCGCCACGATGACGGCGGTGCGCAGGGCCGAGACGGTGGTGGTGGTGGCGCGGTCAACGCCTTTGATGAGTTCCAGGTTGTTCTTGCGCACCATGTCCAGCGCCAGATAGCCTTGCACGTTGACGGCCATCTGTGTGAGCAGGTCGGTCACTTTCTGGCGGGCGTAAAAGAGCATGTCTTCGCGCACCACGCGGGCCTTGGCGGGGTCGTGTACGTCCAGCTCCAGCGCCTTGTTGTCGAGCGCGGTGTCCAGCTGCTTGCCGATGTGGATGTATTTTTCGAGCCGCTCCATCAGTTGCCACAGGTTGACTTTCTCTTGCTCAATGGCGGCGTTGTCGCGGCGCAGCTCGTCTTGGCCGCGCCTGAGCGATTCGATGATGGCGTTCAGATGCGTTTGCGCCGACTGGTAGCGCTGAAAGTAGTCCACCAGCTTGTTGCCGAAGGGAATGAAGCCCAGCAGCTTGCGCGGCTGGAACAAGTCGCCTTGGCGGCTGGGGTCAAGCTCTTCGACCTGGCGGCGCAGCTCGATCAGGCCCTTGCCGATGCCGCTGCTCTGGTCGAACAGGCCGTTGCTCATGGCGGCGACGGGGCGCTCCAGCATGCGGTTGGAGACGGCGGCGGCGGCCTGGATCTCCTGGTGGCCCATGCCGTGGATGCGATCCACGGTGGCCTTGAAGGCGGGCGACTGCGCGTCGTGCCGCGTCACGTCGTCGATGAAGGCAGCCACTTGGCTATCGAGCGCCTGCACGTCGGCCGGTTTCAGGCGCACATGGCCGCTGGCCGACTCATGCGGCACCGGCAAGGCGGCGGCGGGCGGCTCCAGGGTGAAGGCGGGGGCGGGCGTGGTGGTATCAGTCATGGGTTTGGGAGGCAGAGGGTTGAAGAACAGCCGGACGCGAAGGACGCGAAAGTGAGGCGAAGGACGCGAAAAAGACTTTTTCGTGATGGAGTCATGTCGCTTGCAGCGTCATTGCCGCGCAGGCGCATAGGCGCTAACTCAACAGAAACACGGCCACCCATTGCCCTTGTCATTCCCGCGAAGGCGGGAATCCAGTGTTTGTTTCGGCGCTGCGGCTGGATTCCCGCCTGCGCGGGAACGACGGATTTTCTTTTGAATTTTTCGCGTCCTTCGCGTCCGGCAGTTGGGTTTTTCATGCGTGGTTTATTTAAAGCGCTGCTCGATGTCCACAATCATCCTCTCCAGCCATTCCTGGCTGGGCGGGTCGATCACGTCCACCAGTTGCGCGGGCGCTTGCACGCCTTGCGCGGCCCAGCGCTCGGGGCCGTGGGTGTCGCCGCCGGTGCGGTAGCCGTATTCCTGCACCAGCGCGCGCAGCTCGGGGTCGGTCTCCAGCAACTGGCCCACGCGCTCGCCCGCCGGGGTGTAGGGCACCACCACGTGTTTGGAATAAATGGTGGGCTGCGGGTACATCATCACCATGTCGGCCTGGCGGCGCTTGGGGTATTTCAGCCAGAACTCGATGAGTTGCGATTCATACGCCACCAGCAGCGGGGTCTTGCCCATGCCCAGTGCCAGATAGTCCTCGAAAGGCCCGGCCGACGAGCTTTCCTGAAAACCCTGGCGCAAGAACAGCGGTGCCACCTGGGGCAGCACCTTGTCTACGTCGGCCTGGCTTTGCACCACCTGATCGCCATTGACCACATAGCTCGCCAGAGACAAATACATGGCCGCGCTGTTGGACGAGCGCACGTCGGTGGAAGTGGGCAGCACCGCCTTTGAGGTAGCGAACGCGCCGCTGCCCTTCAAGTCGCGCCAGCGCGTGTTGCCCGCCGACAGTGCCAAAAGGCGCGGCAAATCCACCACGTAATAAAACTCGCCCTCTTTGCGCGCCAGCCCGTTGGTCACCAGGATGTCGGCAATGGGCCGCCAGCTGGCCAGCACGATGGGGGTGTAAAACGGGTTGTAAACCGCCGTGGGCCTGGCCGCGCGCTGCAGTTGCGCGGCAGCGGGCGCACCCGAGGGAAAGCCGAAGTCGAAGGCCTTGGGGTCGTAGCTGCCCGCGATGCTGCGCGAGCCGGCTTTTTGCACCGTCACCGTCACCTGGTGTCTGGCAAACGCGGCCTGCACGCGCGGGTCTTGAAAGAAGGCGTCTTTCTCCGAGCCAATCAGCCCGCGCGCCGACACGGCCTGTCGTTGCTCAGCCTGCACCCGGCGATCACTCTGCACGCCCGCGCCCGACCACCAGATGCCCGCGCCCACGCCGGCCAGCAGCAGCGCGGCCAGGCCCAGGGCGAGTGTCTTGCGGGGCGTCATGGCAATGTGCTCCAGAAGGGGGGCGTGGCGAAAAGCATGGGCATGGTGGGCAAGGGTTTAGCGGTTGAATGTGTCAAAAGAGTGACTTTTTCATGATGTCATGGCGACATGGGCAGAAGTGGCGTGATGTCAGCGCACATGGTGCTAGGCAGAGTCGAGCGCGCCATCATGTTGCAAATGTGACGCGGCATTGACACGTCGCCCGGTTAGGGTAAGCCCATGCACAAGAACGCCTTCGCTTTCATCCGTTTGCGTCGCACCACTGTGTGCCTGGCCGTGGCCGCCTGGCTGGGCAGCGCCGCGTCGGCGCAGCCCTCGCGTCAACCCCCACCGCCCGACATGAAACCCCCTTCCGCCACCGCACCGCGCCCCGACACCGCTGCCGCCACCGCCGAGTCGCGTGTATTGGGTGAATACACCGATGCCCGCGGCTTTCACCGCGTCTACCTTCTGGTGCCCGCAGGAGCGGGCGATGCGCAGCTGCTGGCCGCCGCGACCCAGGCGCACGCCCGGTATCCGAAGGGGGCGCTTTTGTTCCTGCTGGACAGCGCCGAAAAAATACGCGAGCTGCTCGCCGCCCTGCCCGACACGGAAAAGGGCGACACCAGCCGGTATCCGCGCGAATGGGCCGAGGCCCACGTCGTTGCCCACACCGTGATGAACATCGTGCCGCGTGAACGGCGCAGCCAGTGGGTGCTGCTCAAAGGGCCGTACTCTGGCAACCAGTTGGCCGTGCTGCCTTGCCCGCCGGGTGACAGGCACTGCCGCTGAGCGCGCCCACCCTGAACACAAAAAAACCCGGCAGTGATGCCGGGTTTTTTTGTCGAGGCCAGGCGCACGGGCGCTGGCTGCGATGCCGCTAGTGTCATGTCACACCTCAAATGTCGGTGTCCGCACCGCCCTCGCCGCCCGTGGCGGCGTTGCTGCTCTTGCCAATACCAACAGTATTGGCTGCGATCAGCGCCTTGCCACTTGCTGCCGATGACGGCACGACCATCCGACATTTGAAGCGTGACACGACACTAGGCGCGTCAGCGCTCCGGCACCCAGGGCAGGCCGCGCATGAAGCCATCCCACTGGTCTTGCGCCCAGTCGCTGAACTCTCCACCTGCCTCGGCCAGGTTGCGCACCACGTCCTGCGCGACCGTGATGCCTGCGTCGGCCAGCTTGCCCAGTGCTTCGCGGCCGGCATCACCCACGTCCTTCAGGCCGTCGATGATGGCCTGCGCCCCGGCCGACAGCTCGTTCGACCAGGTTTCGATGATGCGTTCGGCCGCTGCGCCGCCTTCGGTCAGCAGGTGCTCTACCGTCTGCCGCGCCTGCTCGATGCCGCTGTCAACGAAGTCGGTCAGCGCCTGCGTGGCGGCCTGGGCCACATCGCCCACGCCCCGCGCCAGGTTCTCCAGCGTGTCCAGTGCGGCTTGACGCACGGCGTCAGCGGCTTCGCCGGGGTTTTCCACCACGTACTTCAGCAGCGCCACGCCAGCTTCCCCGAGGTCTTGCAGGCGATGGGCCACGTCGGTCGCCAACTGAACGCCCTGCTCACCCAAGGCCACGACCTGGTTCCAGGCCTGCTCTGCCAGCTCACCACCCTTGGCCATCACGTCCAGCAGGGCGTCCTTGGCCATATCGGCTGCCTGGCCGGGGTTGTTGGCGATCCACACCAGTGTTTCCAGCCCTTGCTGGCCGGCGGCCACCAGGTTGTCCACCGCTTGCTGGAGCGCGCCGTTGACCGCATCCAGCGCTGCCTTGGCGGCTTCGCCGCCAGCGGCCAGCAGCTCGCCCGCCACGGTCAGCGCCTGCGTGGCGCTTTGCACCAGTTGCTGTCCTGTCTCGCCGCCGATGCGCAGGCCTTCCTGCACCAGTGACGACAGGGCGTTGGCGGCCAGCTCGGCGGCCTCACCGGGGTGGCTGGCGATCCACTGAAGCGTCTGCACACCTTCCATGCCCATGCGCTGGAGCTCGTCCACCACCGCACCCAGTTGCTGGCGCGCTGCCTCTGCCAGCTCGCCTGCGCCGCGGGCCACTTCGCCCAGCGTGTCCAGCGCGTTGCTCACCATTTGCTGGGCGGCTGCGCCGTATTTGGCGGGGTCGCGAATGATGTCGGCCAGCGTGTGCAGGCCCTCGGCGGTCAGTTGCATGCCCTCACCCACGCCTTGCGCCAGCAGGGTTTGCTGCATCTCGACGGCGGCAATGGCGGCATCGCCACCCATGCGCGCCACGCTGCCCACCAGTTCGGTGGCCCCCTCGGGGCCGTATATCAGTGCCAGCTCCATGGCGCCTTGCGGGCCTTGGGCGGCAGCGATGCCGACGTTGGCCATTTGCAGCCAAGCGGGTGCCTCGTAGGGCTCGCCATTGGCCTGTGCCTGCTCGTATTTTTCAAGCTGGTCGGTGATCAGAAGGTCCATGCCGATGCCGGCGGCGGCCAGCACCACGTCGATCGCCACACCAGCACCGAAAGCCAGGGCCGTGAAGGGCTCGGCCACGCTCCAGACCGCGTCCACGGTGTTGAGCTTGGCCGCTTGCAGCGCGAGGTAGCGGATGTCGGGCGGCAGGTTGGGGTTGCCCGCGATCTCGCCCATGCGCACCACGTCGATGGCCGCCGGCACCGCGCCGGCCACCGGAATGGCCTTGAGCAGACCATTGAGGATGGTGGGCGCGAGCTTGGCGGTCATGCGCATGCCGCTGCTGTCCAGCATGGTTGCCAGCGCCCCCAGCACCTGACCAGCCTGTTTGCCGTCGGGGATCTGGCGCAGCACCTGCTTGAGCAGGTCGCCGTCGGCAAAGTCGGCCATCTCCATGGCCAGGCGGGCGCCTTTGAGGTCGGTGGCGCCGACCATGTCGGCCAGCTTCCTGGCGCTGGCGTCGTCGAGCTTGCTGAAGATGTCCGCCAGCGCCTGCGAGGCCGGCTTGCCGTTGATGGGGCTGACCAGCAGCTCGTCGGCCTGGCCGGGCTTCATGCCGCGCAGGGTCTGCAGCAGGCCTTTGGCGGCCTTTTCGTCGGGCACGCCATCGAGCGCCTTGATGAGCTCATCTACCGCGGCGGGGTCGCGCAGCTTGGCCAGGGTATCGCCCAGCTCGTCACCCAGACGGCCGTGCAACTGGTTGAGGGATGTCACCTGATCGGGCGTCAGCTGCGCGGCCAGTTCTCCGTCAAGCTTGCCCAGCAAGGAAGGGGGCAATCCGCTCCGGTTGAGCCTTTCGGCCACGTCCTGGGCTACCTCAGTGGCATTGCCAACGCCGTTGCCGCGCAGGAACTCGGTCAAGGCCTTCACGTCGCCGGCCACCTGCGGGGCGTCGGCCAGCAGGCCTATCGCCGCCTCGGCCCGGTCTTGCACGCTGGCATCGGGGTCGAGCAGCGTCAGTGCGTGGCCGATGGTGGCCAGGCTGGAGTCGGCAAAACGCAGGTGCGTCTTCAGATCGCCGCTGATGTCGCCCAGCGACGTTTTCAGTGCCGTGGCCAGCTTCAGCGTGGCCTGGGCCTTGTCCAGCGCGCTGGCGTCAGGGTTGGCCCAGGCTTCGATGGCGGCCACCAGCGCCTTGCCCGATTTCACGCTGTTTTCAAGCGGCTTCAGGATGGACGACCAGCTGTCTTGCGGAAACTTGGCCACGCTTTCCATCACGTCCAGCGTGGCCTGGGCCTTGTCGGCCGCCGAGGCATCGGGGTCGGTCAGCGTGATGGCGGCATTCACCGCCTTGCTGACCGTGTCCGCGGCGCCGATGAGGGGCTTGAGCGTGTCACGAACCTGCTGGGGCAGCATGCCCGAGCTGTTCAGCTTCTCGGCCAGCGCGATGCCCGCCGCCGCGCGCTCCGCATCCGACGAGGCCGGGTCGGCCAGCTTGCGCAGGTCGTCGCGCGCCTTCTGGTCGTGCAGCAGGCTCTTGACGGTGGCGTCGCCGTCCACGTTCAGCGTGCGGCTGAGGCGGTCCATCGAGGCGTCGGACAGGTAAAGCGAGAGCGTGCCCAGTGCCTGCACTTTTTCTTCGGGGGAGCCGTTTTGCAGCTGCGTGGCGGCGTCGGCCGCTTCCTGCTGCTCTTGCTCGCTGCGGCCCTGCATCTCGTCGGGGAACTGCTGCGCGAGATCTTCGGGGGTGACAGGCGCGTTGGTGTCCGGTGACGGCGACTGGCGCGCGGCCACATCCTGCTTGGCTGCTTCCTGGAGCCTGGCCGTGCTGGCGGGGTCATTCTGGTGGCGCTGTGCAATGGCATCGCGCGCGGCGGCGTAGCCGGCGGCGTCGGGCGTGGCGCGCTCACCCGCACCACCGCTGGCGCGGGCATTCACTTCGGTCTGGTACGCGGTGTCGAAATCGCGCTGCGCGGCCGCCACGCTTTCACGCAGGTGGGGCAGTGCCGTGCTCTGGCCCTGGCTGGCGATGGCGATCTCGCCGTAGGTGTTCTGCGTCTGATGCAGTGCGCGCAGGGCGCTGTCGGTGGCCTGCGCTTTTTGCTCTATCGGCGATGCGGGCGCTGCGGCGGCGCGGGGCAGCTGAATGCGGTCGCCGGGGAAGATGGCGTCGGCGTCCCAGGTGCCGGGGGCCTGGCGCTGAAAGTCGATGCCGCTGCCCACGCTGTTGGGGTCGAACTGGGGGTTGGCCTTGAGCAAGTCGCCGAGCGGCACCTTGTGGTGCTGGGCGATACCGCTCAGGGTGTCGCCGCTGCGCACCACATGCTCCTGGGTTGGGGATGCGGCGGCGGGTGTGTTCGGCGCGACATCCGCCGCAGGCCGCGCGACGGGCCGGGCCACGCGCGCCGGCGGCGGAGGAGGAGGGGGTGGTGGGGGCGGTGGTGGAGGGGGCGGCGGCGGTGCGATGTAAATCGGGGCAAATGGGCGAATCGGTGAAGACAAAACGGACGTCCTTTTTCCGGCTGCGGGTGGCATGAGCGCACCCGGCGGGTGCACTCTTCGGCGCGGGTACTTTAAAAAGGAACGCTGCGCTTGCACAGCCGTAGCGTTCCCTAGTAGAAGTACTAGGTGTCCGGTGCCCGTGGCCTGCGCGGCACACCCGGTGGAGGCCGGCAAGACCTTGTCAGGCCAGCGTTTTGCTGCACTGCGGTACGATGCCTGCCCCGTGTCGACAGCGGCGCGGGGCCTTGTTTTTTGGCTGCCCACGATGAACGCCCCGCACACGCTCAACCACCTGCTGGACACCGCGCACGCCGCGCCGCGCCTGCGCGAAATCCCCTACAACTACACCAGCTTCTCCGACCGCGAGATCGTGCTGCGCCTGCTGGGCGAGCGGGCGTGGGAGGTGCTGGACCAGCTGCGCGGCGAGCGCCACACGGGCCGTTCGTCGCGCATGCTGTATGAGGTGCTGGGCGACATCTGGGTGGTGCGGCGCAACCCCTATCTGCAAGACGACTTGCTCGACAACCCGCGCCGACGCCGCCAGTTGGTAGACGCGCTGGCGCACCGGCTGCAAGAGATCGAAAAGCGCCGCACCCCGCAAGACGACGCCAGCCGCGATGCGCTGGTGGCCGAGCTGCTGGTGGCCGCGCGCCGTGTGGTGGCGGCGTTTGACCGCTCGTTCGACAAGGTAGCCGAGCTGCGCCGAAACGCCGCGCGTGTGCTGGCGCGCCACACGCACAAGGACAACATCAAGTTCGACGGCATGAGCCGCGTGAGCCACGTGACCGACGCCACCGACTGGCGTGTGGAGTTTCCGCTGGTGGTGCTCACGCCTGACACCGAGGCCGAGATGGCCGCGCTGGTCAAAGGCTGCATCGAGCTGGGGCTGACGATCATCCCGCGCGGCGGCGGCACGGGCTACACGGGCGGGGCGATTCCGCTCGACTGGAAAACCGCCGTCATCAACACCGAAAAGCTCATTACCCTGGGGCCGGTGGAGCGCATCGCGCTGCCGGGCGTGGAAGGCGAGGTGGCCACCATCCATACCGAGGCGGGCGTGGTCACGCAGCGCGTGGCCGACGCCGCCGAGGCCGCGGGACTGGTGTTTGCCTGCGACCCGACCAGCGCCGAGGCATCGTGCATCGGCGGCAACATCGCCATGAACGCAGGCGGCAAGAAGGCCGTGCTGTGGGGCACGGCGCTGGACAACCTGGCGAGCTGGCGCATGGTCACGCCCGATGCGGGCTGGCTGGAGGTCACGCGGCTGAACCACAACCTGGGCAAGATCCACGATGTGGAGGTGGCGAGCTTCGAGCTGAAATACTTCGCCGCCGATGGCACCACGCTGCAAAAAACAGAGCGGCTGGACATCCCCGGTGCCACCTTCCGCAAGGAAGGGCTGGGCAAGGACGTGACCGACAAGTTCCTTGCCGGCCTGCCCGGCGTGCAAAAAGAGGGCTGCGACGGCCTGATTACCAGCGCGCGCTGGGTGCTGCACCGCATGCCCGAGCACACGCGCACCGTGTGCCTGGAGTTTTTCGGCAACGCGCGCGACGCCGTGCCCAGCATCGTCGAGATCAAGGACTTCATGTTCGCCGAACAGAAGCGCACAGGCACCTTGCTGGCCGGGCTGGAGCACCTGGACGACCGCTACCTGCGCGCCGTGGGCTACACCACCAAGTCCAGGCGCGGGGGCTTTCCCAAGATGGTGTTGATTGGCGACATCGCGGGCGACGACGCCGACGCCGTGGGCCGCGCCACCAGCGAGGTGGTGCGCATTGCGGGCAGCCGCAGCGGCGAGGGTTTCATTGCCGTGGCCCCCGATGCGCGCAAGAAGTTCTGGGCCGACCGCAAGCGCACGGCGGCCATCAGCCGACACACCAACGCCTTCAAGATCAACGAAGACGTGGTGATTCCGCTGGGCCGCATGGCCGAATACACCGACGGCATCGAGCGCATCAACATCGAGCTTTCCTTGAGCAACAAGATCGAGCTGGCCGACGCGCTGGAGGCTTTTCTGGGCGGCGGCGCGCTGCCGCTGGGCAAATCCGCCGACGGCGAGCCGCCCGCACCCGAGCTGCTGGCCGAGCGCGTGGCGCAGGCGCTCGACATGGTGCGCAGCGTGCGCGCCGAGTGGCAGGACTGGCTGGCCAATGTGGACACGCTGTTTGCCCAGCTGCAGGACCACGGCCTGCGCGCCAGCTGGAAGACGCAGCTGCGCGCGCCGCTGCGTGAGCTGTTTGCGGGCGCGGCGTTCGAGCCGCTGCTGGCCGAGCTGTATGCCATTCACCAGCGCGTGCTCAAGGGCCGGGTGTTCGTGGCGCTGCACATGCACGCGGGCGACGGCAACGTACACACCAACATCCCCGTCAACTCCGACAACTACCAGATGCTGCAAACCGCCCACGAGGCGGTGGCGCGCATCATGCGGCTGGCGCGCAGCCTGGATGGCGTCATCAGCGGCGAGCACGGCATCGGCATCACCAAGCTGGAGTTTTTGAGCGACGAAGAGATCGCCCCCTTTGCCGACTACAAGCAGCGCGTAGACCCGCATGGCCACTTCAACCGCGGCAAGCTGCTACGAAACAAAGAGCTGCCTGCGCATCCTGGACGGCGCTTGCGGGCCGACTTGAGCAATGCCTACACCCCCAGCTTCGGCCTCATGGGGCACGAGTCCATCATCATGCAGCAGAGCGATATCGGTGCCATTGCCGACAGCGTGAAAGACTGCCTGCGCTGCGGCAAGTGCAAGCCCGACTGCTCCACCCACGTGCCGCGCGCCAACCTGCTCTATAGCCCGCGCAACAAGATTCTTGCCACCTCGCTGCTGATCGAGGCGTTTCTTTACGAAGAGCAAACACGCCGGGGCGTGTCCATCCGCCACTGGACCGAGTTCGACGACGTGGCCGCGCACTGCACCGTGTGCCACAAGTGCTACGCGCCCTGCCCGGTGAAGATCGACTTTGGCGACGTCACCATGAACATGCGCAACCTGCTGCGCAAGATGGGCCACAAACCCTTCAAGCCCGGCAACGCCGCCGCCATGTTCTTTCTGAACGCCACCGAGCCGCGCACCATCAACGCCACCCGCGCGGTGATGACCAAGCTGGCCTTTCCCGCCCAGCGCCTGGCCGCGCAGGTGCTGAGTGCCCCCGCCCGCCGCCAGACCGAGCACCCGCCCGCCACCGTGGGCAAGCCCCCGCTGCGCGAAGAAATCATCCACTTCGTCAACAAGAAACTGCCCGGCGGGCTGCCCAGCAAAACCGCGCGCGCGCTGCTCGACATCGAAAACCGCGAATACGTGCCCGTCATCCGCGACCCGCGCGCCACCACGCCCGATACCGAGGCGGTGTTCTATTTCCCCGGCTGCGGCTCCGAGCGCCTGTTCAGCCAGGTGGGCCTGGCCACGCAGGCCATGCTCTGGCACGCGGGCGTGCAAACCGTGCTGCCGCCCGGCTACGTGTGCTGCGGCTACCCGCAGCGCGGCTCCGGCCAGTACGACGTGGCCGACAAGATGATTACCGACAACCGCGTGCTGTTTCACCGCGTCGCCAACACGCTCAACTACCTCGACATCAAGACCGTGGTAGTGAGCTGCGGCACCTGCTACGACCAGATCGCGGGCTATGAATTCGACAAGATCTTCCCCGGCAGCCGCATCATCGACATCCACGAATACCTGCTCGAAAAAGGCATCACCCTGCCTGCGGCTGACCAGGGCGCCTACCTCTATCACGAGCCTTGCCACAACCCCATGAAGCTGGGCGACTCCACCCAGACCGTGAAGGCGCTGATAGGCGAGCAGGTGCTCAAAAGCCCGCGCTGCTGCGGCGAAAGCGGCACCCTCGGCGTCACCCGGCCCGACATCGCCACGCAGGTGCGCTTTCGCAAGGAAGAAGAAATCCGCAAGGGCGCGGCGCAGCTGCGCGCCGCAGGCGTGGCGGGCGAAAAGACCAACGTGAAAATCCTCACCAGCTGCCCCAGCTGCCTGCAAGGGCTGACGCGCTACCAGGACGACCTGAGCAACGGCCTGCTCGAAGCCGACTACATCGTCATCGAAATGGCCCGCGCCATCCTGGGTGAAAACTGGCTGCGCGAATACGTCGACAAAGCCAACGCGGGCGGCATCGAGCGCGTGCTGGTCTAGATCACCTATTCAATGAGGGAGCACCCATGAACACCTCTGCAACCCCCGCACCCGCTGCCAAGCGATCGAAAAAACTCTGGTGGTGGATCGGTGGCGCTGTTGCGGCCTTGCTGGCCGTGCTGGTGGTAGCCATCGTGCTCGTCGCCGACCGGGCCACGCAGGACTATGGCGACTATGCGCGCCGGGTTCAGGTGGTCAATGCCATGGCGCATGGCAGCGTGGTGTGGATGGCGGTGATGCACCACGAGATCATGGAAGGCAAGATGCCCGAGAGCCTTGACGCACTGCCAGAGCTGCCGCCGCCGCCGGCCGAAGTCAAGGCCGTCGGCTTCGATGCTGCCAGCAATGAGTTGCGCCTGGTGCTGGCCGACGAAGTGGCCGGCCCGGGCGCGGCCTTGCGCTTGCGGCCTGCGCCTGCGGATGGGGCAGCGGGCGGGTCAGCCTATGTCTGCGTGCCCGAGAACATTCCGCCAGCCTTGCTGCCCGAGCGCTGCCGCAACCAAAGCAGCTCCCGTAGCCAGCCGGGATAGCGCGCCGAGCGAAACCCGGCAAACTTTCAGCCCTGCCGCCGCGCCGCCATCTCGCGGCCGATGGCTTGCAGCGCGGCTTCGTCCAGCAGCGCGCGCACGGCCGGATACACCACCGATTCTTCCAGCGGAATGTGCCGCGCATACACCGCTGCAAAGGCCTGCACCAGCGCGCGCTCGGCGGTGCTGATGGGCGCGGGCGCCGCGGCGTCGCGCCACACCAGCAGCACCTGCCGCAGGCGCTGCCACAGCGCGTGCATCGCCACGTGGTCGGCTTGCAGTTCGGCCACGGCGGCGCGCACCCGCTCGTCGGCGTGGGCCTGCAATGGCGGGAACACGTGGCGCTCTTCGTCTTCGTGGTGGTGCGGGCCGGCGATGTCGAAATAGCGCAGCACGTCGGCGGCGGCGCTGCGCGAGGGCGCGTCGTGACCATGCGCATCGACGTGCGCCACGATGCGCTCCAGCAGATTCAGACTGCGTTGCACGCGCTCGTGGCAGGCTTCGAGCATGTCGAAAGGCTGCGCGAACGAGGCGGCGGGCGAGTGAAAGCCGGGCAGGCCGGCGGCTTGGGTGACCATGCGGGGCATTGTGCGGCAGGCGCGCAGCGCGCAGGGTCTGGCCGCTGTCTTGCCCATGGGCGCGTGGCGGGCAAGCAGGGCTTCGTGCGGTCGCAGCGCCGACTACACTCCCCGGGGTGAAGCAGTTGAAGCAGTCATTCATTCCACATGGCCGCGCGCTGGCGTGTGTGGCGTCGCTGGTGGCGGCGCTGGTGTTGACAGGGTGCGCGGCGTGGCGCGGTGGTGATGCGGCGCCCGGGCCGGCGGCGGCAGGCGCCACCGGCGGGGTCGACACGGCGGATGCCACGGGTGCAGCGACGGCCACGGGCACATCGGGCGCATCAGCGCCATCCGGCAGCGGCAGCACGCTGCCCGGGCAGATGGGCGCGGCGGGCGATGGGCCTGCGCAAGAAGCCGCGTTCGACATCCGCGTGCAAGCGCCCACGGCCTCGCTGCGCGAGCTGGTGCAGCGCCACAGCGAGCTGCAGCGCTACCGCGCCGTGACCGATCTGGACGACGCCGAGTTCGCCCGCCTGATGGCGCTGGCCGAGCGCGACGTGCGCAACCTGCTGGGCACCGAGGGCTATTTCTCGCCCGCCGTCACCATCACCCGCGAGCCGCCTGCTGCGGCCGGCGGACGGCCCACGGTGCTGATCGACATCGAGCCGGGCCAGGCCACCACCATTGCGCGGGTCGACATCGGCTTCGAGGGCGACATGGCCGAGCCCGCCGACCCGCAGGCCGCTGAAGGCGTACTGGCGCAGCGCCAGGCCATCGTGCAGGGCTGGAGGCTGGGCGAGGGCGATCGCTTCACCCAGCGCGACTGGGCCAGCGCCAAGACCGGCGCGCTGCGCCAGTTGGTGGAAAAGCGCTACCCGCGCGGGCAAGTGAGCTACAGCCTGGCCGACGTGGACGCGCCCGCCGCCAGCGCGGCGCTCACGGTGCGGCTCGACTCCGGGCCGCTGTTTCGCCTGGGCGCGGCCACCGTCAAGGGTGCCAGCCGCTACCCGCCCGAGCTGGCCGAGCGCCTGTCCTGGCTCAAGCCCGGCGACATCTACGACCAGCAACGCCTGGTGGATGCGCAGCTGCGCCTGGCCGGCAGCGGCTATTACGACTCGGCCTACATCAGCATCGACCCCGAGGGCGAACCCGCCGCCGTGCCCGTGAACTACACCGTCACCGAGGCCAAGCGCCACAAGGTGCAGCTGGGCGTGGGCTACAGCACCGACGGCGGCCCGCGCCTGACGCTGGAGCACCGCGACAACACCGCCCTTGGCACCCCCTGGCGGCTCGACAGCAAGCTGCACTTCGATCGCAAAGCGCCGCTGTTGCAGGCCGAACTCACCTCGCTGCCCAACGCCAACCTCTGGCGCTGGGGCGCGCTGGCGCGCTACATGCGGCAAGACGATGGCGAGCTGGTCACCACCTCGCAAACCCTGCGCGCCGGACACCTGCAAACCACCGAGCGCTACGACCGCCATCTCTTCCTGCAATACGACCGCGCCAACGTCACCGGCAGCGGCACGCGCACCACCAACGCCACCGACGCGCTGCTGGGCGATGGCGCAGCCATCAGCGCCAACTTCGCCTGGACGGGCCGCTACTTCGACCGCATGCCCGTGCCCTCGCGCGGCTTCGGTCTGGCCGCCGAGGTGGGCGTGGGCATGACCGTGGTGGGCGATCGCCTGCCCTTCACCCGCCTGGCGGGCCGCTGGCTGGGCATCGTGCCCATTGGCGATGGCTCAAGCCGCCTGGCCCTGCGCACCGAAGCCGGGGCCGTGCTGGCCGACAAGCGCGCGCGCCTGCCTTCGACCTACCTGTTTCGCACTGGCGGCGACACCAGCGTGCGCGGCTACGGCTTTCGCCGCATCGGCATTGCCCTGGGCGACGACGTGGTCGGCCCCGGCCGCTACATGGCCGTGGGCAGCGTGGAGTGGCAGCGCCCCATCCTGCAAGAGCGCTTTCCCGGCCTGCTGGAGCACACCTTGTTCATCGACGTGGGCAGCGTGGCCAACCGCGTGGGCGACATGCGCCCTAACTGGGGCGTGGGCACCGGCGTGCGCCTCATCACCCCCGTTGGCCCCATGCAGCTTGACGTGGCCTACGGCCTGCAATCGAAAGACATCCGCCTGCACATGAACGTGGGCTTCAGATTTTGACGCCGGCTGCGCCCGTTGCGCGGCTTCAAGCGGCTTCGGGTTTTTGGCCCTTTCCCCAGCGGGCTCATGTATGCACACATCTTTGCAGGCTGAGTAGAGCGAAGCGAAACCCAGCAACCCGGCTCGCGAGAACGCTGGGTTTCGCTCGGCGCTCTACCCAGCCTACGGGGCTGTGGGTTTTGGCCCCTTCCCCCAGCGGGGGAGGGGGCAAGAAACGTCTGATTTTTCAAGTTTGGTTATATTTTTTATGTAGCTGCTTGCGTACGTTATTTAATATTTTTAGTTATATTTATGTTTGAAATTGGCTTTTTGCATGCGCAAGCAGCTCCTATTTTATTGATGCTTGAACACTCCCTCACCCATGGCTGACGCTTCAGACACCGCCGCGCAACAGCCTGATTCAGCCGAAGCTGAACAGGCGCGCGCGCTTGCCGCGCCGCCGCGCCGCCGGCGCCTGCCGCGCGCGCTGCGCTGGCTGGCGTGGCTGCTGGCGGCGCTGCTGGCCTTGCTGCTGCTGGCCGCAGGCGGGCTGTGGATCTGGGCGGGCACCGACGGCTCGCTCGCCACCGCGCTGCGGCTGGCGGGCGCGCGCGTGCCGCTGGTCACCGAAGAAGTCACCGGCAACCTTCGCGGCAGCGGCAAGGTGCGCCACCTGGTGTGGGAGCAAGGCGGCCTGCGCGTGGACGTGCACGACGCCGCCATCCAGTGGACGCCCGTGGCGCTGCTCTCGCGCACGCTGCGCATCGAACACCTCGGCGCCAGCCGCATCGTCATCGACGACCAGCGCGCCCCCAGTGAAAGCCCTTCAGCCGGGCCGCCCGGCGCCATCCGCCTGCCGCTGAACATCGCCATCCAGCAGATCCACGCGGGCGAACTCACCTGGGCCGGCCCGCCCGCCTACACGATGCGCGAGATCGACGGCAGCTTCAGCTACGACGGCCAGCGCCACCTGCTCGCGCTCGACCACGCCCGCGTCGAAGACGGCACCTACCACGCACGCGCCGCCGTCACCGCGCACGACCCCATGACGCTCGACGTCGCCCTGGCCGGCGTGCTCACCGCCCCCGTGCCCGGTGCCAGCGCCCCGCTGCCGCTCATCGTGCAGGCGCGCCTGCAAGGCCCGGTGAGCGAAATGCGCGCGCAGGCCGATCTGGTGGCTGCCGAACCTGCCGCGCCCGGCGCTTCCGCTGCGCGCCGCGCCGCGTTGCCCGAGCTGCCTGCGGTCGAGTTGCCCGGCACCGGCCTCGGCGCGGCCATTGCCCAGGCGCTCAGCGCGTCCGCACCCGCATACGCCCCCCATGCGAAGCCGCCACCTGCGCCTGCCCCGCCCGCTGGCGTGGCCCTGGCCGACGTGCCCGAGGCCCACGCGAGCGCCCTCATCACCCCCTGGGGCGCACAGCCCGTGCCCGAAGCCCACGCCCGCCTGCGCGCGCTCGACGTGGGCGCCATCTGGGCCGAAGCGCCCGTCACCCACCTCACCGGCCAGCTCGACATCACCCCCCTGCCGCCCGACGCCACCGGCGCCGCCGGCTGGGCCGTGCAGGCCGACATCCGCAACCGCGCCCCAGGCCCGTGGGACCAGCGCCGCCTGCCGCTCGACCGCGCCGTGGCCGACCTCACCTGGCAAGCGGGCGTGGCCACCGTGCGCGACTTGCATGCCGATCTGGGCGGTGGCACCGTGGCGTCCACCGGCCGCTGGGTGGCGCCCCCCGCCGCGGTGGCGTCGGAACCTGCTGCGCCTGCGCCTGCGCCTGCGGCCTCGGCACCCGCCCCCGCAGGCACCTGGCAGATCGACACCCGCATCACCGGCGTCAACCCCGCCGCGCTGCACACGCAGCTGGCCGCCTTTCCGCTCGACGGCACGGCCCAGGTCGAAGGCGCCGGCAGCGACGTGGATTTCGACATCGCCCTGCAAGCGCGCGCGCAGCGCGCCCAGCCACCCGCCCGCGCAGGCGAAAGCGCTGCCGAAGCCCTCGCCCGCGACCTGCGCGCCCTGCGCCTGCGCGACGCCACCGCCACGGGCCGCTGGACAGGCCAGGTGCTCGACCTCACCCGCCTGCGCGTGCGCACGGATGAGGCCGAGCTGAGCGGCAGCGCCCGCCTGCGCCCCACCGACGCCGCTGGCCCCGGCGGCAGCGTCGATGTGCGCTTCACCGCCCCCGGCGCCACCTTCACCGTCAAGGGCGAGGCACTGCCCGCCAGCGGCACCGGCACCTTGCAGGCCCAGGTGCCCGATGCGGCCCACCTGCTCGCATGGGCGCAAAAGCTGCCGGGTGGGGCCGAGGCGCTGGCGGGCGTGCACGCCAGCGGCAACGCCAGCTTGCGTGCCGATTGGCGCGGCGGCTGGCGCGACCCCGCCGTGCAAGCCACGCTGGCCGTGCCCCGCCTCGACGCGCGCCTGCCGGGCGCGGCCAGCGCAGCATCTGCCGCTGCACCCGCCGCCGCCACGCCAGCCACCAAACCCGCCGCCCAACCCACCACCGCCGCCGACACCTCCCTCATCCAGCTGCGCAACCTGCAAGCGCGCCTGTCTGGCCGCCTGTCGCAGGCCGATCTGTCCGTCAACGGCCAGCTCACGCAAGACCAGCGCGCGCTCGACCTGCGCCTGGCCGCCACCGGCGGGCGCAGCACGCCGCAGGCCGCGTCGCTGGCCGATTCAGGCTGGCGCGCCACCATCAGCCAGTTGCAGGCCAGCGTGCGCGCGCCCGAGCTGGGGCAGGGCACCTGGCTGCTGGGCAAGCGCGGCGCCGCCGTGCCGCTGGCCTGGTCGCCCGCGCAGGGCGGGCGCTTTGACGCCGGTGCGGGCGAGCTGGTCATCACCTCACCCGCCCCCGTGGCCGAAGCCGTGCTGCGCTGGGGGCCGACACAGTGGCACGCGGGCGAGCTGCGCAGCACCGGCCAGCTCACCGGCCTGCCGCTGCAATGGGCCGAGCGCGTCGCCGGCGCGCAACTGGCCGACATGGGCCTCACCGGCAGCGTGGTCTTCAACGGCGACTGGGATCTGGCCCTGGGCCAGAGCCTGCGCCTGCAAGCCCACCTGGCCCGCGCCAGCGGCGACCTCACCGTCCTCACCACCGACGCGCAAACCGGCGTGCAATCGCGCGTGGCCGCCGGCCTGCGCGAAGCGCGCCTGTCGCTCGGCAGCGACGGCCAGACCGTGAACGCGCGCCTCAACTGGGACAGCGCCCAGGCCGGCACCGTCACCGCCCAGCTCGCCACCCCGCTGGCCGCCACGCGCGGCGAAGGCGGGCGCACCCAATGGTCGTGGCCTGAAGACGCCGCGCTGCAAGGGCAGGTCGAGGCGCGCCTGCCGCAGATCTCCGCCTGGTCGGTGCTTGCGCCGCCCGGCTGGCGGCTGCGCGGCAGCCTGCATGCCGATGCGCGCATCGGCGGCACGCGCATGCAGCCACTGGTCACCGGCACCCTGGGCGCAGACGACCTCGCCCTGCGCTCGGTGGTGGACGGCGTGCAGTTCGAAGGCGGCCGCCTGCGCGCGCGCCTGGACGGCACGCGCGTGCTCATCGACGAGTTTTTGCTGCGCGGCGCGGGCGACAAGGCCGACGCCGCCAGCGGCGGCACCCTGCGCGCCACCGGCGTGGCCGGATGGATCGACGGGCGCGCGCAAGCGCGGCTCGACGCCACGCTCCAGCAGCTGCGCGCCAGCATCGCGGCAGACCGGCAAGTCACCGCCTCCGGCAGCGTGCAGGCCGCGCTCGATGGCCGCGCCCTCGCCGTCGATGGCCGCCTGCGCGTGGACCGCGCCCTCATCCTGCTGCCCGAGGAAAGCGCCCCCTCGCTCAGCGACGACGTCATCGTGCGCGGCGCCGGTGGCAAGGTGATGTATGGCAAGCAGGCCCCCGGCGCGGTCGCCATGCCCACCAGCGCCCCCGGCCAGCAGGACGCCGTGCAAAAAGCCCGCGCGGGCGACGCCGATGCCGCTGCAAGCGAGCCGCTCACCGTGCGCGCCAACGTGCAGCTCGACCTGGGCGACGACTTCCGGCTGCGCGGCATGGGCATCGACACCCGCCTGGCAGGCGTGCTCACCCTCACCGCCGACGGCCCGCTCACCACCATGCCCCGCATGAGCGGCACCGTGCGTACCATCGGCGGCAACTTCCGCGCCTACGGGCAAATGCTCAACATCACGCGCGGCAACATCGTCTTCAGCGGCAACATCGCCAACCCCGCGCTCGACATCGTCGCCCTGCGCCCCAACTACGCCAGCGACCAGCGCGTGGGCGCGCAAGTCATGGGCACCGCCCTGCTGCCGCGCGTGCGCCTGTACTCCGAGCCCGCCCTGCCCGAAGGCGAAACCCTGGCCTGGCTGCTGCTGGGCCGCGCCGCGCCCACCTCGGGCGCCGAAGCCGCCATGCTGCAAACCGCAGCCCTGGCCCTGCTGGGCGGGCGCGAAGGCCGCGGCCTGGCCGCCACCTTCGGTCTGGACGAGCTGAGCTTTTCCGGCGGCGACGGCGCGGGCGGCGTGGCCGACGCCAGCGTCACCCTGGGCAAGCGCCTGTCCGACCGCCTCTACGCCGCCTACGAACACAGCCTGGCCGGCGCGGGCGGCACCTTGCTCATCTTCTATGAAATCTCCCGCCGCTGGACCCTGCGCGGCCAGGCCAGCGAAAACGCCGCCGTCGACCTGATCTTCCGCCTGAGCTTCGATTGAGCGGCTTGAAACGCCAGCTACCCAAAGAAGGGTTGAAGATAAAAATATAGCTGCTTGCGCACGTAATACATCATTTTTATATCAAATATATTTGAAATGACGTATTACGTGCGCAAACAGCTATTATTTTTTCATGATTGGCAAGAAATCTCGGATCGCCAATGACCGCGTGTCTTGCTCTCTCGCCCCCTGCGGGTGGAGAGGGAGTGATACGTGGCGCATCTGAGACTTCTTGCCAATCAAGTATTTTTTAATTGCAGACACACCAACCACCGAACGCAGCGCTGGTGCATGCGCCGCCCAGGCGGCACACGGGCCCTGCCGGCACCCGTCTTGCAGTTACTGTCGAATGAACAGCCATATCACCCCCCCCCAGGAGCCGCATGCATGGCAAGCGACGACACCGCACCCGCAGATGCCCTTGACCCACCCGCCCCCGCCACGCCCT
Organism: Pseudomonadota bacterium; assembly: GCA_030538605.1. Taxonomy (GTDB): domain Bacteria; phylum Pseudomonadota; class Gammaproteobacteria; order Burkholderiales; family Burkholderiaceae_C; genus Ottowia. The sequence continues at coordinate 45,994 of JAUNTQ010000004.1, forward strand.
TCGAGTGGCTGGGCGGCGAGCCGGCCGTGCAGGCGCTGGTGCAGCGCTTTTACGACCTGATGGATCTGGAGCCCGCCTACGCCGCCTTGCGCGCCACGCACGGCAGCACGCTGGACGACGCGCGGCAAAAGCTCTTCTGGTTTCTGTGCGGCTGGCTGGGCGGGCCAGACCATTACATCGAACGCTTTGGCCACCCGCGCCTGCGCGCGCGGCACATGCCGTTTGCCATCGGCATGCGCGAGCGCGACGAGTGGCTGGCCTGCATGGACCAGGCCATGCGCGAAACCGGCGTGCCCGAGCCGCTGCGCGGGCGGCTGAACCAGCGCTTTTTCCAGACCGCCGACTGGATGCGCAACCGATGATGCGCGCCGCACACCATCGCCCGCATGGCTGAACGCGGCAGCGCCACACCCGCGCCCGGCGGCTGGTGGCCGCTGGTGGTGACCACCGCCATCCAGGCCATGACCTCGATGGCGCTGCTGGCGCTGCCGGCCATCGCGCCCAAGGTGGCCGAGGCGCTGGGGCTGCCCGCCGCGCTGCTGGGGGTGTATGTGGCGCTGTGCTATCTGGCGGCCATGGGCTCCAGCCTGGTGGGCGGCACGCTGGTGCGGCGCTGGGGGGCCATCCGCGTGAGCCAGCTCGGGCTGTTGTGCTGCGCGACGGGGCTGCTGCTCTGCACGCTGCCCTGGCCGGCCGCCATGGTGGCGGGGGCGTGGCTGATCGGCGTGGGCTATGGCCCCATCACGCCTGCCAGCTCGCACCTGCTGGCGCTGACCACGCCGGCGCACCGGCTGTCGCTGGTGTTTTCCGTCAAGCAGACGGGCGTGCCCGCGGGCGGCATGCTGGCCGGGGCGCTGGTGCCGGGCATGGCGCTGGCGCTGGGCTGGCAGGGCGCGCTGTGCGTGGTGGCCGCCGTGTGCGTGGGCTGTGCCGCGCTGGCCCAGCCGCTGCGCGCGCCGCTGGATGCCGACCGCCAGCGCACCCAGCCGCTGGCCGTGGCCGCGCTGCTGCAACCACTGCGCATGGTGCTGCGCCACCGCGCGCTGCGGGTGCTGGCGGCGTGCTCGTTCCTGTTTTCGGCCATTCAGGTGTCGGTCACGGCGTATCTGGTGACCTACCTCACCGGCTCGCTCGGCATGGCCCTGCTGGCCGCGGGCGCGGCGCTGTCGGTGTCGCAGGCGGCGGGCGTGGTGGGCCGCATTGCCTGGGGCACGGTGGCCGATCGCGGCCTCGGCCCGCGCAACACGCTCATGGTGCTGGCGGTGCTGATGGCAGTGGGCAGCCTGCTGGCCGCCACGCTGCCGCAGCCTGTGGACACCGTGTGGCTGTGGGCCGTGGTGGCGCTTCTGGGCGCGTCGGCCATCGGCTGGAACGGGGTGTATCTGGCCACCGTGGCGCGCCAGGCCCCGCCCGGCCAGGCCGCAGCGGCCACGGGCGGCACGCTGATGTTCACCTTCATGGGCGTGGTGCTGGGCGCACCCGCCTTCGGCGCGCTGGCCGCAGGCACGGGCAGCTACCGCGTGGCCTTCGCCGCGCTGGCGCTGCCCGCGTTGACTGCGCTGGGCCTGCTGCTGTGGCGCGCATGGCAGAGCCGGCGGCAATGACCGGCGCTGACGCGCCATGACGAATGACAAATGACGAAAGCCGCTGTGCAAAGCGGGTCATTTGTCATGCGCTCGCCAGAGCGCAGTCATTCGTCATCGCTTCAGGTCAGCAGCAACCCCGTAGGCTGGGTAGAGCCGAAGGCGAAACCCAGCGTTCTGGTTGGGCCTGCTGCTGTGGCGCGCATGGCAGAGCCGGCGGCAATGACCGGCGCTGACGCGCCATGACGAATGACAAATGACGAAAGCCGCTGTGCAAAGCGGGTCATTTGTCATGCGCTCGCCAGAGCGCAGTCATTCGTCATCGCTTCAGGTCAGCAGCAACCCCGTAGGCTGGGTAGAGCCGAAGGCGAAACCCAGCGTTCTGGTTGGGCCTGCTGCTGTGGCGCGCATGGCAGAGCCGGCGGCAATGACCGGCGCTGACGCGCCATGACGAATGACAAATGACGAAAGCCGCTGTGCAAAGCGGGTCATTTGTCATGCGCTCGCCAGAGCGCAGTCATTCGTCATCGCTTCAGGTCAGCAGCAGCGCGCGAAAGTCGTTCACGTTGGTGTGCGTGGGGCCGGTGACGACCAGATCGCCCAGCGCGTCGAAAAAGCCATAGGCATCGTGCCGCGCGATGTGCTCGGCCAGCGCCAGCCCGCTGGCGGCGGCGCGGGCCAGCGTGTCGGGGGTGACGAAGGCGCCGGCGTTGTCCTGCACGCCGTCGATGCCGTCGGTATCAGCCGCCAGCGCCCACACGCCGGGTTCGCCCTGCAGGGCGAGCGCCAGCCCCAGGCAAAACTCGCCCGCCCGTCCGCCGCGCCCGGCTTGGCTGCCCGGCGTGTCGGCCGGTGCCGGCGTGCCCAGCGTCACCGTGGTTTCGCCCCCGCTGAGGATGACGCAGGGCCGCTCGAACGCGCCGTGCCCGCGCGCGGCAGCGCGTGCCAGTGCGCCATGCATGCGGCCAATGTCCATCGACTCGCCCTCGATGTCGTCGCCCAGCACGTAGGCGCGCAAGCCCGCCGCGCGCGCGGCATCGGCAGCGGCGCGCAACGCCTGAAGCGGCGTGGCCACCAGCCGCGCGGCATGGCCTTGCAGGCGCGCGTCGCCGGGCTTGGGCGTTTCCAGCGCGCCGTTTTCCAGCGCGGTGCGCACGGCGGCAGGCAGGTCGATGCGGTGGCGGCGGGCCACGGCCAGCGCGTCGGCGCAGGTGCTTTCGTCGGGCACGGTGGGGCCGCTGGCAATGACCGACAGCGCATCGCCCGGCACGTCGCTGATGGCCAGCGTGAGCACGCGCGCCGGTGCGCAGGCTGCTGCCAGCCGGCCGCCCTTGATGCCCGAGAGGTGCTTGCGCAGCGCGTTCATTTCGTGAATGCCCGCGCCGCTGGCCAGCAGCGCGCGGTTGATGCGCTGCTTGTCCGCCAGCGTCAGCCCCGGCGCGGGCAGCGTCAGCAGGGCCGAGCCGCCGCCCGAGATCAGGCACAGCACCAGGTCATCCGCCGTCAGCCCCTCTGTCAGCGCCAGCATGCGGCGCGCAGCCGCCTCGCCCGCCGCATCGGGCACCGGGTGCCCGGCCTCGACCACCTCGATGCGCTCGGCCAGCCCCGGCGGGCGCGGCGGCGTGTGGCCGTGGCGCGTGACCACCAGGCCCGACAGCGGCGCGTGCGCAGGCCAGGCGGCCTCCAGCGCATGCGCCATCGCCCCGGCGGCCTTGCCCGCGCCCAGCACCAGCGTGCGGCCCGCAGGCGGCGGCGGCAGATGCGCTGCCAGCACCTTTGCCGGCAGGGCGCGGGCAATCGCCACATCAAGCAGATGACGCAAAAACGCCCGCGGCTGTTGCGCGGGCGAGGGGGTGGTGGCGTGGAGCCGGGTGGCAGGTGTTTGCATGGTCAGCCGAATCTACACGCCTGCTGTTGGTGGGATTTTCTTTTAAAAAATGTAGCTGCTTGCGTATGAAATCCATCATTTTTAAAATAGATCGAATTAAAAATGTTGTATTTCATACGGTAAAAGCTATGGTTTTAGATGATTGCGGCCAAAAGAAAACCCGCACGCTCGTGAGAGGGTGCGGGTTGAGGTGTGGTGCCGACTGCCGGGATCGAACTGGCGACCTACGCGTTACGAGTGCGTTGCTCTACCAACTGAGCTAAGTCGGCTGAAAACTTTTGAACCCGCGAGTATAGCGCGTCGCGAACACCGACCTGGAAGGCCCGGCACGCCAATAGACTGGCACGTTCATTGGCTGACGAAGGAGAAGCGCCATGCTCAAGCTTGACCACATACAAGACGCCCATGCCTTGCTGAACGGCCCCGATGCGCCACGCCTGCCCACGCGCCGTGCGGCGGTGGCCGTGGGGCTGGGGGCGGGCTACGCGGCGGCGGCGCTGCCGGTGATGGCGCAAACGGTGGTGCATACGCCCGCCGACGGGCTCACGGCAGGGCCGGTTCGCATCGACGTGAACGGCTTTGCGCTGCCGGCTTATCGCGCCCAGCCTGCGGGCACAAAGGGGCTGCCGGTGGTGCTGGTGCTGTCTGAGATCTTCGGCGTGCATGCCTACATCCAGGACACGGTGCGGCGACTGGCGCGGGCGGGTTATCTGGCGGTGGCGCCCGAGCTGTTCGTGCGCCAGGGCGATGCAGCGGCTTACACCGAGATGCCCAGGCTCATCAGCGAGGTCATTGCCAAAGTGCCCGATGCGCAGGTGCTGGCCGATCTGGATGCCACCGTGGCCTGGGCCGCTGCGCATGGCGGCGACACCCGCAGGCTGGGCGTGACCGGCTTTTGCTGGGGCGGCCGCCAGACGTGGCTGTATGCCGCGCACAACCCGCAGGTGAAGGCCGGCGTGGCCTGGTATGGCCGGCTGGTGGGCGAAGCCACCGCACTGGCGCCGCGCCACCCGGTGGATGTGGCGGGCCGCTTGCATGGCCCGGTGCTGGGCCTGTATGGCGGGGCCGACACCGGGATTCCGCTGGAGACGGTGGAGCGGATGAAGGCGGCGCTGGCCGCAGCGGGCGAGCGGGGCAACGCGGCGGCCCGTGCATCGACCTTCGTGGTGTATCCCGATGCGCCGCACGCGTTTCACGCCGACTATCGCCCGAGCTATCGGCAGGCGGCGGCAGACGATGGCTGGAAGCGCGCGCTGGCGTGGTTGCAGCAGCACGGCGTGGTCTGACAAACGTCTTTTCGCCCCTGCCGCAAGGCAGCGAGGTGCGCGCGTCTGGCGCTGCTGGAGCTATAGCACGTCGCCGATGCGCTCGACCGGGCGGCCGAGCCGCGCGCCTTGCGGCGTGACGACGATGGGGCGCTCGATCAGCACGGGCGAAGCCTGCATGGCGGCGGCAAGCTGTGCGTCGGTGAGCTGCGGGTTGTCCAGGCCCTGCGCCAGGTATTCGGGCTGCTTGGTGCGCAGCAGCGCGCGCAGTGGCTCGCCGGTGGCGCGCGCGATGGCCATCAGCTCGCCCTGCGTGGGCGGCGTTTTCAGGTATTCGACGATGGCGGGCTCGATGCCGCGCTCGCGCAGCAGCGCAAGCGCCTTGCGCGAGGTGCTGCACTGGGGGTTGTGATAGAGGGTGACGGTGGGGTGCATGCCGGCATTGTGGCGCGCCACACGTTGCGCAACCCTTGCGCGCCGCCGCGTCAGCGTGGCGAGGCGGCCAGCACGGTGTCGAAGAAGCCGCGCACGGCCACGCCGCAGAAGGCGGGCACCAGCCCGCCGTGGTAGGCCAGCAGCACTTTTTCCTCGGGGCTGTTGCCGGCGGCGTCGGGGTCGCTGGCCACGGCCTGCTTGGCTTGGGCGAAGGCGTTGGCCAGGGGGGTGCCCACGGTAGTGGGGTCTTCCACGTCCATGCGGGTGATGAGGGCCTGCGCGCCTTGCGCGTGGAAGTAGCTCTCGGCTTCGAGGGTGTTGGCGCCAAACACCACGGGGTCGGCCGCGCCGTAGCAAAGGGCCATGGGGCGCGCGGGGGTGAAGTTGCGCAGGTCGTTGCGCTCGGCAGCGGCCCACAGCGGGTGCGCGGGCTGGGTCATGGCGGCATGGCGGTAGCTGTCGCGGATCAGGAAGGGCGAGCCCACGCCAGCGGCGAACACGGCGTCCATGGGTGTGCCGGCTTCCAGCGCGCCGCCACTGAACAAATAGGGCGGCAGCTGCCCCGTGGCCAGCAGCGTGCCGAAGGGGGTGGTGCCGGGCAGCAGGGTGGGCACGGTGGCGGCGTAGGCGTCTTCATAGGCCTCGGCGGGCGTGGCGTAGAGGTTGCCGTAGGCGTGTTGCCAGCTCGTCATGAGCAGGGGCGTGAAGCCGGTGGCGCCCAGGTTGACACCGCCCGCAAACACCGTGCGCAGCATGCTTGACAGCGCGTAAGGCCCGGACATGGGGCCCGCCGCAAGCAGGCGGAATTCGCCGCTCAAGTCGGCCTGCTGCATGGCGCGCGCGGTGGCCATGGCGACGTGGCCGCCTTGCGAGTAGCCGCTGACCAGCACCGCGCCCGATTCGCTGGTGCCCAGCTGCGCATAGCTTTGGCGCGCGGCGCGCAGGGCGTCCACCATGTCGGCGGACTGCTGCTCGGCGTTCAGATAGGGGTGGTAGCCGAGGGTGGAGACGTCGTAGCCCGCGTAGTTGGGCGCCACCACCAGATAACCCTGGCTGGCATACAGCGCCGTCAGCAGGCCGGCTTCGCCGTTGGCGGGGCTGGCCATGTTGTAGGCGCGGTCGAACGTGGTGCCGTGCGCATAGAGCAGCACCGGGCGCGCGCCACTGCACGCGGGGTCAGCGCCCTGCGGCACCATGACGGCGGCAGAGGCGTTGGTGGGTTCGGCGCGCCCGCCCACGGTGGCGTATGCCACATGCGCCAGCCGCACGCCGCAGCGCGGCGCGCCGCCCAGCGCCATCAGCTGCCTGCCCGCAGCGGTGGCGGCCAGCGCCGATTGCAGATCGGCCGCGCTGGCGAAAAGCGCCGTGGTGGTGGGGCCGGCCAGCAGCGCGCCGCGCGCAGGTGCGCCATCGTCAGGCGGGGTGTGGTCGTTGTTGCTGCTGCCGCCGCAGCCAGCCAGTCCGATGGTCAAGGTGGCGGCTGTCAGGGCGGAAAGGGCGAAGCGGGGGGTCATGCGGGTGTCTCCTCGTGGGCGTGTGGTGCGCCTTGCGCTTGTCGCCCCATTATGTTGGGGGCCGCAGCCAGCATGGGCTGGGGAAAGTACGCAGCGCCGTGTGCGGCAGCTTGGTGGCCGCTGGGGAGGGCTAAAGATGAAAACCCCCTGAGCTGAGGACGCAAAAAAAACCAAAAAATATCTGGCTGCTTCTTTCGCGCTCTTCGCGTCCGGCTGTTTCCAGAACAAAAAAAACCATAGCTGCTTGCGCTTCTTGAATCGTCATTTTGTAGTGATTAGGCTTGAGTTATGCTAAAAACCTGCGCTACAAGCTATCAAAAAAGCATGCTGCCGCACAAGCGCCGACATGCCGCTGCGTTAAGCTGCGCACCTGTTTTTTTTGCTCATCCCCTGCCAAGGATCAGACCCGATGACTTTTCCTCCCACACGGCGCGCCCTTCCGGGCGCGTTTGCGTGTCCGGGCGATGCATCTGCATCGCGCCGTGCCTTTCTCGCTGCCTCGGGCGGCATGGCCCTGGGCGGGCTGCTGGCTGCGCCCGCTGCATGGGGGCAGGCGAGCGGCGCCCCCGCCGCCGATGGCGCTTACGAGCCCAAGCGCGGCCAGTCGGGCAAGGACGTGATCTGGATCCCCACGCCCGATGCGCTGGTTGACCGCATGCTGCGCCTGGGCCAGCTCACGCCGCAGGACTTCGTGATGGACCTCGGCTCGGGCGACGGCAAGATCGTCATCGCCGCCGCGCTGCAAGGCGCGCGCGCCGAGGGCATCGAATACAACGGCGATCTGGTCGAGCTCTCGCGCCGCCGCGCCGCCGCCGCCGGCGTGGCAGAGCGCACCCGCTTCGAGCGCGCCGACATCTTCGCCTCCGACTTCAGCCGCGCCACCCTCATCACCCTCTACCTGCTGCCGCGCCTGAACCTGCGCCTGCGCCCGCGCCTGATGGCGCTGAAAGCCGGCACGCGCATCGTCTCGCACGAATTCCGCATGGGCAAATGGAAGCCCGACGAAACCTCCCGCGTGGGCTATGCCTCCATGCACCTGTGGCTGGTGCCCGCCAACGTGGGCGGCGATTGGCGGCTTGACTTCACCCAGGCCAGCGGCCCCGTGCAGGCCATGCTGGAGATGAAGCAGAGCTTTCAGCACCCCAGCGGCGTGGTGGGCTTCAGCCAGTTTGAAACCAGCCTGCGCGAGGCGCGCGTGGCCGGCAACGAGCTGCGCTTCGGCTTCATCGACGAAGACGGCCACCTGCGCCGCTTCTTGGGGCAAGTGAGCGGCGACACCCTCACCGGCACCGTGCAAAACCTCACCACGCGCGGGCCCGACACCCCTTTCACCGCCCGCCGCCTGGGCGCAGCCGCACCCATCGAAGGCGCGGGCGAAGCGCCCGAGAGCGAAGCCGAATGGATGGGCGAAGAATGAACACGCAGCGCAACATGGCCTCTTTCTCATCCCACCCCGCATCCGAATCCGTACAGCCCACGCAAACCCTGCGCATGCGCGAAGCGGTGGCCATCATCGTGGGCATCGTCATCGGCGCGGGCATCTTCAAGTCGCCCTCGCTGGTGGCGCAGTTCACCGGCTCGGTCGAATGGATGATCGCCGCCTGGGTCATGGGCGGCGTCGTCTCGCTCATCGGCGCGCTGTGCTACGCCGAGCTGGCCGCCGCCTGGCCGCATGCGGGCGGCGACTACCACTTCCTGCACCGCGCCTACGGGCGGCAGGTGTCCTTCCTGTTTGCCTGGGCGCGCTTTTCGGTCATCACCACCGGCTCCATCGCGCTGCTCGGCTTTGTCTTTGGCGACTACATGAGCGCCGTGCTGCCGCTGGGCGAGCACGGCACCGCCATCTGGGCGGCGCTGTCCATCGCCTTGCTCACCTGGGTCAACGTGCGCGGCATCCACGCCAGCGCAGGCGCGCAAAGCTGGCTCACCCTGGCCGAAGTGCTGGGCCTGGTGCTGGTGGTGGTGGCGGGCCTTTACCTGTGGCTGGGCAACGGCCACGCCATGCCCGTGGCCGAAGCCGCTGCGGCCGCGCCCGCTGCCAGCAGCATGCCCAGCCTTGGCATGCTGGGCCTGGCCATGGTGTTCGTGCTGCTCACCTACGGCGGCTGGAACGAGGCCGCCTACCTGAGCGCCGAGCTGCGCGGCTCGCGCCACGCCATCCTCTACGCGCTGGTCATCAGCCTGGTGTTTCTCACCGTGCTCTACGTGCTGGTCAACCTCGCCTACGTCTATGGCCTCGGTCTGCAAGGCATGGCGAAGAGCCAGGCCGTGGCGGCCGATCTGCTCAAGGTCGCCTTCGGGCGCACGGGCGAGACGCTGATCGCCCTCAGCGTGGCCGTGGCCGCGCTCACCTCCATCAACGCCACCATGATCGTCGGCGCGCGCACCAACTTCGCCGTGGGCCGTGACTGGCCGCAGCTACACGTGCTGGGCCGCTGGCACCCCGAGCGCGGCGTGCCCACCATGGCGCTGCTCACCCAGTCGGCCTTTGCACTGGCGCTGGTGCTGCTGGGCGGCGCACTGCGCAGCGGCTTCGAGACCATGGTCGAATACACCGCCCCCGTGTTCTGGACCTTCTTTTTGCTCAGCACCCTGGCGCTCATCGTGCTGCGCGTGAAAGAGCCCAACACCGAGCGCCCCTTCAAAGTGCCGCTCTACCCCGTCCTGCCCCTGGCCTTCGCCGCCGTATGCGCCTACATGCTGTGGTCATCACTCGTCTACGTGAAAACCGGCGCGCTGGTCGGCGTGGGCGTGCTGGCGGTGGGGGGGGTGCTGCTGGCGGTGTTGCAGCTGGGCAGGAAGAGCGGCTGAACGCGCGTTCAAACCAACAAAAAAGCCGCCTGGTTCAGAAGAAGCAGGCGGCTTTTGCATTTGGTGCCGGAGGCCGGAATCGAACCGGCACGCCATCGCTGGCGGGGGATTTTGAGTCCCCTGCGTCTACCTATTTCACCACTCCGGCGACGCGCTGGGAAGCCGGAAATTATGGCACAGTGCATCTCATGAATTACCCCACGATTGAAGATGCGGTTGGCCGCACGCCGCTGGTGCGCTTGCAGCGCGTGGATGCCGAAGCCAACGCCGCGCGCGGCAATGTGCTGCTGGCCAAGCTGGAGGGCAACAACCCCGCAGGGTCGGTGAAAGACCGGCCCGCGCTGTCGATGATTCGCCGTGCCGAGGAGCGTGGCGAGATCAAGCCGGGCGACACGCTGATCGAGGCCACCAGCGGCAACACCGGCATTGCGCTGGCGATGGCCGCAGCCATCAAGGGCTACCGCATGGTGCTCATCATGCCGGAGGACTTGTCCATCGAGCGCGCGCAGACCATGAAGGCATTTGGCGCGGAGCTGATCTTGACGCCGCGCTCGGGCGGCATGGAATACGCGCGCGACCTGGCCGACAAGATGGTGGCGCAGGGCAAGGGCCGCGTGCTCGATCAGTTTGCCAATGCCGACAACCCGCGCATCCACTACGAAGCCACCGGCCCTGAGCTGTGGCAACAGACAGACGGGCGCATCACGCACTTCGTCAGCGCGATGGGGACGACGGGCACCATCACCGGCGTGTCGCGCTTTCTGAAAGAGAAGAACCCGGCGGTGAAAATCATCGGTGCGCAGCCGTCGGAAGGCTCGCGCATTCCCGGCATCCGCAAGTGGCCCGAGGAATACCTGCCCAGGATCTACGACCCCCAGGCAGTGGACGAGCTGGTGCTGGTTGATCAGCTCGACGCCGAGGACATGGCGCGGCGGCTGGCGCGCGAAGAGGGCATCTTTGGCGGCATCTCCTCGGGCGGCGCGGCCTGGGTGGCGCAGCAGATTGCCGCGCGCGAGCAGGGCTCGACCATCGCTTTTGTGGTGTGCGACCGGGGCGACCGGTATCTGTCCACCGGCGTGTTTCCGGCCTGAATATTCTTGATAGAAATGGCCTATAGCGCTTGCCAGTCAAGCGCAAGCAGCTATAAAAACAAAAGCAAATGACCCGCTGGAACTATTGCCCTCAATGCGCCACGCCGCTTGAGATGCTGCCCATGCAGGAAGACAGCGGCATCGTGGAGCGCCTGCGCTGCGCCGCCTGCGGCTTCACGCACTGGAACAACCCGACGCCGGTGCTGGCGGCCATCGTCGAATACCGCGGCCAGGTGCTGCTGGCGCGCAACGCGGCGTGGCCGGCGAAGATGTTTGCGCTCATCACCGGCTTCATGGAAGCGGGCGAGACGCCGCAAGAGGGCATCGCGCGCGAGGTGAAGGAGGAAACCAACCTGGACGTGCAGTCGCTCGGCCTGGTGGGCGTGTACGACTTTCAGCGCATGAACCAGGTCATCATCGCCTTTCACGCCGTGTGCGAGGGCGAGGTGAAGCTGTCGCCCGAGCTGGTCGATTGGCGGCTGTACGACTTGCCCGACTTGAAGTGCTGGCCCGCCGGCACCGGCTACGCGCTGGCCGACTGGCTGCGCACGCGCGGGCACGAGCCGGTGTTTTTCACGCCCGAGGAAAACGCCGAACGCCGCAAAGGACTGGACTGATGGAGCCGACCGATCTCGATATCGCGAAAGAAGTGGATGCGCGCGGGCTGAACTGCCCGCTGCCCATCCTGAAGGCCAAGAAGGCGCTGGCCGAGCTGCAAAGCGGGCAGTTGCTGCGCGTGCTGACGACCGATCCCGGCGCGCTGCGCGACTTCGAGGCCTTTGCCCGGCAGACGGGCAACGCGCTGGTGGCGCAGAGCGAAAGCGGCAGCGCGGACGGCGAGACGGCGCACGTGCTGCGCCGAAGGTAAGACCGCCGCTCAGGTTTCGAGCGCTTTCAGGTATTCGCGAAAGCTCGCGCCCATTTGCGGGTGTTGCAGCGCCAGCTCCACCGTGGCTTGCAAAAACCCATCTTTGCTACCGCAATCGTAGCGTTTGCCGTCGTATTGATAGGCGTAAACGCGCTCTTTGGTCATCAGGCTGGCGATGGCGTCGGTGAGCTGGATTTCGCCGCCCGCGCCGGGCGGCTGGTTGCGGATTTCGTCGAAGATGCGCGGCGTGAGGATGTAGCGCCCGGCCACGCCCATGCGCGAGGGCGCGGCTTCGGGGGCGGGTTTTTCCACGATGCGCTCGATGTTGATCAGCCGCTCGCCCGCAGGCGTGCCGGCCACGATGCCGTAGCGGCGCACCTGGTCTTGCGGCACCTGCTGCACCGCCAGCACCGAGCGGCCCAGGGCTTCGAAGGCGCGGGTCATCTGCGCCAGCACGGGCGCGCCGCCGGCGGGGCCGACCATCAGGTCGTCGGCCAGCAGCACGGCAAAGGGCTGGTCGCCCACGATGTGCGCGGCGCACAGCACGGCGTGGCCCAGGCCCAGCGAGCGCGGCTGGCGCACGTAGGTGCAGTCCATGTCGTCGGGGGCGACGGCATGCACGGTGGCCAGCAGCTCGGCCTTGCCGGCGGCTTGCAGCTCGCTTTCCAGCTCGTAGGCGGTGTCGAAGTGGTCTTCGATGGCGCGCTTGCTGCGGCCGGTGACGAACACCATGTGGCGCACGCCCGCCGCGTAGGCTTCTTCCACGGCGTATTGGATCAGGGGCTTGTCCACGATGGGCAGCATCTCCTTCGGGCTGGCCTTGGTGGCAGGCAGAAAGCGCGTGCCGAGGCCGGCAACGGGAAAGACGGCGGTGAGAACCTGCGGAGAAGGTGACATGAGGGGGTGTTCAGAGTGATAAAGTGCCAGCGAATTGCCCGCCAGGGGTGATGCAGAGGCAACGGCGGTGCCCGCTTGGCACTTGGCGCTTGCAACATCAAGAAGAGAGGAAACGCGTGGACATTCTCCTGCTGGAGGATCTGGCGCCTGACGCCCGCCAGTGGCTGGCCGACAGGCATGCGGTGCATTATCGGCCAGAGCTGATGGGTGACATGACCGCGCTGCGCAGCCATTTGTACAAGGCCGATGCGCTGGTGGTGCCGCCGGGCCTGATGGTCAACGCGCAGTTGCTGGATTTCGCGCCGCGCCTGGTGGCGCTGGGCCGCATCCACGACGGCACCGAGAACGTCGACTTCGAAGCCTGCCAGCGCCGCCGCGTGCGGGTGATCCAGGCGTCCAGCGCCACGGTGCGCGCCAGCGCCGAATACCTGCTGTCGGCGCTGCTGGCGCTGTTTCGCCAGGGCGTGCGTCAGCGCGGCGATGGCGACGTGCGCAGCCTGCGTCGGCCGGGGCGCGAGATCAATGACAGCGTGATTGCGCTGCTGGGCCTGTCGCCGCCGGCGCACATGCTGGCCACCATGCTGGTGCCGCTGGGCGCACGCGTGGTGGGCTATGACCCCGCCGTGCACCGCAGCGCCGAGCTGTGGCGCCGCCTGGGTGTGCAGCCGATGGGGCTGACGGAGATGCTGGAGGTGGCCGACGCGGTGTCGATGCAGCTGGTGTATGCCTCGCGCTACCGCGGTCTGCTGGGCGATCGCGTGTTGTCGGCCTGCAAGTTCGGCCAGATGTGGAGCAGCATCAGCCGCCCGTCGCTGTTCGAGCTGCCCGCGCTGGCACAGGTGCTGCGCACGCGCCGCATCAGCGCGCTGATGATGGACAGCGACGACGAAAGCCTGTCGGCCCCCGACATGCCACTGGCCAACTTGACCAACGTGCGCATCACCCCGCGGCTGGCACCGTTCACGCACGAGTCGGTGCTGCGCGGCAGCTGGTACCTGGCCGACCGCATTCACGAAACCCTGGTGATGGCCGAGGTGCGCAAGCAGCCCGGCATGCTGCTGGACAGCGACCCCATGCCGCTGGCCTGAGCGCGGCTTGTGTGCACGCTGCCGGGGTGGCAGTGTGTTATGAATAAAAAGTGAGCTGCTTGCGCACGTTATAAAACGTTTTCAGGTATAAATGTATCTGAAAACGTTTTATAACCTACGCAAGAAGCTATTTTTTTGATATAACTGAACCCAAAAACAATCAGACGCTTCTTGCTCCCTCCCCCAGCGGGGGAAGGGGCCAACAGCCAAAACGCTTGTCGGCTTATTTATGAGATTGGCTATAGCTGTAAAGCCACTCAACAACTGGACGCAGAGGACGCAAAGATTCCGCAGAGGACGCAAAAGAAACAACCAAATGATTTTTGGTTTTCTTTTGCGTCCTTCGCGAACCCTTCGCGTCCTTCGCGTCCGGATGTCTGGCTGTTTTTCAACGCGATGGCCCGGCGGCCTCAACCCAGCCGCTTGAGCTGCTCGCGCAGCTTGTCCAGCGCGGCGGTGAAGTCGGCCACGCGCTTTTGCTCCTGCTCGATCACGGCGGGTGGCGCCTTGGCGACGAAGGCTTGGTTGCCCAGCTTGACGCTGGCCTTGGCTAACTCGCCTTCGAGCCGCTTGATCTCCTTGTCGAGCCGGGCTTTTTCGGCCGCCACGTCGATGGCCATGAACAGCGCCAGCCGCGCATCGCCCACCACGGCCACGGGTGCAGCGCCCGCGGCCTGGGCCCATTCGGCTTCGCTGGCAAAGCACTTGACTTCGCTCAGCTTGGCCAGCGCCTGCAACACGGCCGCATGGGCGGCAATGAAGCCGTCGTCGCCGGCCACGAACAGCGGCAGGCGCTGCGCGGGCGAGACGCCCATTTCGCCACGCAGCGTGCGGCAGGCGTCCACCACCGACTTCAGCCGCGCCACCTGCGCTTCAGCCGCTTCGTCGATGTGGGCGGCCTGCGCGGCAGGGTAGGGCGCGACGGCAATCGAAGCGCCCGTCTTGCCCGCCACGGGCGCCACGGCCTGCCACAGCGCTTCGGTCACGAAGGGGATGATGGGGTGCGCCAGCCGCAGGATGGCTTCGAGCACGCGCACCAGCGTGCGGCGCGTGGCGCGCTGCTGCTCAGGCATGCCGGTCTGGATCTGCACCTTGGCGATTTCCAGGTACCAGTCGCAGTACTCGTTCCACACGAAGTCGTAGAGCGTGTTGGCCACGGTGTCGAGGCGGTAGTCGGCAAAGCCTTTGTCAACCTGGCTTTCAGTCTTTTGCAGGCGGCTGACGATCCAGCGGTCGGCGGCGGAGCGTTCGCTGGAGCTGTCGCCGCTGCTGTCGCAGTCGTGCCCTTCGCAGTTCATCAGCACGAAGCGCGATGCGTTCCACAGCTTGTTGCAGAAGTTGCGGTAGCCCTCGCAGCGCTTGCTGTCGAAGTTGACGGTGCGCCCCAGCGTGGCCATGGCGGCAAAGGTGAAGCGCAGCGCGTCGGCGCCGTAGCCGGGAATGCCGTCGGGGAATTCTTTCTTCGTGTTCTCGCGCACTCGTGGCGCTGTCTCGGGCTTGCGCAGGCCGGTGGTGCGTTTTTCGAGCAGGGGCGCGAGCGCAATGCCGTCGATCAGGTCCACGGGGTCGAGCACGTTGCCTTCCGACTTGCTCATCTTCTTGCCATGCGCGTCGAGCACCAGGCCGTGGATGTACACGTCGCGGAAGGGCACCTGACCGGTGAAGTGCGTGGTCATCATGATCATGCGGGCCACCCAGAAGAAGATGATGTCGTGGCCGGTGACCAGTACGGAGGAGGGCAGGTAGAGCGACAGGTCTTGGGTCTTCTCGGGCCAGCCGAGCGAGCTGAAAGGCACCAGGGCGGAGGAGTACCAGGTGTCGAGCACGTCGGGGTCGCGCGTGAGCGCACCGGTGTAGCCAGCTTTTTCGGCCTTGGCGCGCGCTTCATCCTCGTTGCGCGCCACGAAAATGGAACCATCTTCGCCATACCAGGCCGGAATCTGGTGGCCCCACCACAGCTGGCGGCTGATGGTCCAGTCCTGGATGTTGTTCATCCACTGGTTGTAGGTGTTGACCCAGTTCTCGGGCACGAAGCGCACCTGGCCCGATTGCACCGCGTCGATGGCTTTTTGCGCGATGGATTGGCCCGTTTCGTCGGGCTTGGTCATGGCGACGAACCATTGGTCGGTCAGCATGGGTTCGATGATCTGGCCGGTGCGAGCGCAGCGCGGCACCATCAGCTTGTGTTTTTTGGTCTCCACCAGCAGGCCCTGCGCTTGCAGATCGGCCACGATGGCTTTACGGGCGGCGAAACGGTCGAGGCCGCGGTATTTTTCGGGCGCCTGGTCGTTGATGGTGGCATCGAGGTTGAGCACGCCGATCATCGGCAGCCCGTGCCGCTGGCCCACGGCGTAGTCGTTGGCGTCGTGCGCGGGCGTGACCTTGACCACGCCGGTACCAAAGTCCTTGTCCACGTAGTCGTCGGCAATCACGGGGATCTGGCGGCCCACCAAAGGCAGCGTGACGCTCTGGCCGATCAGGTGCCGGTAGCGCTCGTCCTCCGGGTGCACCATCACGGCCACGTCGCCCAGCATGGTTTCGGGCCGCGTGGTGGCCACCACGAGCTGCCCGCTGCCATCGGCCAGCGGGTAGGCGATGTGCCACAGAAAACCGTCTTCTTCTGCGCTCTCGACCTCCAGATCGCTCACGGCGGATTTCAGCTCCGGATCCCAGTTGACCAGGCGCTTGCCGCGATAGATCAGCCCCTGCTCGTGCAGCTTGACGAAGGTCTCCGTCACCACGCGCGAGAGCTTGTCGTCCATGGTGAAGTACTCGCGCGACCAGTCCACGCTGGCGCCCATGCGGCGCATTTGCTGGGTGATGGTGTTGCCGCTTTGCTGCTTCCAGTCCCACACGCGGGCGACGAAGTTCTTGCGGCCCAGGTCGTGGCGGCTTTGGCCTTGCGCCTGCAACTGGCGCTCGACCACGATCTGCGTGGCGATGCCCGCGTGGTCGGTGCCGGGCACCCACAGCGTGTTGAAGCCGCGCATGCGGTGGTAGCGCGTGAGGCTGTCCATGATGGTCTGGTTGAACGCGTGCCCCATGTGCAGCGTGCCGGTGACGTTGGGCGGCGGCAGCTGCACGGCGAAGTTCTCACCCTTTTGTGCGGCCTCGGCGCTGGGCTGGCCGGTGCCGCGATAGCCCGCGCGGCCCAGGCCAGCCGCTTCCCACACCGGGCCCCAGTGCGCCTCGATGGCAGCGGGTTCAAAGGATTTGGACAGGGCGTCAAGGCCGGGTTGTGCAGGGGCGGTGGACATGGCGGGTGCGGAGGGCGGTTGAAAGCGCCAGCAGCAGCGCGTGCGCTGGCGCAAAAACCGGCAATTTTAGCGGCGGCCCGCGCGTGGCGGCTGGCGTGGTCAACGCATGGAGCACGAAGCAGGGTGCGTCTGCCGCGCTGGGTTAACTTGCGCTTGATGCTATTTAAAAGGTAGCTTTGGCACTGCTTGAAGGTCTGTAGGAGGCAAGCCGCTGCCTACAATCGGCGGCATGACTGTCCCGCTGTTGCCCGATGACCTGGAGCGCCGTTTCGGCGGTTTGGCGCGCCTGTATGGCTCGCAAGGTGCCGAGCGCATCCGCGCGGCCCATGTGGCCGTGGCGGGCATTGGCGGCGTGGGCTCGTGGGCGGCGGAGGCGCTGGCGCGCAGCGGCGTGGCGCGGCTCACGCTGATCGACCTGGATCACGTGGCCGAGTCCAACGTCAACCGGCAGATCCACGCGCTGACCGACACGCTGGGCCAGGCCAAGGTGGCGGCCATGCAGGCGCGCATCGCCCTCATTCACCCCGGCTGCGTGGTGCATGCGGTGGATGCCTTCGTCGAGCCCGGCAACTGGCCCCAGCTGCTGCCCGCGCCCCCAGATGCCGTGATCGACGCCTGCGACCAGATGCAGGCCAAGCTGGCCATGGCTGCCTGGGCGCGTGCGCAAGGTGCGCGCTTCATCACCGTGGGTGCGGCGGGCGGCAAGCGCCACGCGGAGCGGGTGGAGATCGCCGATGTGGCAGATGTGACACACGACCCCCTCATCGCCCAGCTGCGCCAGCGCCTGCGCCGCCAGCACGGTGCGCCCGGCCCCGGCAAGCGCATTGGCGTGCCAGCCGTGTTCAGCCGAGAAAATGTGAGCATGCCGCCCACGTGTGACGCACCTGATGGCACGGACGGAACGCTCAACTGCCACGGCTATGGCTCCACCGTGGCCGTCACCGCCGCCTTCGGCATGTGCGCGGCGGGCTGGGTGCTGAACCAGCTGGCGGCAGGGGCTGAAAAAAGCAGGCTATAATCTGAGGCTTTCCTGCATATGGCGGTGCAAACGGTGGTGTGCAGGAAATGTGGGTCGTTAGCTCAGTTGGTAGAGCAGCGGACTTTTAATCCGTTGGTCGGCAGTTCGAGCCTGCCACGACCTACCATCAAACATGGCGTAAAGCCTAGAAAGCCTGCTACTTAAACAGTAGCGGGCTTTTTTCTTTTTCGCTTCCCCCGATTTTTTGCCAGAAATTTGCCAGATTTCGAGCGGAACCCCTCCCGTTGCATGACGCAAGGCGTTGGCGCCTTGAAGCTAGAACGTTCACCACCATCTATCGCAGCTACGTACAACCTGCCACACATCCATGGAGGGAAGAGGCAATGTCAGTATTCAATGAAGTTATTGCTGCGCATGAGAAGGCCAAAGCCGAACAGGCGACACAGGAAGAGAAGCAGCGCACGATGGCCATCGAAAAGGACGCAGCGTTTCGCAGGTACTTCGATGAAATGGTGCAAGGGTTGCTGCTTCCTGAGGGGACTAAGTTCGTTCAAGATGCTGAGGCATATGGATTCCCGTCTGAGATCAACGCCAAACCAGATGGCAAGGGAAATCCTTACTTCTCGATTTCGGTCGTTCCCAAAAAAGGTGTGCCTCCCTCTCCGTTTGGATATTCCAATGCGGACAAAGCCGTTTTTTCGCTGCAAGGTCTTGTTGACGAGAAGGTGGTACTGGTCGCGTCCTACTACGATCAACGCGTTGAAAACGGTGTGCAAAAACATCGCTGCGCCATCGGGGACATCACTCCCGATTGGCTCAACACGCAGCTGAAAGAGTTCTTGTCGAGAGCGTTGCGGGCTCGAAACGGCAACTGACGTTTCCTGCACGCCCTTCGGTGGGCTAGTGTTGGTTGCGTTTGTGGCCTGTTCCACATGGACATACGTGATGCGCTACAGGCTACCCAAACTGCCGAATAGCTTTGCATCGGCTCGTATAGCGGCCTGCGTGGCCCGCTGTATCAAGTCCTCTTTATCGGGGTCGTATTCGGGTGTGGTGTAGTCGAGTAGTGCCCTTGCCGCCCGCAGGCGTGTTGCAGGTGGCGCGTTCTCCATGAGGCTTGTCAGTGTCCGTACAGCCTGCATGCGCTTGTTCTGCATGTATTCGTCTGCGGTCATGCCGCGCTGGGCAATGAGGTCTTGCACCAAATTTTGAAATTCAGGCATGGATGCCCATTTGCAAACGGTTTGGGGCGATACGCCCACGGTCTGGGCTGTCTGGGCCTGCGTCTTGCCGTTCGCCAGTTCAAGGACGGCGCGAAGCTGCTTTGCTGACAATGGTTTTTGGGATGGGGTCTGGGCGGCGGTGGAATAGTTGACGGCCATTGGCTTCACCTTCTTTCGGGTTCCTTCAAAGACTGGAATAGCGCTTGCCGTTTTTGGAATAGCGCTATCGTTTGTCAAGCAAGGCGGCTTGGCAGGGGTCAGGGGTAGGCGGCGTGTGTATGGTGCCCGATGTGCTGATGCCTACCCCTGAGCCTGACTTGCCGTGTCGCTGGTGATTGATGGGTTACGCCTTGGTGCCCGCAGCGCTGAAGGGACGGAACGCGGTGGTGCTGGGGAGTCGTTCACCTTCTCCGCTGAGGATTGCTGTTGCCAGTTGCCCGCCGTGATTGCGTAGCGCCCACGCATTCCCAGCGCCACCACGTCCAACATGGTGCGGCTGAGTCGGGCTGATACGCGAAAACGCGCTGCGCGACTCGTTCCAATCCTCTTCTTTCTCCCGGTGGCGCTGCGCGGCTAGGGCGCTATCAATTTCAGCTTTGAGCGATTGCAGCGTGACGGAATCGCGAGCAGGGGCTGGCTGCTTCGGAATATTGCCAGCGCGGCGCGGCGCTGGGGTGGTGTGTAGAGGTTGATTCGGTGCGAGTCCTTGGCGCTGCCGTTCCTCTTGGACTTGTTGCTGTTGCTGTTGCTGCGCGGTGCTGGTGTGGCGCGACGGCTGAACCGGTTTTGCACTTGATTGCACGGCGGGCGCTGCCTTCGGCACGGTCTGAGGGGCCTTGCTGGCGTGGAACGGATCGGCCTTCAGGATGTGGGCGTAGCCCATGGGCTTGGTTTGTGCTGGCGTGCCTTTGAGAATGTTGGCGAGATTGAGCATTGCAGATTCTCCAGAGTCAGATTTGAGAATACGGAACGGAATTCGGTTTGCCCCGCGAGAAACAAGCGAAATAAAGCTAATTTGCGCGTTTTTCAGGCGGCGCATGGAAGTTTTCACCTTCATAACCGGGCATCCTTCAAGATGTTGCGATGGTGTATTTTATTTGAACATGGTTGAATAAAGAAGCATATTCAACGGTGCAAACGATGCCGGATAAGTTTGCAATCAATTTCCATCGCTCATTGTTTGACTAACCGCTTATAGGTTGGCGCTTAGGGCCTTCTTGTCGCTTGCCCATTGGGGTTGCGGTTTCATTGCGTTTGTGAGGGTTCCACAGTCTGTTTCGGGTTCTGTGCCTTCTATGTCCTGCTTGGCCTTCTCTACTTTCAGGTTCGATTCCCTTTCTCGTGCAATTTTCAAGTCCCACTGTAGATCGGCTTTTCGGCTAATGAGTTTCGCCTCCACCTCGGCCAATCCTTTCACAGGTAGATTGAAGATTTCCGATTGATCTTTTTCGAGTTCCTTGAGTTTTTCTTGTAGCCATGCGATTTCAAAGGCAACACGGGTTAATTCACTGCTTGATGTGCGGTAGGCTTCCGATAGTTTTTTGTAGTATTTGGGTGAAAAATCGGCATCCTCCAGCGGGTTGCCTGAAGACTCAAAGGGAAGGCCATGGCGCTTGAATATCTCGCGTGTGATGTCTTCATTGGAAATGCCGTCTATTGTCCTGCGCTGCCGATATTTCTTGATGGCTTCAGGGGAGTAGTCCTTGAAGTTCTTTGCAAGCAATGCGGATAGTTCGGCATCCGTTAATCTCCGCCCCCTGTATTGGTGGTGCCTGTTGCCCCGCTTATTCGAGTTTTGGCGGGTGGCATGAAGCCATCGGACATTGCCCACGCGGTAGTTATCGGAATCGTTGATTCGGTCTAGCTGATGCTTATCTGAGGGCCGGGGGCCTACGTGATACGCGAAGGTATGCCAGTCCCTGAAAGCCGGGTCTAGCTTTCCCGGTTTTTCCTTTGATTCATCGCGCAGGTTATTGAATTTTCGTGCGAGATATTCAAAGGGTGTGCCCTTCAGGGTATTCGGTCTTGCCCCCTTGTCCAGCAAGGCCCATAGGGCGTGGCAGGAAGCCCGGTACGCTTCTCCCGCAAGCGCCTTGCCCTCGTATAGCTCCCACTGCTGTAGCGATGCTCTATATGCTCTTTCAACGGGAAAAATATGGTACTCCATGGCTCAATCCTGCTTACCTAACCCCATATATATCCCTACCTCCTTCCACTCTGGGGGACATGTCGGGATTGGGGGTGTTTTTTAATTTCTAAGGCACTAGGTTTTGTTGCTATACAAGCCATAAACCGTATTGTTTAACGCTTGCATGTACCTGCCTTCTTAGGGGGACATTCGTCCCGGAAGGGGGACATTTCCGGGACATTTTTCGAATACTGGCGTGGTTGCTCGGAGGTTGGGGCGGGGACACAATTTAGGTGCCGGGTTTGCTCGCCCGGCGTCCTTTCAGATGGCAACGGAATTGCCCCCGGTATGCGTAAAGCTCCCGGGGGATTTTTTTATGCTGCCGCGCATCCCCTCTTTGCTTCGTCGTGCTGTAGCAGCTGGTGCAGTTCATATATGCACGGTATTTCGTCCCAATCATCGCCATCCGTGGTTTACAGAGTGAAACGCCGATGCTTTGGCAATGGGTCTGTGCCAGGTAACTGCCAGTCCCTTACGACAAGGCCGCTGCCTTCAAGCAACACGTTGCATAGACGTGCGACGATTTTCCCCTGAAGGCGTCGGGGTGTCTTTTTGGGTGTGGTACTGAGGGTGGTTTCCACGTCTCACCCCTTCACGCCAAATAATGGGGCAATCGTGCTGATAAACCAAATTGGACGCTTGCATTCCTTCAGGTCAGGCGGCGGAATAAGTCCCTCGGCAAGCCGCGCGTATAGCGTGGTGTGCGAGATTTCAAACAAGTGCATCAGGTGCCCCGGTCGCAAGCGCCCCGGCTTCAGCAATGCCGATTTATCAATGGGAAGGGGCTTGGCATGCCCCGTTGTTTTCTTTGGTTTGGGTGATGTGACCGCTTGTGTAGGTGCTGCGGTCTTATTCAGGATAACGACTGGCATAGGAGGCTTTCCACGGGTTGCGTATTGCAAGCCGCTGCCAGTGCTATCGTGGGAAGCCTTCCCTTGAACTGCACAGAAAGAGGCATTGCGCCACTCTCTTCCGGGTGCAGTCCATTGCGGTTGGAAGTTGAGTCGGGATAATTCTTGCCTGTATTTTGGCCGGTGTCAATACAGTTGCTTAAACTAATTTGACGGGTTTGTCAAATGCGGTGCGGGGCTATGCAGTCTTCACCAGTTGCAGCGCCTGCCCAGACTCTTGAGGCATGGGCACCCCGGCCTGTTCCAGAATCCATGCTTCGATCCGCTCATGGTGCAAGCGCAAGAGGTCAAGGGGTCGCACGGTGTAATGCTTCTCTGCCGTGGCGCTGGGCTTGTGGCCTTGAATCTGCGCCACCACGCCTACGGGGACTTCCAGCCATTCCGTCAAGCTCTTGAAGCTGCGGCGCAGGCCATGAATGGTGACGTGTACCCCTGCCACGCTACAAACACGCGCTAGGGCTTTGTGCGCTTCGCTCATGCTGTCTTCAGGGTCTTTGCCTGCGAACACGAACGGGCCGCGCCGGGGCAGGGCGTTGAGGATGTGATGAACGTAGGGCGTTAGCGGAATGGTGCGCACGCCTTCAATGCCGCCCTTCGATTCGTCCTTGTCGCGTAGGGTGAGGCCCCTCCATTGGGTGTTGAGGTCTTCCCATTGCAGTTCCAACACTTCACCGGGGCGCGCGCCGGTTAGCAGCATGGTTTGAAGGTATGCGGCATGGGTGCGGTTCTTGAGTCCTTGCACGGCGGCGAACCATGCGGCAAGTTGCTCCCGCAAGAGGGCATCGGTTTTCACGCCAGCGGGGCCTAGTGCTTCGCGGGCCTTCTTGGACTTCGCAGCGTTGCCGATGATCGCTTGCGCATAGGCCGGGTGTTCACTGCACCAGTTGAGGAAGGCTTTCACGATTCGCAGGGCAAGGCGTGCCACGGTAGGGCGTTCGCCCGCGTGGTGCTTCGCCCATTGCTCTACGCGCTGGGGTGTGATGTCGCGCAGTCGCAGGGGCAGGAATTCATGCAGCGGGCCAGCAATGGTTACGCCACGCCCACGGGTGCCCCGCGTGCTTTGTTCGCCCCCGGCCTTCGCCATGTTGACGTGATCGGCGTAATGCCGTTGGCCCCAATGGGGTTGCCGTTCCTTCAGGTATTCGGCCCATGCTTCGCCAAAGGTGACTTCTGCGGCCTTTGCTGCGGCAGTTGCTGCCTCTTGCTGGGCTTTGGCTTCAGCCTTCGCCTGCTTTTGCTGTTCCAAGATTTCACCCATGCCGCTGCCCTCGGCTTTGGCTGTGACGTGTTGCACGGCCATGGCTTCAGCGGCTTTGATGGCGGCAGCTATGGAGTAGCCCGCAGCGGTGGGGGTGTGCTTGTTGACGTGGCCCGGTGTCGGGTCATAGGGGCCGATGGGTAGGCGCTGGCTTGTGGTGCCTTGGCTGTAACGCCAGAAAAAGACGATGCCCTTCTTACCGTTGCGGGCCTGTAGCGCCCCCGCAGGTTCGATCTTGGTCAGGGTGATGGTGTCCCCTTCGGACATCGCCTTGAGGGCTGCTGAAGGGCTGGAAACGGGCTTGGCAACGGTGGGCATGTACTGGCCTCTTTAAAAATTTGCCAGAATTTTGCCAGAATTTTGCCGGATGGGGGTTGTTGACCATCGGATTCTTTCAGGATAGGTTTCCCTGTAATGGCAGCAACTTAGGTGCTGCAACTGATTGCAGACTTATCCTAAATTTGCCAGAATTTATCCGTTTATGCCGGACTTTTAATCCGTTGGTCGGCAGTTCGAGCCTGCCACGACCTACCAAATCCCAAGGTGCCACAGCTTCCAGGCTGTGGCGCCTTTTCTTTTTCGTGCTTACGCAATCCAGCCTGACTTGAGCCGCTCAGCACCTTGGGATGCCTGGGGAGCGTTCTTTTTCTGCGCAAGCCGTGCGTTTGTCCTTTTCTCTCGGTCGCAGCCGATGGCCCTTCAGCCGGCGGCGGGGCATTTCCATGGCCGGGTGCGCCGTGGCGGCATGGGTTTATTCTCAAGCGCCCCCTGTTCATCGGCTGCTTCTGAAATCCGCCCATGTCCCGCACAGCGCCCCCGCCTGGTCACACCCCGCTGCACATTCCCCTGCCCGAGCGCCTGCGCCCGCGCACGCTTGGCGATGTGGTCGGCCAGCAGCATCTGCTGGGCGCGGGCATGCCGCTGCGCATCGCGTTTGAATCGGGCCAGCCGCATAGCTGCATCCTGTGGGGGCCACCCGGCACGGGCAAGACGACGATTGCGCGGCTGATGGCCGATGCGTTTGATGCGCAGTTCATTCCCATCAGCGCCGTGCTGGGCGGCGTGAAAGACATCCGCGAGGCCGTGCTGCTCGCCGAAAAAGCGCGCGATGGCCTCGCGCCCCAGGCCACCATCGTCTTCGTCGATGAGGTTCACCGCTTCAACAAAAGTCAGCAAGACGCCTTCTTGCCCCACGTTGAAAGCGGGCTGTTCACCTTCATCGGTGCCACCACCGAAAACCCCTCGTTCGAGGTCAACTCCGCCCTGCTCTCGCGCGCAGCGGTGTACGTGCTGCAAGCGCTGGCCGAAGACGACTTGCAGCACATCCTGGTCCGCGCCCTGGTCGAGTCCGCCGATCTCACGGTCGAAGAAGATGCCCGAAAGCGCCTGATTGCCTACGCCGACGGCGATGCGCGCCGCCTGCTCAACACGCTTGAAACCCTGCTCGTGGCCGCACGCGCGGAAGAAACGGCACACATCACCGACGCCTGGCTGCTCAAGGTGCTGGGCCAGCAACTGCGCCGCTACGACAAGGGCGGCGAGCAGTTCTACGACACCATCAGCGCGCTGCACAAAAGCGTGCGCGGCTCCGACCCCGATGCCGCGCTTTACTGGCTGGTGCGCATGCTCGACGGCGGGGCCGAGCCGCGCTACATGGCGCGCCGCCTGATCCGCATGGCCAGCGAAGACATCGGCCTGGCCGACCCGCGTGCGCTGCGCCTGGCGTTGGACGCGGCGGAAGTCTATGAGCGTTTAGGCTCACCCGAGGGCGAGCTGGCGCTGGCCGAATGCGTCATCTACCTGGCCGTCGCGCCCAAGAGCAACGCCGTCTACACCGCCTACAAAGCCGCGCGCGCCCTTGTGGCACAAGACAGCACCCGTCCCGTGCCCCTGCACCTGCGCAACGCGCCCACCCAGCTCATGAAGCAGCTCGACTACGGCAAGGGCTACCGCTACGCCCACGACGAGCAAGACGCCTTTGCGGCGGGCGAGCGCTATCTGCCTGATGGCATGGCCGAGCCGCATTTCTACCAACCCGCCCCGCGCGGGCTGGAGATCAAGATCGGCGAAAAGCTGGCCGAGCTGCGCCGCCGCAACGCCGAAGCCGCGCCGCCGGAATAGCGGGCTTTGGGGGCATCGGGCATCGCATGGAAGAACAGCCGCACAGCCGGACGCAGAGGACGCGAAGGGTTCGCGAAGGACGCAAAAGATAAAAAAACAGAGGAGCTGCTTGCGCACGTTCTACGGTATTTTTAAATATAAAAGCATCTAAAAATTGTTTAAAACGTACGCAAGCAGCTCTTTTTTTTGTTTATCCTGTGCTGCAAGCCGCAGACCTGCGCGAGCGGTTGATCCTCGCCGCTTGCCGACTGCACCGCACGTTTTCTGCTGCCTTCACCCCCGTGTTTCCCCGCTGTGGAGCGCGCAAACCCGTCGATAGAATCCGCTGCACCCGAAACCCGCGGCACACCACCTGGCGGGTTTTTTGCTAGGTGGTTGGAGAAGTTGCCCGCGCACAACGCAGGCAGCGCGGTCAACAACCATGTGCCGGCGGCGCAGATCGCGCCCGCCGGACGAGGAGGAAACAGATGGACGTTTTGCTTCAGCAGATCATCAACGGTCTGGTGCTGGGCAGCATGTATGCGCTGATCGCCCTGGGATACACCATGGTGTACGGCATCATTCAGCTCATCAACTTCGCGCACGGCGAAGTGCTCATGGTGGGCGCGCTCACCTCGTGGTCGGTCATCGGCATGATGCAGGCGGCCATGCCCGGCGCCCCCGGCTGGGCCATCCTCGTCATGGCCACGCTCATTGCCTGCGTGGTGGCCGCCACGCTCAACTTCGTGATCGAGAAAGTCGCCTACCGCCCGCTGCGCAACAGCCCGCGCCTGGCGCCGCTGATCACCGCCATCGGCATGTCCATCCTGCTGCAGACGTTGGCCATGATCATCTGGAAGCCCAACTACAAGCCCTATCCCACGCTGCTGCCGTCCGAGCCCTTCTTCATCGGCGGCGCCGTCATCACCACCACGCAGATCGTCATCCTGAGCGTCACCGCCATCTCGCTCGCGATCCTGATGTACGTCGTCAACTTCACCCGCCTGGGCCGCGCCATGCGCGCCACGGCCGAGAACCCGCGCGTGGCCGGCCTCATGGGCGTCAAGCCCGACGTGGTCATCTCCGCCACCTTCATCATCGGCGCCATCCTGGCGGCCATCGCCGGCGTCATGTACGCCAGCAACTACGGCACCGCGCAGCACACCATGGGCTTCCTGCCGGGGCTGAAAGCCTTCACCGCCGCGGTGTTCGGCGGCATCGGCAACCTGGGGGGCGCCGTGCTCGGCGGCCTGCTGCTGGGGCTGATCGAGGCCATCGGCTCGGGTTACATCGGCCAGCTCACCGGCGGGCTGCTCGGCAGCCACTACACCGACATCTTCGCCTTCATCGTGCTCATCGTCATCCTCACGCTGCGGCCCTCCGGCCTGCTGGGTGAACGTGTCGCAGATCGGGCATGACCTTGCCGCGCAGCCTTCGGTGCGCCACGGCGCACGCACACTGAATCACGCCCATGACCCAAAAACGCAACATCCTCTACTTCGTGCTGTGCGGCATCGCGCTGCTGGTGCTGCCGCTGGTGCTGCAGCAGTTCGGCAACGCCTGGG
This sequence comes from Pseudomonadota bacterium, assembly GCA_030538605.1. Classification (GTDB taxonomy): domain Bacteria; phylum Pseudomonadota; class Gammaproteobacteria; order Burkholderiales; family Burkholderiaceae_C; genus Ottowia. Next base: position 72,915 of record JAUNTQ010000004.1, read on the forward strand.
TGCGCATTGCCGACATCGCGCTGCTCTACGTCATGCTGGCGCTGGGGCTGAACATCGTGGTGGGCTACGCCGGCCTGCTCGACCTGGGCTACGTCGCCTTCTTCGCCGTGGGGGCCTATCTCTACGGGCTGCTGGCCTCGCCGCACCTGACGGAAACGTTTGCCGCCATCGCCGCCGCCTTCCCCAACGGCTTTCACACCTCGCTGTGGCTGGTGATACCGCTGGCGCTGCTGTGCGCGGCCATCACCGGGGTGCTGCTGGGCATTCCGGTGCTCAAGCTGCGCGGCGACTACCTGGCCATCGTCACGCTCGGCTTTGGCGAAATCATCCGCATCTTCCTGAACAACCTCGACCACCCCTACAACATCACCAACGGCCCCAAGGGCATCAACCAGATCGACTCGGTGAAGATCCTCGGGCTCGACCTGGGGCGCCCGCTCACCATCGGCGGCTTCGAGCTGCCCTCGGTCACGCTCTATTACTACCTGTTCCTCGCGCTCGTGGTCGTCACCGTCATCGTCTGCCAGTGCCTGCAGGACTCGCGCATCGGCCGCGCCTGGATGGCCGTGCGCGAGGACGAGATCGCCGCCAAGGCCATGGGCATCAACACGCGCAACATGAAGCTGCTGGCCTTCGGCATGGGCGCCTCGTTTGGCGGCGTGGCCGGCTCCATGTTCGCGGCCTTCCAGGGCTTCGTCTCGCCCGAGTCGTTCAGCCTGATGGAGTCGGTCATGATCGTCGCCATGGTGGTGCTGGGCGGCCTCGGCCACCTGCCGGGCGTCATCCTGGGCGCGGTGCTGCTGGCCGCGCTGCCCGAGGTGCTGCGCCACGTCACCGGCCCGCTGCAGGCCATGACCGACGGGCGGCTGGACGCCGCCATCCTGCGCCAGCTGCTCATTGCGCTGGCCATGATCTCCATCATGCTGCTGCGCCCGCGCGGCCTGTGGCCCTCGCCCGAGCACGGCAAGGCGCGGCCCTCGCCCGTGAAGGGCGAAGTAATGCCCGTCAGCGCGCAGCAGAACCCGCCCGGCATCGACTTCCCCGGCGACGAGGTGCCCGGCACCACCGAAAACCGGCAATACCCCATCAACCCCTGACGCGTGGAGAGCATCGGCACCATGAGCACCGACACCGTACTCAACGTCCAGGGCGTGTCCAAGCGCTTCGGCGGCCTGCAAGCGCTGTCCGACGTGGGCATCACCATCCGGCGCGGCCAGGTCTATGGCCTCATCGGCCCCAACGGCGCGGGCAAGACCACCTTCTTCAACGTGCTCACCGGCCTGTACACGCCCGACAGCGGCAGCTTCGAGCTGGCCGGCAAGCCCTACAAGCCCACCGCCGTGCATGAAGTGGCCAAGGCCGGCATCGCCCGCACCTTCCAGAACATCCGCCTCTTCGCCGAGATGACGGCGCTTGAGAACGTCATGGTGGGCCGCCACGTGCGCACCCACTCGGGGCTGATCGGCGCCATCCTGCGCACCGGCCGCTTCAAGGCCGAGGAGCACGCCATCGCCGAGCGCGCGCAGGAGTTGCTCGACTACGTGGGCATCGGCAGATACGCGCAGTTCAAGTCGCGCACCCTGTCCTACGGCGACCAGCGCCGGCTGGAGATCGCCCGCGCGCTCGCCACCGACCCGCAGCTCATCGCGCTGGACGAACCGGCCGCGGGCATGAACGCCACCGAAAAAGTGGCCCTGCGCGAGCTGATCGACCGCATCCGCAAGGACAACCGCACCATCTTGCTGATCGAGCACGACGTGAAACTGGTGATGGGCCTGTGCGACCGCGTCACCGTGCTCGACTACGGCAAGCAGATTGCCGAAGGCACACCCGCCGAAGTGCAGCGCAACGAAAAAGTGATCGAGGCCTACCTCGGAACAGGAGGCCACTGAAATGAAACATGACTTCGCTGCGCTCCATGACTGGCGCTGGCGCGCCATGACAAATGACAAATGCATCGTGCACACCGATGTCGCGAGTCATTTGTCATGCGCTCGCCAGAGCGCAGTCATTCGTCATCGCGCACCGCTGGCGTTTCATGCCATGCGGGTAGTGCGCAGCGCTATGGATAACTGAAATGGCACAGACCTTGTTGAAAGTCAGCGGCCTGCAAGTGGCCTACGGCGGCATCCAGGCCGTCAAGGGCGTTGACTTCGAGGTGCGCGAAGGCGAACTCGTCTCGCTCATCGGCTCCAACGGCGCAGGCAAGACCACCACCATGAAGGCCATCACCGGCACGCTGCCGCTGGCCGGTGGCGACATCGAGTACATGGGCAAGTCCATCAAGGGCCAAGGCCCGTGGGATCTGGTCAAGCAGGGTCTGGCGATGGTGCCCGAAGGTCGCGGCGTGTTCACCCGCATGACCATCACCGAAAACCTGCAAATGGGTGCCTACATCCGCCGCGACAAGGCGGGCATTGCCGAGGACATCGAAAAAGCCTTCACCATCTTCCCCCGCCTGCGCGAGCGCAAAGACCAGCTCGCGGGCACCATGTCCGGTGGCGAGCAGCAAATGCTGGCCATGGGCCGCGCGCTGATGAGCCGCCCCAAGCTGCTGCTGCTCGACGAGCCGAGCATGGGCCTGTCGCCCATCATGGTGGACAAGATTTTTGAAGTGGTGCAAGACGTGTACGCCCAGGGCGTCACCGTGCTGCTGGTCGAGCAAAACGCCAGCCGCGCGCTGGCGCTCGCCAACCGTGGCTACGTCATGGAGTCCGGCCTCGTCACCATGACCGGCGAAGGCAAGCAACTGCTGAACGACCCCGCCGTGCGCGCCGCCTATCTGGGCGAATGAGCGCCCCTCGACAGCCCGCCCCGCCGACTGCAAGACAACGCCATGAACACCTGCCCCACCGCGCCTCACTTTGCCGCTGCCGTGCTGCTGACTTCGCTGCTGGCCTCGACCTTGGCAGCCACCAGCGCGCAGGCGCAAGCCGCGCAAGAGCCGCAAACCGTGCGCATTGCCCACGTCGGCCCCATCTCCGGCCCGGCCGGCCACATCGGTAAAGACACCGAAAACGGCGTGCGCATGGCCATCGACGATGCCAACGCGCAAAAACCCGTCATTGGCGGGCAGCGCGTGCGCTTTGCCCTGCAAGCCGAAGACGACCAGGGCGACCCCTCGCAAGCGGCCAACGTCGCCCAGCGTCTGTGCGACGCCAAGGTGGCCGGTGTGGTGGGCCACCTGCAATCGGGTACGTCCATGCCCGCATCGGGCGTCTACTACAAGTGCGGCCTGCCCAACATCACGCCCGCCGCCACCAACCCCGAGCTGACCCGCCCGGGCTACAACACCACCTTTCGCGTCATCGCCAACGACGCTGCCTTGGGCGCCGCCGTCGCGCTCTACGCCAGCGATGCGCTGGGCCTGAAAAAGATTGCCGTCATCGATGACCGCACCGCCTACGGTCAGGGCGTGACAGAGCTGTTCAAGACCACGGCGCGCGAAAAAGGCATGAACGTCGTCGCCACCGAATTCACGCGCGACCGTGCGGTGGACTTTCTGTCCATCCTCACCACCATTCGCGCGCAAGACCCCGACGCCATCTTCTACGGCGGTCTCGACGCCCAAGCTGGCCCCATGCTGCGTCAGATGGAGCAGTTGGGCATGGACAGGCCGCGCTTTCTGGGCGGCGACGGCCTGTGCACCGAAATGCTGCCCGTGCTGGCCAGCAAGGCGGCACTGGCCGAGCGCGTGGTGTGCGCCACCGGCGGCGCGGCCGTCGAGAAAATGCCCGGCGGCCTGGCCTGGAAAAAGCGCTACGACACGCAGTACCCCGGGCGCTTCCAGATCTACAGCCCCTATGCCTACGATGCTGCCATGGTGCTCATCGAAGCCATGAAGCGGGCAGGCTCCACCGACCCCAAGGTCTATCTGCCCGCGCTGCGCGCCACCGACCACCAGGGCGTCACAGCCCGCATCGCCTTCACCTCGCGCGGCGAGCTGACCCAGCCCGCCGTCACCTTCTTCACCTACAAGGACAAGCAGCGTGTGCCGCTGAATTGAGATGACGCCAGCGCTGCGCTCGATGACCGGCGCTTGCGCGCCATGACGAATGACAAATGACAAAGGCGCTGCACAGACCGATACGGCAAGGGTCATCTGTCATGCGCTCGCCAGAGCGCCGTCATTCGCCATGCGTTGCGCCCCCATGCATTTCCCCAGGCGGCCCGTCGGCACCACCGACGCTCGCCGCCGTTTCCACCATCCACAAGGAGACTTCTCGCATGACCCGCATTTCCGCCCCCTTCACCCTCTCGGCCCTGGCCGCTGGCGCGCTGCTGGCCGCTGGTGCCGCACACGCGCAAGAGACGCAAACCGTGCGCATCGCCCACGCCGGCCCCACCTCGGGCGGCATTGCCCACATCGGCAAGGACACCGAAAACGGCGTGCGCATGGCCATTGAAGAGCTGAACACGCAAAACATCGTCATCGGCGGCAAGCGCATCACCTTCCAACTGCAAGCCGAAGACGACGCGGGCGACCCCAAGCAGGCCACCGCCGTGGCGCAAAAGCTGTGCGACCTGAAAGTGGCCGGCGTCGTCGGCCACCTGCAATCGGGCACCACCATTCCGGCGTCCAGCATCTACCACAAGTGCGGCATCCCGCACATCACCGCCGCCGCCACCAACCCCGACCTGACCAAGCCCGGCTACAACACCACCTACCGCCTCATCGCCAGCGACAACGCCCTGGGCGCGGCCCTGGCCATCTACGCCGCCGAGGCGCTGGGCGTCAAGCGCGTGGCCATCATCGACGACCGCACCGCCTACGGCCAGGGCGTGGCAGGCGTGTTCAAGGAAACCGCCCGCACCAAGGGCCTGGAAGTGGTGGCCGAAGAATTCACCCACGACAAGGCCACCGACTTCATGGCCATCCTCACCAGCATCCGCGGCCGCAAGCCCGACGCCATCTTCTACGGCGGCCTCGACTCGCAGTCCGGCCCCATGCTGCGCCAGATGAACCAGCTCGGTCTCGGCCAGGTCAAGTTCCTGAGCGGCGACGGCTCCTGCACGCCCAAGCTGCCCGAGCTGGCCAGCCGCTCACCCAACGTGGCCAACGTCACCTGCGCCACCGGCGGCACCTCGGTCGAAAAAATGAGCGGCGGCACCGACTGGAAAAAGCGCTACGACGCCAAGTTCCCCGGCCAGTTCCAGATCTACGGCGCTTACGCCTATGACGCCGCGATGGTGCTGGTAGACGCCATGAAGCGCGCCGACTCTGTCGATCCCAAGGTCTATGTGCCCCAGATGCACAAGACCAACTACAAGGGCCTCACGGCGCAAATCCAGTTCACCGACAAGGGCGAGCTGACGGCTCCTGCCGTCACCCTCAACGGCTACAAGGACAACACCCGCACGCCGCTGAACTGAAGCATTTGCCCTGCATGTAATGGGGGTATATGATTTTTCCGCCCGCCAGTATTGCGCTGGCAGGCATAGGATGTGGGGGTATATAAAAAAACGCCGCACCCACGCCGGTAAGGCATGCATGCCCGCGCGGCGGGCGCAGCGGACGATTCCGCCGCGCACCGCCACAAAAAAGCCGACTGTCGCAGCCGGCTTTTTTTTGCTCTACATTTCAAAATTAGTTGTATAGTTGAAGCATGCAACAAGCCGATGCGTTGACTGCTTTGGGGTCGCTGTCTGCCGCCGTGCGGCTGGACGCCTTCCGCCTGCTGGTGCGCCAAGGCCCGCAAGGGCTGGTGGCGGGCGAGATGGCGGCGATGCTGGATCTGGCGCCCAGCAACCTGTCTTTTCACCTGAAAGCGCTGACGCAAGCCGGGCTGCTCACCGTCGAGCAGGAAGGGCGCTTTCAGCGCTACCGCGCCCACATGCCCATGATGCGCGCGCTGATCGATTACCTGACCGAGGAGTGCTGCGCGGGCCAGCCCGAGTTGTGCGCCGATCTGCGGCCCGTGGCGCCGCCACCGTCCGAGGCGTGATCGGTTCATGCGTCTTTTTTTTGGCTCGATATTTCAATAATTATTGCAATGTGGAAATGATTCGATGGCCCAGGGCCAAGCCACCCGCCTTGGCGCGGCCACCCATGCCATGCAGACCGCCACCCTCATGACAACCCACTACGGAGAAACACCATGTCCCACGCAGCGATGAACGTGCTTTTCATCTGCACCGGCAATTCGGCGCGCAGCATCCTGGCCGAATCCATCCTCAACCACCCGGGCGTTGGGCAGGGGCGTTTTCGCGCTTATAGCGCCGGCAGCCATCCGGCGGGGCGGGTGCAGCCGCTGGCGCTCGATCTGCTGCAAACGCACCATTACCCCACCGGCGGACTGCGCAGCAAAAGCTGGGACGAGTTCACCGGCCTCGGCGCGCCTCGGCTCGACTTCGTCTTCACCGTGTGCGACCAGGCCGCGGGTGAGCTTTGCCCCTTCTGGCCCGGTCAGCCCATGACCGCCCACTGGGGGGTGCCAGACCCGGCTGCCGTGGCAGGCACGCACGAGCAACAACGCAAGGCCTACGCCAACACCTTGCTGGTGCTGAAACACCGCATCGCCATGTTCGCCGCCTTGCCCATCGACAAGCTCGACCGCCTGTCGCTGAAGACCCGGCTGAGCGCCATCGGCGCAGCGCTGCCGGGCGAGGCGGCATGAGTTCGATCGCAGCCGACGCATCGCCCGCGCCCATGGGCGTGTTCGAGCACTACCTCACCGTCTGGGTGTTTGCCTGCATCGTGCTGGGCACCGGGCTGGGGCACCTGATGCCCGGCGCCTTTCAGGCCATTGGCCGCATGGAGGTGGCGCGTGTCAACCTGCCGTTGGGGCTGCTGATCTGGGTGATGGTCATTCCGATGCTGGCGCGGGTGGACTTTGCCTCCCTTGGCCAGGTGCGCCGGCACGCGCGCGGCATCGGGGTCACGCTGTTCGTCAACTGGCTGGTCAAGCCGTTTTCGATGGCCTTGCTGGGCTGGATTTTCATCCGCCACGTGTTCGCGCCCTATCTGCCCGCCGACCAGCTGGACAGCTACATCGCCGGGCTGATTCTGCTGGCCGCCGCGCCATGCACGGCCATGGTGTTCGTCTGGAGCCGCCTGACCGGCGGCGATGCCAACTTCACCCTCAGCCAGGTGGCGCTGAACGACAGCATCATGGTGGTGGCCTTTGCGCCGCTGGTGGCTTTTTTGCTGGGCGTGTCGGCCATCACGGTGCCGTGGGGCACGCTGGTCGTCTCGGTCCTGCTCTACATCGTGGTGCCGCTGGGCATCGCGCAACTGTGGCGGCGCACGTTGCTGGCCAGGGGCCGCGCCGCGCTGGACGCGGCCATGGCGCGCACCGGCCCGTGGTCGATGGCGGCGCTGCTGCTCACGCTGGTGCTGCTGTTTGCGTTTCAGGGCGAGCAGATCGTGCGCCAGCCGCTCATCATCGCCATGCTGGCGGTGCCGATCCTGATTCAGGTGCTGTTCAACTCGGCGCTGGCCTATGGGCTGAACCGCGCGCTGGGCGAAGCGCACTGCGTGGCCTGCCCATCGGCGCTGATCGGCGCCAGCAACTTTTTCGAGCTGGCCGTGGCCGCCGCCATCGTGCTGTTCGGCTTTGAATCAGGCGCCGCACTGGCCACCGTGGTGGGCGTGCTGATCGAGGTGCCGGTGATGCTGCTGGTGGTGCGCGTGGTCAATGCCAGCAAGGGCTGGTACGAAGCCGGGCACCGGGTGCGCTGAAGAAAAGCCCGTCGCTTGTCTTGGCGCTGCGAAAAGAGGATGAGGGGGGGGCTGATTGAGGCACGGGTTCGCTGCGTGCCCGGCCGTCGGGGCGAAGGCCGACTGGGCAGCGGCCAAAGCGTGAGCAGGTGGTGTGCCCGTTGCCCGACGCCTGCGGCAGATCGCACCATCAAGCCCAGGCGAATGCTTTTTTTTAAAAAGCATAGCTTATGAATTTGATAAAGCCCTGGGTTTCAGCATTCCACATGCTTCCATGAATGTCACGACATCACCAATTCCTTCGCCGTTTTTCAGGTTCGTCATGACAAAGGGCTTGAGTCCTTGCGCAGTGGAGCGCATGCGCTCAGTGTCGGCTTTCATCACGTCCAGGTTTGCGCCCACGTGCGGTGCCAGGTCGGTTTTGTTGATGACGAACAAGTCGCTCTTGGTAATGCCGGGGCCGCCCTTGCGCGGAATTTTCTCGCCCGCCGCCACGTCGATGACGTAGATCGTCAAATCACTCAACTCTGGGCTGAACGTAGCGGCCAGGTTGTCGCCGCCGCTTTCCACGAACACGATGTCGGCGTTGGGGAACTGCGCCAGCATGCGGTCGATGGCTTCGAGGTTGATGGACGCGTCCTCTCGGATCGCCGTGTGCGGGCAGCCGCCCGTTTCCACGCCCATGATGCGCTCGGCGGGCAGCGCGCCGCTGACGGTGAGCAGGCGCTGGTCTTCCTTGGTGTAGATGTCGTTGGTGATGGCGATGAGGTCATATTGGTCGCGCATCGCCTTGCACAGCATTTCCAGCAGCGTGGTCTTGCCGCTGCCGACGGGGCCGCCAATGCCCACGCGCAGCGGCGGCAGCTTCTTGGTGCGGTGGGGAATGTGGTGCAGTGCGGTCATGGTGGTGTTGATGAACGAAAAGTGCTTACAGCGCTTTCTGAGCAAGCGCAAAAAGCTATTAAAAAATAGCATTCATGATCTGAACAAGCGCGAGTACTGCGCCTCGTGCCGCGCCGACAGAATGGCCAGCATGGGGCTGAAGGACTGGCGCGCATCGTCGTCGCAGGCCAGCGCGGCATCGGCGGCGGCGGGGATGTCGCCCGCCAGCCGCGCCAGCATGCGCTGCCCCGCGTTCTGGCCCAGCGGCACGGCCTTGAGCGCGGCCTGCACCATGTTCTCGGCCCAGCCGAAGGCGCAGGCCAGCAGGCCGTCGCGCACGCTGGCACCGCTGTGCGCCACGGCCAGGGCAAAGGCCACGGGGTAGGTGGGCAGCAGCGCGGCCAGCTGATCGGCTTCGGCCAGGCGCGCAGGCTGCCCCGCGTTCAGGTTGCGCAGCCAGTCGGTCAGCGACTTGCCCATTTGCTCGGTCTGCAGGCGCAACTCGCTCGTCTCGCGCGTGGCCAGCACCCAGCTGTTGAGCGCGGCCACGCGCGCCACGTCGCCCGCCCGCCAGGCCGTGATCGCCTGCGCCAGCACGGGCAAGTCGCTGCGCGCCAGGCTCAGGTGCAGTTGGTCGGCAATCCAGTCGGAGGCTGCGCTGGCGGAGGTCACGCCCGCCCATTCCACGCCGGCCTCCAGCCCTTCCGAATAAGAAAAGCCGCCCACCGGCAACGCGGGCGATGCCAGCCAGATGAGTTGCAGCAGGCTGGCGGCGGTCATGGGTGGTGGTCGTGTGCGTGCGCATGCCCGTGGTCGTGCTGATGGGCGTGGCCGTGCGCCGCATAGGCACCGCCCTCGGGCTCGAACGGCGCGTTCATCTCGGTCACGACCAGGTGCATGGCGCGCAGCATGTCGGCCAGCACGTGGTCGGGTTCGATCTGCAGATGCTCGGGATTCAGCTCGATCGGCACATGCCGGTTGCCCAGGTGGTAGGCCGCGCGCGTCAAATCAAACGGCGAGCCGTGCGCCGCGCAGGGCGTGATGCGCAGCACGGGCTGCGCCGCGGCGATGACCCGGATGAGCGAGCCGTCTTCGGCCACCAGCACGTCGCCGCCGCGCAGCAGCGTGCCGCGCGGCAGAAAGACACCCAGCGCGCGGCCCTGGCTGTCGGTGGTGCCAAAGCGGCTTTTTTGGCGCACGTCCCAATCCAGCTCGACGCTGGCCGCGCGCTTGACCAGAATGGACGCCAGGCCCCGGCCACGGGGCACGAGTTTGTTGACGGTGAGCATTCAAAAAAGAAAGTAGCGTTGTGCCAGCGGCAGGCTGTGCGCGGGCTCGCAGGTGAGCAGTTGCCCATCGGCACGCACGGCGTAGGTCTGTGCGTCAACCTCCATGCGCGGCGCGTAGGCGTTGTGAATCATGTCGCGCTTGCCAATGCAGCGCGTGTTCTTGACCGCCGCCAGCGGCTTGTGCAAGCCGTAGCGCCGGCCCACGCCCGCCGCCAGCGCGGCTTGCGACACGAAGGTGAGGCTGCTGCGGGTGAGCGATCCGGCATACGACGCAAACATGGGCCGATAGTGCACCGGCTGCGGTGTCGGGATGCTGGCATTCGGGTCGCCCATCGCCGCCATCGCCATGCTGCCGCCTTTGAGGATGAGCGTGGGCTTGACGCCAAAGAACGCCGGCTTCCACAGCACCAGGTCGGCCCATTTGCCCACCTCGACGCTGCCCACCTCGTGGCTGATGCCGTGGGCAATGGCGGGGTTGATGGTGTATTTGGCGATGTAGCGCTTGGCGCGAAAGTTGTCGTGGCGGCTGGTGTCTTCCAACAGCGTGCCGCGCTGCGCCTTCATCTTGTGCGCGGTCTGCCAGGTGCGGATCACGACTTCGCCCACGCGCCCCATCGCCTGGCTGTCGCTGCTCATGATGCTGATGGCGCCCAAATCGTGCAGCACGTCTTCGGCGGCAATCGTTTCCTTGCGGATGCGGCTTTCGGCGAAGGCCAGATCTTCGGCAATGGCGGCATCGAGGTGGTGGCAGACCATGAGCATGTCCACGTGCTCGTCCAGCGTGTTCACCGTGTAGGGGCGCGTGGGGTTGGTCGAGCTGGGCAGCACGTTGGCTTCGCCCACGACCTTCAGGATGTCGGGCGCGTGGCCGCCGCCAGCGCCTTCGGTGTGAAAGGTGTGAATGGTGCGGCCCTTGAAGGCGGCGATGGTGTCTTCGACGAAGCCGCTTTCGTTGAGCGTGTCGGTGTGGATGGCCACTTGCGTGTCGGTGGCCTCGGCCACGTTCAGGCAGTTGTCGATGGCTGCGGGCGTCGAGCCCCAGTCCTCGTGCAGCTTCAAGCCGATGGCGCCGGCATGCACCTGTTCTTGCAGCGCGCCGGGCAAGCTGGCATTGCCCTTGCCCAGAAAGCCCAGGTTCATGGGGAAGGCGTCGGCCGCTTGCAGCATGCGCTCGATGTGCCACGGCCCCGGCGTGCAAGTGGTGGCCAAGGTGCCGGTGGCCGGGCCGGTGCCGCCGCCGATCATGGTGGTGATGCCGCTGGCCAGGGCTTCCTCGATCTGCTGCGGACAGATGAAGTGGATGTGCGTGTCGATGCCGCCGGCGGTGACGATGTGGCCTTCGCCCGCGATCACCTCGGTGCCGGGGCCGATGACGATGTCGACGCCCGGTTGCGTATCCGGGTTGCCGGCCTTGCCGATTGAAGAAATACGCCCGTCCTTCAAGCCGATGTCGGCCTTGACGATGCCCCAGTGGTCGAGGATGAGCGCGTTGGTGATGACGGTATCGACGGCCCCTTGCTCGCGCGTGCGCTGCGACTGCGCCATGCCGTCGCGGATGGTCTTGCCGCCGCCGAACTTGACTTCTTCGCCATAGCCGCCGGCGCGCAAGGTGTAGTCGTCTTCCACCTCGATGACGAGGTCGGTATCGGCCAGGCGCACGCGGTCGCCCACGGTGGGGCCGAAGATTTCGGCGTAGGCGCGGCGCTCAAGCGTGACCATGGCTGATTTCCCTTTTCTCGAATGATTTTATTTTGATAGCTGCTTGCGCTGGGTGGATAAGCTCTGGACGGGTTTTTTGCTTGTGATTCACAAGACACCCCGCACCATGCCGCGAAAGCCGTGCACCACGCGATCGCCCGCGTAGTCCACCAGTTCCACCGTGCGCTGCTGGCCGGGCTCGAAGCGCACGGCCAGGCCGCTGCCGATGTTCAAGCGCATGCCGCGCGCGGCGGCGCGGTCGAAGTCGAGTGCGCCGTTGACCTCGGCAAAGTGGTAGTGCGAACCGACCTGTATGGGCCGGTCGCCCGTGTTACGCACCACCAGCGTGAGGGTGCGACGGCCGGGGTTGAGCGTGTGCTGGCCGGCATCGACCAGCAGTTCACCAGGGGTCATGGCGGCGCCCCTATTTGCGGCGGAAGTACCAGAAGGCGATGGCCGCCGCCACGCCTGCGGCCACGAAGCCCCAGGCGTCGGTGGCGTGCCAGTGCGCGCCGTCCTGGCCGTGGCCTTCGTGCGCCACGGCGGCCAGGGGCAGCGCGGCAAGGCTCAGGGTGGCGAAAAGATTTACTATTTTTTTCATAGCTTATTGCGCTTGTGGGTCAAGGGCTGAGGGCAAGAAGTATTTGAAAGTCAAACGATGGGCTGGTGCACGGTGACCAGCTTGGTGCCGTCGGGGAAGGTGGCTTCCACCTGGATGTCGGCCACCATCTCGGCCACGCCGTCCATGACGTCGGCGCGCGTCAGCACTTCGCGGCCGGCGCTCATCAGCTCGGCCACGCTGCGGCCGTCGCGCGCGCCTTCCATCACGGCGGCTGAAATCAGCGCGACGGATTCGGGGTAGTTCAGCTTCAGCCCGCGCGCGCGGCGCCGCTCGGCCAGCAGCGCGGCGGTGAAGATGAGCAGCTTGTCTTTTTCGCGGGGCGTGAGTTCCATGGTGGTGCAAGGTTGCAAGGACCGCGCCAGCTTATACGCTCCGCATGTCGCCCCGCACCTGGGCCCGGCGCGCGAACTTGGTGCGTTCCGGCGGATGGCGGCGCCGAATCGGTGCATGGCGATGCGTTCGACCGGGCGCCTGCGCGCGGCGCACGTTTTTGAAGCGCGTGCCGTGGCCTTCGCCGTGCGCCGTGCACCATTGCCGCGCAAGCCCTTCATCTGATTGCGCGAACAGCTATGGATTTGAAAGCACGGCACGCAGCGGCACCGATGTTGGCACGCCCTTTGCACTGAGCGCTTGCAGGCCAATGTCGGCCCGTGATTCATTCAGGAGTTCGTGTCCATGCACCGTCGCCACACCCTCAAGGCGCTTGCCGCCGCAGCCGCCCTGTCGGGCCTTCATGCGCTGCCCGCGCACGCGGCCGACACCATCAAGGTCGGCATCCTGCACAGCCTCTCGGGCACCATGGCGATCTCGGAGACGGCGCTGAAAGACATGGCGCTGATGACCATCGAAGAGATCAACGCCAAGGGCGGCGTGATGGGCAAGAAGCTGGAGCCCGTGGTGGTTGACCCCGCCAGCAACTGGCCGCTGTTTGCCGAACGCGCCAAGCAGTTGCTGGCGCAAGACAAGGTGGCCGTCATCTTCGGCTGCTGGACCAGCGTGTCGCGCAAGTCGGTGCTGCCGGTGGTGGAAGAGATGAACGGCCTGCTGTTCTACCCCGTGCAGTACGAGGGCGAAGAACTCAGCAAGAACGTGTTCTACACCGGCGCCGCGCCCAACCAACAGGCGATTCCGGCCGTCGAGTATCTGATGAGCAAGGAAGGCGGCAGTGCCAAGCGCTTCGTGCTGCTGGGCACCGATTACGTCTACCCGCGCACCACCAACAAGATCCTGCGCGCCTTCCTCAAATCCAAAGGCGTGAAGGACAGCGACATCGACGAGAAGTACACGCCCTTTGGCCACTCTGACTATCAGACCATCGTGGCCGACATCAAGAAGTTCAGTCAGGGCGGCAAGACGGCGGTGATCTCCACCATCAACGGCGACAGCAACGTGCCTTTCTATAAAGAACTGGGCAACGCCGGCATCAAGGCCAAGGACGTACCCGTGATGGCCTTCAGCGTGGGTGAGGAAGAGTTGCGCGGCGTGGACACCAAGCCGCTGGTCGGCCACCTGGCGGCGTGGAACTATTTCATGAGCCTGAAGAACCCCGTCAACGACGCGTGGATCAAATCCTGGAGCGCCTACGCCAAGGCCAAGAAGCTGCCCGGCCAGGCGGCCAAGCCCATCACCAACGACCCGATGGAAGCCACCTACGTCGGCATCCACATGTGGAAGCAGGCGGTGGAAAAAGCCAAGAGCACCGACACCGACAAGGTGATCGCCGCCATGGCCGGCCAGAAGTTCGCCGCGCCCGACGGCTTCACCATCGAGATGGACGCCAAGAACCACCACCTGCACAAGCCCGTGTTCGTGGGCGAGATTCGCGCCGACGGCCAGTTCAACGTGGTGTGGAAGACCAAGGGCCCGATCAAGGCCCAGCCCTGGAGCCAATACATCGAAGGCAACGACAAGAAGAAGGACGAGCCTGTCGCCAGATAAGGGCTTGCCGGAGACAGAACGTCATGTGAACCGGATCACCTGATTTCCCCGCATGTCAAGAAAAGGCAGACGGCCATGAAACGAAGAACTTTGTTGCGGACGGCAGGCGTGGCGGCTACGGGCCTGACCGCACCTGGCTGGCTGCGCGCACAGGCCAGCGCCCCCATCCGCATCGGCGTGATGCACTCGCTCACCGGCACGATGGCGATTTCGGAAGTGATTCTGAAAGAAACCATGCTGATGGCGGTCGACGGCATCAACCGCGCGGGCGGCGTGATGGGCCGGCGCCTGGAGCCGGTGGTGGTCGACCCCGCGTCCGACTGGCCGACTTTTGCCCGCATGACCGAGCAACTGGTGGCGCAGGAAAAGGTGGCCGCCATCTTCGGCTGCTGGACATCGGCCTCGCGCAAGGCGGTGCTGCCGGCACTGGAGAAGACCGGCGGCCTGCTGTACTACCCGGTGCAATACGAAGGGCAGGAGCAGCACCCGCAAGTGTTCTACACCGGCTGCGCGCCCAACCAGCAGGCGCTGCCCGCCGTCGATTACCTGATGAGCGCGGCCGGGGGAGCGCGGCGCCGCTTCGTGCTGCTGGGCACCGACTACGTGTACCCGCGAACCACCAACGCCATCCTGCGCGGCTATCTCAAATCGAAAGGCGTGGACTCGGCGGACATTCTGGAGATCTATCGCGGCTTCGGCCACGGCGACTACACCGACATCCTGGCGCAGGCGCGCGGCTTCGCAAAGGGCAAGCCGACGGCGATTGTCTCGACCATCAACGGCGACTCCAACCTCGCCTTCTACCGCGACCTGGGTCGGGCGCGCATCACGGCGCAGGAGATGCCCAGCGTGGCCTTCTCGGTCGGCGAGGAAGAGTTGCGCAACGTCGATTGCGCCGCCATCACCGGCCATCTGGCGGCCTGGAACTACTTCATGAGCGCGCGCAACGCGATGAACCGCGACTTCATCGCGCGCTGGAGCGCCTACGCGCGCGAGCGCAAGCTGCCGCAGCAAAGCACGCGCCCGATCGTCAACGACCCGATGCAGGCGGCGCTGATCGGCATCCACATGTGGAAGCAGGCGGTAGAAAAGACACAGACCACGCAGGTTCCGCAGGTGGTGCGGGCCATGCGCGGTCAGCTCTACCCCGCGCCATCGGGTGAGCTGGCGCGCATGGACGAAGGCAACCACCACCTGATGAAGGTGCCGATGGTCGGCGCCATCCGTGCCGATGGTCAATTCGACGTCGTGTGGAAAGCGCACGAGACCACGCGTGCCCAGCCCTGGAGCCCCTACCTTGCCAAATGACATGAACGACCGCCGAGGGCGAACTCATTGCGTGCCGCTTCGTCTGGTCACGCTGGGCCTGTCCGCGCTGCTGGTGTGTGCCAGCGCGCACGCCCTCACGGCCGAGCAGGCGCGCGCCATCGCTGGCGGTGACGACACCGAGGCGCGCATCACAGCGCTCAACGAGGCGGTGCAAAGCGCCCACCCGCGCACGGCCGCCTTCATCGACGCGCTGTCGAACGATGCCGTCAAGATCGCTGGCTCGCAAGTCATCGTGATCGACGGCAGCCAGGGCAAGGACGCCGTCACCGGCGCGCCCGTGACCGTACCGGCCGACGCCGAGGACGTGGTCAACAACAACCGCATGCGCGGCGCGCTGGATGCGGCAAAAGCCACGCTGCAACTGGCGAGCCCGAACGACGCCGAGCGCCTGGCCGCTGCCCGATTGCTGATGAGCGACCCCGAAGAAGGCCGGCTGCCCCTGATCGAACGCGCGCTGGTCAAGGAGACCAGCAGCGCCGTGAAGACCGCGCTGGAGCGCGCACGCGCCGCCACCTTGCTGGCCAGCGACGACGCCACCAAGCGCATCGCCGCCGCCGAAACGCTGGGCGCATCGCGCAGCCCCGATGCCAAAGTGCTGCTCAACCAGCGGCTGGACGAGGAGAGCGATGCCCAGGTCAAGGCCGCCATCGGCGACGCCATTGCCCACATCGACAGCGGCCTGGCCTGGGGCGACCGCATCAACACGCTGTTTGCCGGCGTCAGCCTGGGCTCGGTGCTGCTGCTGGCGGCGCTGGGCCTGGCCATCACCTATGGGCTGATGGGCGTCATCAACATGGCGCACGGCGAGCTGATCATGATTGGCGCCTACGCCACCTACGTGGTGCAGGGCCTGTTCCAGCGCCATCTGCCTTCAGAAGCGTTCGGCTGGTATCTGGTGGCTGCGGTGCCAGTCGCCTTCCTCGCATCGGCGCTGGTCGGTGCGGTGCTGGAGCGCGGGGTGATCCGCTTCCTGTACGGCCGCCCGCTGGAGACGCTGCTGGCCACCTTTGGCATCAGCCTGATCCTGCAGCAGCTGGTGCGCACCGTGTTCGGCGCGCAAAACGTGGGCCTGGAAAACCCCGCCTGGATGAGCGGCGGCTGGCAGCTGCTGCCCAACGTGACGCTGCCGTGGAACCGCATCGTCATCATCGGCTTTGCCGCCGCCGTGGTGGCCGGCGTGGCCTGGGCCGTGGCGCGCACGCGCCTGGGCCTGTTCGTGCGCGGGGTCACGCAAAACCGCCCCATGGCCGCCTGCATGGGCGTGAACACGGCGCGCGTGGACACCTACGCCTTCGCGCTGGGCTCGGGCATCGCGGGGCTGGCCGGCTGCGCTCTGTCGCAGATCGGCAACGTGGGGCCCGACCTGGGGCAGGGCTACATCGTCGATTCCTTCATGGTGGTGGTGCTGGGCGGCGTGGGGCAACTGGCCGGCACGGTGGTCGCCGCAATGGGCCTGGGGCTGATGAACAAGCTGCTCGAAGGCTGGGCCGGCGCGGTGCTGGCCAAGATTGCGGTGCTGGTCTTCATCATCGTCTTCATCCAGAAGCGGCCGCAGGGCATCTTTGCATTGAAGGGAAGAGAAGCATGAAACAGCCCACCCCGTGCCGCCTCTGCTGCGCGAGGCGCCTCCCCTCAAGGGGCGACAGCAGCGGCCCGGCCAAGCCGGCTGCGCGCCGTCCTCGAATCGACCTTGCCGAGTACCCGTCATGACGAATCCAGACTCACGGCCCATCGAACTTCCCGCTCGCGCGCCGCTGCTGTCGCGCACCGGCTGGGCGGCCTTCTTCGCCGCGCTGCTGGCCGTGTGCGCGCTGGCACCGCTGCTCAACCTGTGGGTGCCCGAGGGCTCGCCCTTCTATCTGTCGGGCTACATGGTCACGCTGCTGGGCAAGATCATGTGCTATGCCATCTGCGCGCTGGCGATTGACTTGATCTGGGGCTACACCGGCATCCTGAGCCTGGGCCACGGCCTGTTCTTTGCGCTGGGCGGCTACATGATGGGCATGTACCTCATGCGCCAGATCGGGCGCGAGGGCAGCTATGGCAGCGACCTGCCCGACTTCATGGTCTTCCTCGACTGGAAGGCGCTGCCCTGGCACTGGGCGCTGTCGGACAGCTTCGTTGCCACGCTGGTCCTCATCGTCGCCGTGCCGGGGCTGGTGGCCTTCGTCTTCGGCTGGTTCGCGTTTCGCTCGCGCATTCAGGGCGTGTACTTCTCCATCATCACGCAGGCGCTGACCTTCGCGGCCATGCTGCTGTTCTTCCGCAACGAGACGGGCTTTGGCGGCAACAACGGCTTTACCGACTTCAAGCGCATCCTGGGCCTGCCGCTGGCCACGCCAGGCATGCGCATGGCGCTGTTCGTGGCCACGGGCCTGGCGCTGCTGGGCTGCTTTCTGCTGGCGCGCTGGCTGGTGGCGTCGAAGTTCGGCCGCGTGCTGCAGGCCGTGCGCGACGCCGAGCGGCGCACCATGTTCTGCGGCTACGACCCCCTGCCCTACAAGCTGACGATCTGGGTCATCAGCGCCATGATGTGCGGCCTGGCCGGCGCGCTGTACGTGCCGCAGGTGGGCATCATCAACCCGAGCGAGATGAGCCCCACCGCCTCCATCGAGATGGCGGTGTGGGCCGCGGTGGGCGGGCGCGCCACGCTGGTCGGGCCCATCGCCGGCGCCTTTCTGGTCAATGGCGCCAAGAGCTGGCTGACGGTGGCCGCGCCCGAATACTGGCTGTTCTTTCTGGGCGCGCTGTTCATCGTCGTCACGCTGTTTCTGCCGCAGGGCGTGGTGGGCCTCGTTCGCCGCATCTTCAAGAAGAAAGAGGCCGTAGCGCCCGCCAGTCTTGCGCAGGAAGCTATTGAAACAGAAGCAGGCGAGTCGACCGGCGGCGGGCTGCAAGGAGCACGCGCATGACGCCCGAGCTGATGGAAGCTGGCGCGCGCCGCCTTGAATCACGCGCCGCGCGCGCGGCGGCCGGCAAGACCGAATCGGGCGGCCGCGCCGCCGCCTACGGCCGCATCGCCCAGGCCGGCGAGGTGGACGTGACGCACGGCCGCATCCTGTACCTGGAGGACGTGAGCGTGAGCTTCGACGGCTTCAAGGCCATCAACGGCCTCAGCCTGGACATCGCCCCCGGCGAGCTGCGCTGCATCATCGGCCCCAACGGCGCGGGCAAGACGACGATGATGGACATCATCACCGGCAAGACGCGGCCTGACGGCGGCAGCGTGTTCTTCGGCTCCACCATCGACCTGCTGCGCCACAACGAACCCGAGATCGCGCAGCTGGGCATTGGCCGCAAGTTCCA
>JAUNTQ010000061.1 GCA_030538605.1 Pseudomonadota bacterium
AACCCCGGCGGCGACTACAACCAGCTTGCCACCACGCTGCTGCAAATCGAAAACGAGTTCTACGGCACCATCCGCCCCAAGCGCGTTATCCACCCCGGCGAGCGCCCGCTGCACGCGCTGCGCGAGCGCGGCGTCGAATACGTCGAAGTGCGCCTGATGGACCTCGATCCCTTCGAGCCCATCGGCCTGAACGCCGACACCGCGCGCATGCTCGACATCTTCCTGCTGCACAGCCTGCTCACCGACAGCCCGCCCGACTCCCCCGACGAAATCGCCGCTCTGGCGCGCAACCAGCACCTCACCGCCGAGCGCGGCCGCCAGCCCGGCCTGCTGCTGGAGCGCGCGGGCCAGCAGGTGCTGCTGGCCGACTGGGGTGCCGAGCTGCTCGCCGCCTTCGCCCCCATTGCCGATGCGCTGGACGCCGCGCACGGCGGCAACGCCTATGCCCAGGCCTTGAGCGCCGCCCGCCAAGCGTTCGGCGAACCCGCGCGCCTGCCCTCCGCCCGCGTGCTGCACGCCGTGCAACACACGCACGGCGGCAGCTTCAAGCAGTTCGTGCGCGAGCACTCGCTGCGCACACGCGGCGAGCTGCTCGCGCTGCCATACCCCGATGCCCTGCGCCAGCACTTCGACACCCTGGCCAGCGAATCCGTGCAGGCGCAGCAGCGCATCGAAAGCACCGACAGCGTGCCCTTTGAAACCTACCGCCGCGAATACACCTCACCCCAGCGCCTCGGCCTGCGCGCGGATGCGCTCATGGCGGGGGCGGAGTCGCCGTAGATCAACAGCCGGGCAGCTGAACAGCCTCATGCCAAGGACGCGAAAGAACAGCCAAAAGGCTTTGATTCGTGTATGCGCACATATCTGTAGGCTGGGTAGAGCCGAAGGCGAAACCCAGCAAACCGGCTCGCGAAAATGCTGGGTTTCGCCTTCGGCTCTACCCAGCCTACAAGGTGATGTGCATCACAAGCCCTGTAGCGAGAGGGCAGGGGTGAGGGCCACCCACGCTCGCCCATTCACTGCAAGCCATATTTCCAGGAAACCAAGAAAACAGAAGCTGCTTGCGTACGTTTTAAAACAATTTCAAATATAAAAGTATATGAAATTGTTTAAAAACGTACGCAAGCAGCTCATCTTTTTAATCAACACATTCCGTCCACCCCTGATGCAACACCCCGTCACGCTCCACCCCCGCACCGCCCCCGTCACCGCATCCACCCCCGAGCGCTGGCGCGTGGAAGACATCGAAGCCCTGCTCAACCTGCCCTTCAACGACCTGCTGTGGCAGGCCCAGCAAGTACACCGCCAGCACTTCGACCCCAACGAAGTCGAGCTGGCCACGCTGCTCAGCGTCAAGACCGGCGGCTGCCCCGAAGACTGCGGCTACTGCCCCCAGTCGGTGCATTACGACACCGGCGTCAAGGCCGAAAAACTCATGGCCTCGGGCGAAGTGCAAAAAGCCGCGCAAGCCGCCAAGGCCGCCGGGGCCACCCGTTTTTGCATGGGCGCCGCCTGGCGCGCGCCCAAGGACCGCGACATCGACGCCGTGGCCGAGCTGGTGCGCACCGTCAAGGGTGAGGGACTCGAAGCCTGCGTCACCCTGGGCATGCTGTCCGACGGCCAGGCCGAGCGGCTGCGCGAGGCGGGCCTGGACTACTACAACCACAACCTCGACTGCGCGCCCGACTTCTACGGCGACATCATCAGCACGCGCGACTACCAGGATCGGCTCGACACGCTCGACCGCGTGCGCGGCGCGGGCGTCAAGGTTTGTTCGGGCGGCATCGTCGGCATGGGTGAAAGCCGCCGCCAGCGCGCGGGCCTCATCGCGCAACTGGCCAACCTGCCCGAAGTGCCCGAAAGCGTGCCCATCAACCACCTCGTCAAGGTCGAAGGCACGCCGCTGGCCGATCAGCCCGACCTCGACCCCTTCGAGTTCGTGCGCATGATCGCCGCCGCCCGCATCACCATGCCCACCGCGCGCGTGCGCCTGTCCGCCGGCCGCCAGCAAATGGGCGAAGCCGTGCAGGCGCTGTGCTTTCTGGCCGGCGCCAACAGCATCTTCTATGGCGAAAAGCTGCTGATTACCGGCAACCCCGACGTGCAGGCCGACCGCGAGCTGTTTGCCCGCCTGGGCGTCAAGGGCAGGGCAGGGCTGCCCGACGGTGTGCGCGAGGCGGGTGCGCACGAGGCATCGCCGCTGCTGGCCTGAAAGCCCCGGCCGGCGCCCGGGGCACTGGTAAGACTACCAATGGGAGTCTTACCAATGGGGGGCCTTGCCAGGGGATCGATACCAGCTGGTCACGCGCGGGCGCGCCGCCTAGACTGGCCAGGTCGTTCACCCGCACACAGGCTGCCGCGCCGCCTGGCCATTCCCCATGACCCTCACCGTCAGCCAACGCCCCGCCCATCGCCCCACCATTGCGCCACCGCCGCCGCCGCGCAAAGAGGTGGACAACGCCGTGCGCCAGCCCGCGCTGCACCCGCAAAAGACCGACGTACCGCCGCCCGAGCGCTACGTGCAGCACGAAGTGCAAGGCGGCGAAACGCTCACCGAAATCTCGCGCCGCTACCAGACCAGCGTGCCCATGCTGGAAGCGGCCAACCCGCAGGTGGCCAACCCCGACCACCTCGACATCGGCCAGAAGGTCAACGTGCCCCTGGGCGCGGACTACGGCACCGAGCCTCTGCCCGAAGTGGCGCAGCCCGGCCAGACCCCCACGCACATCGCGCGCGAACACCCCGGCGTCAGCGCGCAAGACATTGCCGACGCCAACCGCGCCAGCCTGCCCAACCCCCGGTGCCTGGCCGTCGGCCAGCAGATCTGGGTGCCCGCCAGCTTGCCCGCTACGCCGCTGGGGCAAAAAGTACAGGCCACCGACCAGGCCGTCGCGCGCCTGCAATCGGCCCAAAGCGGCTACGACGGCCTGCCCGCCGACACCAACCGCGCCATCCGAGACGAGTTGCACCAGGGCCTGCAAACCGCCCGCGGCCAGCTGAAAAACGCCGTCAGCGCCGAACTGGACGAACGCGCCCAGCACGCCATATCCCCCGAAGGCGTTTGGACCAGCGACGAAGACCGCTACGCCGCCGCCGGCAGCGACCTGACCCAGCGCTACACCGCCAGCGAAGGCGAAACCCAGCTGCTGCAAGGCGCCCTGAACGGCCTGGCCACCGACCGCGAACAAACCCGCGTGCAGGCCGAAGCCGACCGCGTCGTCACCACCGCGCAAGCCGCGGGCGAGCCCACCGCACAGCTGCAGCACCTGAACACCGCCCTGCAAGCGGCCAGCCCCGAAGTGCGCGCCGCCGCCGAAGGCAGCCAGGGCTACAGGGATCTGCTGCAGGGCGCGGCGGACTGGGCGATGGAGCCGTTGGGTGAAAAAGGTATGGGCGGCACCGTGCCCTACGGCAGCATGGGTGAGCGCATGGAAGGCGAGCAGGCCATGGGCCGGCTCGATGAACTGACCCAGGGGCTGGATCCTGAAATGGCCGCGCGGTTGGTCGAGCGTTCGCTGCCCAGCTTGGCGCAGTACGGTCGCGAATACAACGCGCGCTTTGGCGACAGCGGGGTCATTGGCGACCAGGAAATGGCCGCTGCCCTGCGCGTGCTGGATCGCAGCGCCGACACTGCCACTGGTCAGGCCAACATGCAAAAAATGCTGGACATGGGCATGTGGAACGCGCCGGGCGCACACCAGCACATTTCCGAAGGCGGGCGGCCAGACTTCGTGCAGGCCTATGGCCGCCGGGGCGCCACCGAACTGGATACCGCCAACCGCGTGATCGAGACGGGCCTGCAAGACTTCCGTGCCCAGATCGAGCAGGACACCAAGGCCTACACGGAGCACATGTCCGAGCTGGCCTGGCTGGTCAACAACCACGGCGGCGCCATGACGCCGGAGCAGCTCGAGCAGGCCATTGCCAAATACACCCAGGACATGGAGGCCAAGAAGCCTGGGTGGGAAGCCAAGGGCCAGGAGCTTCAGGCCCGCTTGGCCGAAAACGGCGAAAAACTGTTGAACCAGATGGCCGCGCTGGGGCAGACGCCACCCGGCGGGGCCATAGCCGATGCCAACATGCGCGCGCTGGAAGATGTGCTCAATGACCCCGGCGCGCAACTCGCGATCCAGACCGCCTTCCAGCAGAACCCGGATCTGGTCAACGGGCCCTTGGGTGACGGGCTGCTCGCCTTCTTCTCCAACCCCACGGTCAAGGGTTCGGCCAAGTTTGCTGATTTGCTGCGCAAGACGGGGCAGGAGTTTGCCAACGCCTACGTCAAGTCCAAGGTTTTCAGCGGGATCGAGGGACTGGACGTCGGCAACCCGGCCTCGGTGGCACGGGCGCGACAGGCTCTGGACGAATTGCGCAATCCACGCCTGGCCGGGATCCTGGGCGTCGCGCCGGGACAGATGGACAAGGCGGTGGACGCGCTCGATGGTGCCATTCCCCAGGCCGGTGAGTCGGCCGAGGCCATGGCCGAGCGGCTGAAGAAACTCGACCAGGAACTGGACAAGATCGGCGCCTTCGACAAGACCAGCAGCATGGGTCAGCTGATGCGCGGCATCGGCCTGGGCCTGGCCGGCGTCGGCTTTCTGGCATCCACCAACAAAGCCCTCACCGACCCCACCGTCAAGAACACGCTCAAGGCCATGAGCGATGCCGTTGGCCTGGGCCAAAAGGGTGCCGATCTGCTCGTCGCTCTGGGCAAGGTGGACGCCGACTCGCGCCTGGGCACCTTCGGTGGCAAGGCGGCGGGTAGGCTTCTGGGTGTGCTGGGTGCCGGCTTCGATGCCTGGAGCGCTGTCGATTCATTTGCCGCGGGTGATACCGAGTCGGGTCTGCTTTACTCCACGGGCGCTGTGGGCGGTTTGATGGCGCTGGGCAGCGGGCCGGTCGGTTGGATTGGGCTGGCCCTGGTCGGTGCCTCGGCGCTGGGCCTTTTTCTGTGGGAAGGCCACAAGGCCAACAGCACCCACGAACCGCGCTGGGACGACGGCCGGTCCATGCGCTTCATGCAGCAAGCGGGCCTGAACGAAGGCGTCGCGCGCACGCTGGCCGACCAAAGCAGCGAAGGCCACAGCCCCTTGCCGCTGCTGGTGGAATATGCGCGGCACAAAGGGCTGGATTTGCAGCAGCCGGGTGATCAGAAGAAGTTTGCCGACTGGATCAATGGGCTTGACGAGCAGCAGCTGACCGCGCTCAAGGAGCGTGCGAACCTGACCCAGGATGACATCGACGGCAAGCTGGAGTCCTTTGGCGCGGCCCACGCCAACGACGGTGACTGGACCGATGAGCGGGTGGCCTACACCAGCCATCGCGATGGCTACCAAAACATGAAAAAGAATCCCACGCTCTCGGCCGTTCAGCTCGATAAACTGCTGCAGACGCTGGGCGCGCCAGCCCTGTCGTGACTCCCTCTGTATCCGCTTCGCGGTGATGCTGACGCATGAAAACCTATTGGCCCTTCTTTCTGGCCATCGCCATCGTGGTGGCGTTCGTGGTGTGCTACGTCATGGGCTGGATCACTGCCGCGTGGATCATGGCCGTGGTGTTGATCGCGTTTCCCGTGGTGTACGTTGGCGTGGTCATCCTGGGCCATGAGATCGCCGGGGCCGGCAAGTCGGCCACGCCGCCCAAGTGATGGTCGGCCTGTCGCCTCTCGACTGCCCCCACTGCGGCCTGCCTGCCCTGTCCGTCTGGAAAAAGCTCACGCTAGGCTGGGCGCGCCGGGTGCCTTGCGGGGCCTGCGGATTGCATGTCACCGTAGCGCCGGTGCCGGCACTGCTGGCCGCGCTGCCGTGTGTGCTGGCCGTGGTGGCTACGCTGGCGCGCTGGGTGCGCGATCCGGTGAGCCTGGCGCTGATGGGCGTGGGTGCCATCGCCGCCACCGCCTGGCTGCACGCGGCGTGGGTGCCGCTGGCCAAGGCTCAGGTGACGGACTTGGGTGCCGTGCAGCAGGCGCGGGCGCGGGCAGGTGTGCCGCGTACCTGACCAGTGCGCGTTTTGACCCATGACTGGTGAAAGAAGGAGGGCGCTGGATGAAAATCTATTGGCCCCTCGTTCTGTTCATCGCCATCGTGGTGGCGTTCTTTGTGTTCTACCTCAACGGCTGGGGCATTGCCGCAGGGGTCATGGTCGCGGTGATGATCGTGTTTCCCGGGGTGCACGTTGGCGTGATCATCCTGTGTCATGAGATCACCGAGGCCCGCAAGTCTTCCAGGCCGCCCGAGTGAGGGTTCATCTGCCGCATCTCGGCTGCCCGCACTGCGGCCTGCTCGCCATGTCGGCGTGGCGCAAGGTGGCGCTCACCGCGTGGGGCTGGGATAAGCCCGTGCCTTGCCGCGCGTGTGGGCAGAAAATCGAAGTGCGCAGCCTGGCCGTGATGGTGTGGACGGCACCGTTCATCCTGTTTTGCGTGCTGGCGGCGGTGGCCATGCGCTTTCAGTGGCTGGGGTATGGAGCCGCGCTGTGGCTGGGCGCGGGCGTGGCCTTGTTGGGCGTGGTGGGCGTACTTTTCGGCGTGCCGCTGGCGCGCCGTGGGCGCACCGACCCGCAAGCCGTGTCACGCGCGCGTGCGGGTCTTTCGTCCTGATCCTGCCCTTGACGTGACAGCTGGCACGCCCCGTTCAGCGGGCGCTGGCGCAAACCAGGCACATGTCCCAGGCTCGGCGACAATCTGCCCTCTTTTTTGATGTGCTGGACGGCCCCGTGTCTCAGGCGTTTTGCCGTCGCTGCCGTTTTTCGCGAAGTCCTGTCCCCAGCCTATGTCACCACTGCCTCCCGACACCCGCCCCGCCATTCGTCAAGGCCTGATGGTAGGCTTTGCCACGGGCCTGTACGGCACCAGCTTTGGTGCGCTGGCCGTGGCGGCGGGGCTGGATGTGTGGCAGGCGGTGGCCTTGTCGGCGCTGCTGTTTTCGGGCGGCTCGCAGTTTGCGCTGATCGGCGTCATCGCCTCGGGTGGTGCGGGCGCAGCGGCGGTGGCGGCCAGCACCTTGCTGGGCTTGCGCAACGGGTTTTACGGCGTGCAGATGGCGCGCATGCTCAAGCCCCGTGGTGTGCAGCGCGCCGTGGCCGCGCAGCTGACCATTGACGAATCCACCGCCGTGGCGCTGTCGCAGCCTACGCCCGAGCGGCAGCGCGCGGGTTTCTGGGCCACGGGCTGGGCGGTTTTCGTGTTCTGGAACGCCATGACGCTGGCCGGGGCGCTGCTGGGCAACGCGCTGGGTGACCCCAAAGTCTGGGGGCTGGACGCGGCAGCGGCGGGCGCTTTTCTCGCCTTGTTGTGGCCGCGCCTGGCCACGCGCGCCGCGCGCGTGGTGGCCACCGGCGCGGCAGCGGTGGCGCTGCTGGCCACGCCCTGGGTGCCACCGGGCATCCCCATCCTGCTGACCGCGCTGGTGGCCGTGGCCGCAGGCATGCGCCCGCGCATGGCGGCGATGGGCGAGGCTGCGGCCACGACCATGGCCGGCGACTCGGCAGACGCAACGCAGAGGCAGGCGCGCCCATGAGCCTGTGGACCGCCGTTTTGCTGGCCAGTGCACTGGCCTGGTTGACCAAGTTTGCAGGTTATCTGGTGCCCCAGCGCTGGCTGGATGGCCCGTTGCTGGGCCGCGTGATGACCTACCTGCCCGTGGCTTTGCTGGCCGCGATGGTGGCGGTGCAAACATTCGACGCCGGCCGCGCCGTTGCCGTGGACGCGCGCGCCGCAGGCCTGGCCGCGGCCGCACTCGCCTTGTGGCTGCGCGCCCCGTTCTTGCTGGTCATCGTGGTTGCGGCGGCCACGGCAGCGGGGCTGCGGGCGCTGGGATGAGCGCGCGGGTTGCCTCTTATTCCGGCTGAATGCCGGCTGCCTGGATGACCTGGCCCCATTTGGCGGTTTCGCCGGCCTGAAACCGGGCCAGTTCCTGGGGCGTGGTGTGCCAGGCACTGGCGCCGCTGCCCTTGAAGAAGGTGGTGGCGCCCGCGCTCTGGGTGGCCGCCACCAGCAACTGGTTGAGGTGCTGGACGACTTGCGGTGGCGTGCCGGCCGGGGCGTAAGCGGCAAACCAGTAACCCATGTCGTAGCCCTTGACGCCTGCCTCGGCGATGGTGGGCACGTCTGGCAGCAACGGAATGCGTGCGGTGGTGGATACGCCCAGCGCCTTGAGCTTGCCGGCGCCGATTTGAGGCGCGCCGGTGGCGGTGTCGGTGATCATCAGGTCGATCTGGCCGCCCAGCAGGTCGGTGATGGCGTTGGGGTTGCTTTTGTAGGGCACGTGCAGGATGTCGGTGCCGGTCAATTGCTTGAACATTTCGCCCGCCATGCGGCTGGAGGAGCTGCCGCTGCCAAAGCTGAGTTTGCCTGGCGCCTTCCTGGCGGCGGCGATGAGTTCTGCCACGCTGCCGTAAGGCGCGTCGGCACGCACCACCAGCACCTGGCCGCCCTTGCCCAGCCCGGTGATGGGGGCGAAATCCTTCACGGGGTCGTAGCTGAGTTTCTTGTACAGGTGCTCGTTGGCCGCGTGCGTGGTGTTGGTGGTGATGAGCACGGTATAGCCGTCTGGCGCGGCCTTGGCCACCTGCTGCGCGGCGATCATGCCGCTGGCACCGGCCTTGTTGTCGATGACCACGGGCTGCTTGCCCTGCTCGGCTACCGACTGGCCCAGCGCCCGCGCCAGCTGGTCGGTGGCGCTGCCGGCGGCAAAGGGCACGACGAAGGTGATGGGCCGGGCCGGAAACGCCTGCGCCAGCGCGGCGGCAGGCAAGGCGGCCAGTGTGCCCAGGACGCAGGTGGCGAGCAGGTGGCGGCGCAGAAATGAGGGGCGTTGGGGCATGGTTTTTGTCTCCTGAAGGTTGCGGGGTGGAAAGCGGGGGGCGCTGGCCTGTCAGCCCTGCGTCAAAGACGGGCCTGCCAGCCGGTGGGTCCAGTCGGCAGGCACGCACACGGGCAAATCCAGCAACACGAAGGACAGTGCCTTGCCGTGGCTGTCCAGGTTCAGCGCGTCGTTGACGCCACCGTCCAGCACGTCATCGAGCACGAAGTTCATCGCATGCAGGCGCGGCAGCAGGTGGCGCGTCACGCTGCTGGGGCGGCGGTGGGCGAACAGGCGGGCCACGGCGGTTTCGGTGACTTGCTCAACCAGCAGGGGCCAGAAGTCGGGCTGCCAGGCGATGACGCTGATGTTGGAGCGGTTGCCCTTGTCTCCCGTGCGGCCGTGGGCCAGGCGGTGCAGGGGCACGGTGAGGGTGCTCATGTGTCACTGGCCTCCACGAAGCTGAATGAAGCCTGCACATGTGTGCGCGGCACGATGCCCGACACGGTGCCCAGCCGCTGGCGCAGCGCGGTGCGCACGCCGCCGCCGCCCGCCGGGCCGCAGGTATAGAGGGCGGTGACTTCATGCGTCAGCCGCTCGGCCATGGCGCGGTCGGCATGGTGCAGGGCCACGCGCAGGCGCACGTCGCGCGCATCGCCCTGGGGCAGGGCGGCCAGCCACTGGCCACCGTCGTCGGCCAGCACGCTGGCCACACCGATCAGGTCAAAGCGCAGCGGCCCGGCATCGGCCATACGTTCGCGCAACACCTGCGCAGCCAGCCGCGCGCGTGCCTCGGCGCGTGCGCCAGCGTAGGAGATTTCGCCCTCCGCCAGCCACCCGCTGGCGTGGCAAACGTTCACTTTCAGGCCAGCCGGGCGCGGATGGCCGCGCACGCCCGTCAGGCGCACGCGGTCGGGCCCGGGCGCGGTGACCTCGGCATGGCTCAAGTCGGCCACCACGTCGGGCGTCAGGTAGGCAGCGGGATCATGCACTTCGTAGAGCAGCTGCTCCTTGACCGTGTGGGGGTCGATGCAGCCGCCTGTGCCGGCGGGCTTGGTCAGCGTGCAGTTGCCGTTGGCGTCGATTTCGGCGATGGGGTAACCCAGTCGGGCCAGGCCGGGAACATCCTTGTAGCCGGGGTCGGCGTAATAGCCACCGCTGACCTGCGCGCCGCATTCCAGCAAGTGACCGGCCATGGTGGCGCGGGCCAGGTGGTGCCAGTCGTCGTCGGCCCAGCCGAAGTGGGCCATGGCCGGGCCCACGGCCAGCGCGGGGTCGGCCACGCGGCCGCAGACGACGATGTGCGCGCCTGCGCGCAGTGCGCCGGCAATGGCATCCGCGCCCAGATAGGCGTTGGCCGAGACGATGTCCAGGCCTTGCAGCGCGCCGCCCAGTGCGTCCAGCAGCAGCGGGCGGTGCTCTGGGCCTGACAGGTCATCGCCTTCCACGACGGCAATGCGCGGTGCGGGAACGCCCAGCTCGCGTGCCAGCGCGTGGATGCACCGCGCTGCGCCGCAGGGATTGGCCGCACCA
This sequence comes from Pseudomonadota bacterium, assembly GCA_030538605.1. Taxonomy (GTDB): domain Bacteria; phylum Pseudomonadota; class Gammaproteobacteria; order Burkholderiales; family Burkholderiaceae_C; genus Ottowia. The sequence goes on from JAUNTQ010000061.1 coordinate 10,332, forward strand.
AAGTTGCTGACGATGCGCACGCCATGCTGCAGGCAGCGCGCCAGCACGGGGCGCAGCATCTGGGCCAGCAGCGGCTCGTACCCTTCATCGGGGTGCTGGCGGCGGGCCAGCTGGGCCAGCGCCAGGGTGCGTTCGGCCAGCGTCTCGAAGATGAGAAAGGCCGGGCCGCCGGCGGCGATGAGCGCATCCACCACCGGGGCGGCGGCGTCGGTGCGGTCGCCGGAAAAGCCAGCGGCACAGCCAATGCGAAGAGGTTCGCCACGCATGGTTGCCAATGTCTCCTGTGCTGTTCGATGTGTTGCGGGGCAATGTAGAGCGCGGATGGTGATCTGTAAATTTGAAAATTCAGATAAATTGATTGGCAATGACGATGAATGAAGCGCGTCGCCCACATATCTCCACCCGCCACTTGCAGGCGTTTCTGGCGCTGGCCGACGAGCGCCACTTCACCCATGCGGCGGCGCGCGTGCATCTGTCGCAACCGGCTTTCAGCGCGCTGATCGGGCAGCTGGAGTCGTCCTTGGGCGTGCGCCTGTTCGACCGCAGCACGCGGCACGTGGCACCCACGGCCGAAGGCACCGATTTCGAGTTGGCGGCGCGGCGCGTGCTGGCCGAGTTCGACGCGGCGCTGGCAGGCGTGTCGGACAGGCTCGCGCTGCGGCGCGGTCGGGTGTCGGTGGCGCTGCTGCCCTCGCTGGCCGCGGACTGGCTGCCAGGCGTATTGCGCGACTGGCAGGCCGGGTGCCCCGGTGTGCAGGTGCAGGTGTCGGACGTGCTGTCGGATGTGTGCGTGGAGCGCGTGCGCACGGGCCAGGCCGATTTCGCGCTGGCGGCAGTGCGGGTCGACACGCCGGAGCTGAAGGCGGAGCCTTTCTGTGCCGACGGTTTTCACCTGGTGTGCCCGGCCGGGCACCCGCTGCTGGGCTTGGCGCGCGTGCGCCCGCGCGATGTGGCAGCCCACCCCTTCATTCACCTGGGCCGCACATCCAGCGTGCGCCAGTACCTGGACGCTGCGGTGCAGCCGCTGCAGATGCGCGCCGTGATGGAGGTGGACCAACTGGCGACCGTGCGCGGCATGGTGGCGGCCGGCATGGGGGTGAGCGTGGTGCCGACGCTGACCTTGTTCCAGTTTCGCCATGACGGCGTGGCCACCCGCCCACTGGCCTGGCCCGGACTCAGCCGCCGCATCTTCTTCATCCACCGCCGCGACCGCGCCCTGTCCCTGGCCGCGCAAAGCCTGGCTGATTGCCTGCGTCGGCATCCCCCCGCCCACACCGAAGACCGCTGACGGCACGGTTGTGTCGATGCGTGATCATCTGGGGAGAAGCCCCCGCAGGCGGCACGGAAGTTTTGCGGCCCGCTCAGCAGACCCTTTCAAAAGGCCGCAGAGCAGGCCATCGCAGACCGCCCGAGCCGGGGTTCCCCCGGCGACCAGCGGCGTCCCCCTGGGGGGAAGCCGCTGCAGGCGGCTCAGGGGGGATGTCAATACTCCCAGAAGATGCGCTGCAAATCCTGCGCGGTGCGCGGCTGGGTAAGGGCCACGGCGGCGAGGATGCGGGCTTTTTGGGGCTTCAGGTCGTGGGCGGCCACCCAGCCGTATTGGTCGTCGGGTTGCTCGGCGTTGCGCAGCACGAAGCCGTAGGGCACGCGCGAGGAGCGGATGATCTGCACGCCCTTGCCTTGCCATTCGCGCAGGGCGGGCACGATGCGGTCGGCCACCGAACCGTTGCCGGTGCCTGCATGCACGATGGCCTTGGCACCGCCTTGGCCCAGCGCGTCGATGGCGGTGCGGGGCACGTTGCCGTAGCTGTAGGCGATTTCCACCGGAGCGAGTTCGGTGATGTGGTCGATGTTGAATTCGGACTGCGTGGTGTGGCGCTTGGCGGGCAGGCGGAACCAGTGGTTCTTGCCTTCGACCACCATGCCCAGCGGCCCCCATTGGCTTTTGAAGGCTTCGGTCTTGATGTTGACGTCTTTGCTCACGTCGCGGGCGGTCTGGATTTCGTCGGACATGGTGACCAGCACGCCTTTGCCGCGCGCGTCCTGGCTGCCTGCCACGCTGATGGCGTTGTAGAGGTTGAGCGCGCCGTCAGCCGACAGCGCGGTGCCCGGGCGCATGGAGCCGACGACGACGATGGGCTTGTCGGTGTGTACGGTGAGGTGCAGGAAGTAGGCGGTTTCTTCCAGCGTGTCGGTGCCGTGGGTGATGACGATGCCGTCCACGTCCGCCTGCTTGACGAGGACCGACACGCGCTTGCCCAGTTGCAGCAGGTGGGCGTTGGTGAAGCTCTCGGAGGCGATCTGGAAGACTTGCTCGCCGCGCACGCTGGCAACCTGGTTGACCTCGGGCAGGCCGGCCAGCAGTTTGTCCACCGGCACCTTGGCGGCGGCGTAGGTGGCGCTGTTGGCCGCCGATGCGCCCGCACCGGCGATGGTGCCGCCGGTGGCCAGCACCACCACGCGCGGCAGGCCGGTGCGCGCGGGCGTGGCGGCGGGCGCGGGGGCTGCGGTGGCCACGGGCGCGGGTGTGGCGCTGGCTGCCGGCGGTGTCTGGACGCAGGCGGCGAGCAGGCCGGCGCTCAAGGCGATGGAGAGCGCCGTCAGGCGCAGGCCGGTGTGGGGGCGGGTGGGCGAATGGGTGGGCATGCAATGTCTCCTTGGATGAATGAAGGGTGCCGACCACCGGGCTGTGCTTGGCGGCTGGCGGCCGGTCGAATCACGGTAGCATGAACCCACGCGTCAGTGGCTTGTAAGAGCGTGAACGGACGATGGGCAGGTTGAGCCCAACGCTTTTGTTGAACATTGAAACCCGAAGGAGACAAACCCCATGAGTGCCATTGAGTCGGTTCTGGTTGAAAACCGCGTGTTCCCGCCCAGCGAGCGCAGCATGCAAGGTGCCCGCATTGCGGGCATGGACGCCTACAAGGCGCTGTGTGCCGAGGCGGAAGCCGATTACGAAGGCTTCTGGGCCAGGCGCGCGAAAGAGCACCTGGTGTGGGCCAAGCCCTTCACCCAGGTGCTCGATGAGTCCGGCAAGCCTTTCTACAAATGGTTTGCCGATGGTCAGCTGAACGCCAGCGCCAACTGCCTGGACAGGCACGTCGGCACCCCGGTGGAGAACAAGACCGCCATCATTTTTGAAGCAGATGGCGGCGAGGTGAGTCAGGTCACCTACAAGGAACTGCTCGCGCGCGTGAGCCAGTTTGCCAACGCCCTCAAGGCCCATGGCGTGAAAAAAGGCGATCGCGTGCTGGTCTACATGCCCATGACGGTGGAAGGCGTCATCGCCATGCAGGCCTGCGCGCGCATTGGCGCCACGCACAGCGTGGTGTTTGGCGGCTTTTCGGCCAAGGCGGTGCAAGAGCGCGCGCAGGATGGCGGCGCCGTGGCCATCATCACCGCCAACTACCAGATGCGTGGCGGCAAGGAACTGCCGCTGAAAACCATCGTCGATGAAGCGCTGGCCATGGGCGGCTGCGAGTCGGTGAAGAACGTGTTCGTCTTCGAGCGCACGCCCACCGCCGTCAACATGGTGGCCGGGCGCGACAAGACCTTTGCGCAGATGCTGCAAGGCCAGAGCACCGATTGCCCGCCCGAAATCGTCGATGCCGAGCACCCGCTGTTCGTGCTCTACACCAGCGGCTCCACCGGCAAGCCCAAGGGCGTGCAGCACGCCACGGGCGGCTACCTGCTGTGGGCCAAGATGACGATGGAGTGGACCTTCGACATTCGCGACACGGACGTGTTCTGGTGTACCGCCGACATCGGCTGGATCACCGGCCACACCTACGTGGCCTATGGCCCGCTGGCCGCCGGTGCCACGCAAATCATCTTCGAGGGCGTGCCCACCTACCCCGACGCGGGGCGTTTCTGGCAGATGATCGAGCGCCACAAGTGCAGCATCTTCTACACCGCGCCCACGGCCATCCGCTCGCTCATCAAGGCGTCGGAAACCAACGAAAAAGTACACCCGAAAAACTGGGACTTGAGCAGCCTGCGCATCATGGGCAGCGTGGGCGAGCCGATCAACCCCGAGGCGTGGATGTGGTACTACCGAAACGTGGGCGGCGAGCGCTGTCCCATCGTCGATACCTTCTGGCAGACCGAAACCGGCGGGCACATGATTACCCCGCTGCCGGGGGCCACGCCGCTGGTGCCGGGCAGTTGCACGCTGCCGCTGCCGGGCATCACGGCAGCCATCGTCGATGAGGCAGGCAACGACATGCCCAACGGCTCGGGCGGCATTCTGGTGGTGAAAAAACCCTGGCCCAGCATGATCCGCACCATATGGGGCGACCCCGAGCGTTTCAAGAAAAGCTACTTCCCCGAGGAGCTGAAGGGCTATTACCTGGCGGGCGACGGCGCGGTGCGCGATGCCGAGCGTGGCTACTTCCGCATCACGGGCCGCATCGACGATGTGCTCAACGTCTCGGGCCACCGCATGGGCACGATGGAGATCGAGTCCGCCCTGGTCGCCAAGACCGACCTGGTGGCCGAAGCCGCCGTGGTGGGCCGCCCCGACGATCTGACGGGCGAGGCCATCTGCGCCTTCGTGGTGTTGAAGCGCGCCTTGCCGCAGGGTGACGAGGCCAAACAGATCGCCAAGGAGCTGCGCGACTGGGTAGCCAAGGAAATCGGCCCCATCGCCAAGCCCAAGGACATCCGCTTTGGCGAGAACCTGCCCAAGACGCGCAGCGGCAAGATCATGCGCCGCCTGCTGCGCAGCCTGGCCAAGGGCGAGCAGATCACGCAGGACACCAGCACGCTGGAGAACCCGGCCATCCTGACGCAGCTGGATCAGACCTATTGATCCTGGACGCACAAGCACAAAAAAAACCCGCCAACCGGCGGGTTTTTTTGTGAAGGGCAGGGGGCTTACTTGAAGGACAGCACCCAGGTGGCCAGCTTCTTGGCCTCGTCGGCGTTCACGTTGGCGTTGGGGGGCATGGGCACGGCACCCCACACGCCTTGGCTGCCTTTCTGGATGCGTCCGGCCAGCATGTCCACCGCGCCGGGCTGGTTGCCGAACTTGGCGGCGACGTCCTTGTAGGAGGGGCCGACCAGCTTCTTGTCGACGGCATGGCAGGCCATGCAGTTCTTGGACTTGGCCAGCGCCTCATCGGCCATGGCGGGGGCAGACAAGGTCACGGCGGCCAGGGCGGCAATAGTGAACAAAACTTGCTTCATCGTTTTTCCTTGGGTCGTGGGTAGTTGAGCTACAGTCGTTTCAACGGGATTGTAGGGCGCGCGGTTGACATGCTGGCGTGTCGAATTTGCGTCAAATCAAGGAAAAGAACCATGTATTTGCTGGGCTTGGGCATCATTTTGTTGCTGATGAAGTGGCTGCTGGTCGGGCCGGTGGCGGACTGGTCGTGGTGGGTGGTGCTTTCGCCTTTTGCACTGGCCGTGGTGTGGTGGGCGTGGGCCGACTGGTCGGGCTACACCAAGCGCAAGGCCATGGAAAAAGAAGACCAGCGCAAGCAAGACCGCATCAACCGCCACCGCGAGGCCACGGGCCAAAAGCCCCGGGCCGGCGCCCGACGTCGCTGATGCAGGCGCGCGCCAGTCGCCCGCGTGCCGGCGGCGCGGCTGCGCTGCCGCAATAATCCCGAGCCTGCCCTGCACGATGCGGGCAGGCTTTTTTTGCGTTCCGCACCTTTTTCTCTCATCCCTCCGATTGTTCATCGAGGCCCTGCCATGCCCACCTACCGTTCCAAGACATCCACCGCCGGCCGCAACATGGCGGGCGCCCGTTCGCTCTGGCGTGCCACCGGCATGAAGGATGGCGACTTCGACAAGCCCATCGTGGCCGTGGTCAACAGCTTCACGCAGTTCGTGCCCGGCCACGTGCACCTGAAGGATCTCGGCCAGCTGGTGGCGCGCGAGATCGAGGCCGCCGGCGGCGTGGCCAAGGAGTTCAACACCATCGCCGTGGACGACGGCATCGCCATGGGCCACGACGGCATGCTCTACAGCCTGCCCAGCCGCGACCTGATTGCCGACAGCGTGGAATACATGGTCAACGCCCACTGCGCCGACGCCATGGTGTGCATCAGCAACTGCGACAAGATCACCCCCGGCATGCTGATGGCCGCCATGAGGCTGAACATCCCGGTGGTGTTCGTCTCGGGCGGGCCGATGGAGGCGGGCAAGGCCAGGCTGCTCAACCCCGAGACCAAGACCATCGAGCTGCGCAAGCTCGATCTGATCGACGCCATGGTGATGGCCGCCGACGACAAGCTGAGCGACGCCGACGTGGCCGAGGTCGAGCGCAGCGCCTGCCCCACCTGCGGCTCGTGCTCGGGCATGTTCACCGCCAACTCGATGAACTGCCTGACCGAGGCGCTGGGCCTGTCGCTGCCCGGCAACGGCACCGTGGTGGCCACGCACGCCGACCGCGAGCAGCTCTTCAAGCGGGCAGGCCGCCTGATCGTGGAGATCACCCGCCGCCACTACGAGCAGGACGACGCGCGCGTGCTGCCGCGCAGCATGGGCATGAAGGCGTTCGAGAACGCGATGACGCTCGACATCGCCATGGGCGGCTCCACCAACACCATCTTGCACCTGCTGGCCATTGCGCAAGAGGCCGGCATCGACTTCACCATGAAGGACATCGACCGCCTCTCGCGCAGCGTGCCGCAGCTGTGCAAGGTGGCGCCCAACACCAACAAGTACCACATCGAGGACGTACACCGCGCAGGCGGCATCATGGCCATCCTGGGCGAACTCGACCGCGCGGGCAAGCTGCACACCGGTGTGCCCACCGTGCACGCGCCCACGCTGGGCGATGCGCTTGCCGAGTGGGACGTGGCGCGCCAGCCCTCGCAAGACGTCCAGACCTTCTACATGGCCGGCCCCGGCGGCGTGCCCACGCAAGTGGCCTTCAGCCAAGCCGCCCGCTGGCCCAGCCTGGACACCGACCGCGCCCAAGGCTGCATCCGCGCCATCGACCACGCCTTCAGCCAGGAGGGCGGCCTGGCCGTGCTGCGCGGCAACATCGCGCTGGACGGTTGCGTGGTGAAAACCGCGGGCGTCGATGACAGCCTGCTGGTGTTCGAAGGCCCCGCGCACGTGGTCGAGAGCCAGGACGAAGCCGTCGAGCACATCCTGGCCGACCAGGTCAAGGCAGGCGACGTGGTGGTGGTGCGCTACGAAGGCCCCAAGGGTGGCCCCGGCATGCAGGAAATGCTCTACCCCACCAGCTACATCAAGAGCAAGGGCCTGGGCAAGGCCTGCGCGCTGCTGACCGACGGGCGCTTTTCGGGCGGCACCTCGGGCCTGTCGATCGGCCACTGCTCGCCCGAAGCGGCGGCGGGCGGCACCATCGGCCTGGTGCAGAACGGCGACCGCATCCGCATCGACATCCCGGCCCGCACCATCAACGTGCTGGTGAGCGACGAAGAACTTGCCCGCCGCCGTGCCGCGCAAGACGCCAAGGGCTGGAAGCCCGCCCAACCGCGCCCGCGCAAGGTGTCGGCCGCGCTCAAGGCCTATGCGCTGCTGGCCACCTCGGCCGACAAGGGCGCGGTGCGCGATCTGTCGCTGCTGGG
>JAUNTQ010000214.1 GCA_030538605.1 Pseudomonadota bacterium
TCATGGCGCGCCAGCGCCAGTCATGGAGCGCAGCGAAGTCATGTTTCATTTCAGGTCCGTTTGCGTTGCGTGAAGCGAATGACGAATGACTCAAAGGATTTTTCCATGCGTCGCGGCGCGCCGCGAAGCCATGGCCCACCAGGGCTGCGCAGCAAGCCCTTTCAAATGGCCGCGGAGCAGGCCATTGCAGACCGCCCGGGCCGGGGTTCCCCCGGCGACCAGCGGTGTCCCCCTGGGGGGATGGCGCCGCAGGCGACTCAGGGGGGGATGTCACACCCCGCCCTCGTTCCAGTGCAGCTTCTTGCGCAGCGTGTCGAAATAGTTCCAGCCGCGCGGGTGCAGAAAGCGCACGCGGAAGTCGGAGCGCCGCACGATGATGCGGTCGCCGTGTTGCAGCGAGGCGAGCGACTGCATGTCGAAGCTGGCGCTGGCGTCGCGTCCGGCCACGATCTCGATGGCGATCTCCACCGGGTCGGCCACCACGATGGGCCGGTTGGACAGCGTGTGCGGCGCAATCGGCACCAGCGCCCAGGCCGGCACCAGCGGGTGCAGCAGCGGCCCGCCCGCCGACAGCGCATAGGCGGTGGAGCCGGTGGGCGTGGCCACGATGATGCCGTCGGCCCGGTGGTTGGCCACGAAATGGCCGTTCACCTCCACGCGCAGCTCCACCATGCTGGCCACCGCGCCGCGGTTGACCACCACGTCGTTCATGGCATAGGCCTCGAACACGCATTCGCCGCCGCGCATCACGCGCCCGCGCATCAGGCTGCGGTGGTCTTCCTCGAACACGCCCTCCAGCATCGGCGGCAGCAGCTCGCGGTATTCCTCCAGCGCAATGTCGGTGATGAAGCCCAGCCGCCCCTGGTTGATGCCGATCAGCGGCGTGCCGTGGTGCGCGAGCTGGCGGCCAATGCCCAGCATGGTGCCGTCGCCGCCCACCACCACGGCCAGGTCGCACTCGGCACCAATGGCGGCCACGTCCAGCGCGGGGTATTGCGCCAGGCCCGTGGCCTGCGCCGTGCGCTCGGGCAGCACCACCTCGCAGCCGCTGTCGGTGAGAAATTCGGCAATCTCCGCGATCACCTCGCGCGTGGACTCCACAACGGTGCCCGCAGGCGCATCGGCGTATTTGCCCACCAGGGCCACACGGTGAAACTGAAGACTCATAAGGGGAGGGAAGAAGACGGCGGCAGGGCAGGGCGGGGCGGGCGCGAAGGCGAGGCACATCATAATGTTTCGCATGCTCGACGACCGCGCCAAACTGCTGCTCAAAACCCTGATCGAGCGCTACATCGCCGACGGTCAGCCCGTGGGCTCGCGCTCGCTCTCGGGCGCGCCGGGCCTGGCCCTGTCGCCCGCCACCATTCGCAACGTGATGAGCGACCTGGAAGACGCCGGCCTGATTGCCAGTCCCCACACATCGGCGGGGCGCGTGCCCACCGCGCGCGGCTACCGCCTGTTCGTGGACACCATGCTCACCGCCCAGAAAGGCGAGCTGGCCGCACCGGCGCTTGCGCCCGAGCAGCCGCAGAAGGTGATCGCCAGCGCGGCGCACCTGCTGTCCGATCTGTCGCAGTTCGTCGGCGTGGTCATGGCGCCGCGCCGCAGCTCGGTGTTCAGGCACATCGAGTTCATGCACCTGTCGCAAGGGCGGCTTTTGCTCATCATGGTCACCCCCGACGGAGACGTGCAGAACCGCGTGCTCTTCACCGACGTGGACTACACGCCCACCGAGCTGCTGGAAGCGTCCAACTACCTCAACGCCCACTTCAGCGGCCTGGACATCGCCCAGGTGCGCGCGCGCCTGAAGCAAGAGGCCGAACGCCTGCGTGGCGAAATCGCCCAACTCATGCAAGTGGCCGTGCAGGCCAGCGGCGAAGCCATGAGCCAGGCGCAGGGCGAAGTCGTCATCTCCGGCGAGCGCAACCTGCTGGCCGTCTCCGACTTTTCGCAAGACATGAACCAGTTGCGCCGCGCCTTCGAGCTGTTCGAGCAGAAAACGCAGCTCATGCGCCTGATGGACGTATCGGCCCAGGCCGAAGGCGTGCGCATCTTCATCGGCGGCGAAAGCCAGGCCGTGCCGGTGGAAGACCTCTCGGTAGTCAGCGCACCTTATGAGGTGGACGGCCAGATCGTCGGCACGCTGGGCGTGATCGGCCCCACGCGCATGCCCTACGACCGCATGATCCAGATCGTGGACATCACCGCCCGCCTGGTCAGCAACGCCCTCAGCCAGGGAAAGCCGTCTGGCAGCGCCTAGAATGCCGGGCTTCGCGGGCCGTTAGCTCAGTTGGTCAGAGCAGGGGACTCATAATCCCTTGGTCGTTGGTTCAAGTCCAACACG
>JAUNTQ010000062.1 GCA_030538605.1 Pseudomonadota bacterium
TGAACAGCGGGTAGCGTTTATTGTCGATGGAATCGTCCGGGATGCGACATGTAGCCGCTCAAATCGGTGCCTTTGGGAAAGTATTGGCGCAGCAGCCCATTGGTGTTCTCGTTGCTGCCCCGCTGCCAAGGGCTATAGGGGTCACAGAAGTAGACCTTCATGCCCGTGTTCTGAGTGAGTTGGGCATGCTCGGCCATCTCCTTGCCTCGGTCGTAGGTCAGACTCTTTCGCATGGGCTGGGCGATGGCGTTGAGCTTGTCGCTGAACGCCTTGAGTACATGCGCAGCCGTTGCCGGGTTGGGGTGTGGCAGCTTGACCAGTATCACCAGGCGCGTGGTGCGCTCGACCAACGTGCCAATGGCGCTGGCGTTGTTCGCCCCCTTGATGAGATCGCCCTCCCAGTGGCCTGGCAGCTGGCGATCATCCACCTCTGGCGGGCGCACGTGAATGCTCAACAAGTGCTGAATTTCCCCACGCCGATCCTTGCCCTTGGAGCGAGGCCAGCGCTTGGCATGGGCCATGCGCAGGCATGACACCAGGTCCTTTTTCAGCTCGCCCCGAGGCTGCGCATAGATGCAGGTGTAGATGCTCTCGTGTGACACGCGTTGGCGCTTGTCGTCAGGGTGGAGTTTTTTCAGGTGCTGTGCAATTTGCTGGGGAGACCAGTGCAGGTGCAGATGCTCGCATACCTGTTTGAACAAGGCCCCTTGGCGGTGCAGCTTGGGCTGGGGGCGGCTGTGGGTGCGGCGCTTGACGCAGCGCTTATGGGCAAACCGGCTGACGTAGCCATTGCCTCCTGCGTTGCGATGGATCTCTCGGCTGATGGTGCTGGCGCTGCGCCCAAGAGACCTGGCGATCGCCCGGATGCTTTGCTTTTGCTGCAGGCCCAAGGCTATCGCGTGACGCTCTGATTCCTGGATCTGTTCGTAGTTTCTCTTTGTCATGGCAGCCTCAATTCTGATGGGGGTGTTGCACTTCAGAATTGAGGCCGCCAACATTTTCAGATATAAAAACAATTAATAACGTGCGGAAGCAGCTATATCTTTTTGATGCGATGGCTCAATAACTCAGCCGCTCCGGCCGCACCTCCTGCAAGATGGTGGTGGCGATTTCCTCGATGCTCTTGGTGGTGGTGGACAGCCAGCGGATGCCGCTGCGGCGCATCATGGCTTCGGCTTCGCTGACTTCCATGCGGCAGTTGGCCAGGTCGGCATAGCGCGAGCCGGGGCGGCGTTCGCTGCGGATTTCCGAAAGGCGCTCGGGCGCGATGGTCAGGCCGAAGATCTTCTTCTTGTGCGGCACCAGTGCGGGGGGCAGCTGGCGGCGGTCGAAGTCTTCGGGGATGAGGGGGTAGTTGGCCGCCTTCAGGCCATGCTGCATGGCCAGGTAGAGGCTGGTGGGGGTTTTGCCGCTGCGGCTCACGCCGACCAGGATCACGTCGGCACCGTTCAGGTCGCGGTTGCTCTGGCCGTCGTCGTGCGCCAGGCTGAAGTTGATGGCTTCGATGCGGTCGTGATACGCCTGACTTTTGCTTACGTCTGAAAAGCGGCCCACGCGGTGGTGGCTGGTGATGCCGATTTCCTGCTCGATGGGTGCCACGAAGGTGCCGAACATGTCCAGCAGCATGCCCTTGCAGCCGCTCTGGATGATGCCCAGCACCTCGCGGTCGACCAGGGTGGTGAAGACGATGGGGCGCTTGCCCTCCAGCTCGCCCACGTGGTTGATCTGGCGCACGGCCTGGTGGGCCTTGTCGGCGGTGTCGATGAAGGGCAGGCGCACGCGGCGCGGCGCGAAGTCGAACTGCGCCAGGATGGCGTTGCCAAAGGTCTCGGCGGTGATGCCGGTGCCATCGGAGAGGAAGAAGACGGTGCGGTCGGGCATGGTGGGCAAAGGGGGCTACATACAATCGTGCCCATTATGCGAACGCCGCGCAGCGCCGGTCACCAAGCAAGCCACAACAAAGACCCGCTGCCGCCCTGGCGCGCCCCGTTTTCAAAACTCCCGGAGCTTTTCCCATGTCAGCACTTTTCGAGGCCACCGCACTGGTCGTGCCGTTTGAACAACTGAGGATGACCGATGTCGAGGCCGTGGGCGGCAAGAACGCCAGCCTGGGCGAGATGATCAGCCAGCTGCCGCAAGGCGTGCGCGTGCCCACCGGCTTTGCCACCACGGCGCATGCCTTCCGCCAGTTTCTGGCGCACGACGGCCTGGCCGCGCGCATCAGCCAGCGGCTGGCCACGCTGGACATCGAAGACGTGCGCGCACTGGCGCAGGCGGGCGCGGAGATTCGCGGCTGGATCGAGGCGCAGCCCTTTCCCGCCGACCTTGAAGCGGCCATTCGCCAGGCCTTTGCCACGCTGCAAGGCGACAACGCGCAGGCCAGCTTTGCCGTGCGATCGTCCGCCACGGCTGAAGACTTGCCGGACGCATCCTTCGCAGGCCAGCAGGAAACCTTTCTGAACGTGGTCGGCATCGAGGCCGTGCTGCACAAGATGAAAGAGGTGTTTGCCAGCCTCTACAACGACCGCGCCATCAGCTACCGCGTGCACAAGGGCTTTGCGCACGACGTGGTGGCGCTGTCGGCGGGCGTGCAGCGCATGGTGCGCTCTGACCTCGGCGCGGCGGGCGTGATGTTCACCATCGACACCGAAAGCGGCTTTGACCAGGTGGTGTTCATCACCAGCAGCCACGGCCTGGGCGAGACGGTGGTGCAAGGCGCGGTGAACCCCGACGAGTTTTACGTGCACAAGCCCATGCTGGCCGCAGGCAAGCGCGCGGTCATTCGCCGCAACCTCGGGTCAAAGCTGATCCAGATGGTGTTTGCCAGCCCCGAAGAAAAAGCCGCCACCGGCAAGCTCGTCAAGACCATCGACGTGCCCGCCGAGCAGCGCAACCGCTATTCGTTGAGCGACGAAGACGTGATGCAGCTCGCGCGCTACGCCCTCGTGATCGAGCAGCACTATGGCCGCCCGATGGACATCGAATGGGGCAAGGACGGCAGCGACGGCCAGCTCTACATCCTGCAGGCGCGCCCCGAGACGGTGAAGAGCCAGCAGCAGGGCAAGACCGAGCAGCGCTACAAACTCAAGAGCACCGGCCCCGTGCTGGCCGAAGGCCGCGCCATTGGCCAGAAAGTGGGCACCGGCCCCGTGCGCCTGGTGGCCGATATCGCGCAGATGGACCAGGTGCAGCCCGGCGACGTGCTGGTGACCGACATGACCGACCCCAACTGGGAGCCGGTGATGAAGCGCGCCACCGCCATCGTCACCAACCGCGGCGGGCGCACCTGCCACGCGGCCATCATCGCGCGCGAGCTGGGCATCCCCGCCGTGGTGGGCTGCGGCGACGCCACCGAACGCCTGAAAAACGGCACGCTGGTGACGGTGAGCTGCGCCGAAGGCGACACCGGCCACATCTACGACGGCCTGCTGGAAACCGAAGTCACCGAGGTGCAGCGCGGCGAAATGCCGCCCATCGCCACCAAGATCATGATGAACGTGGGCAACCCGCAACTGGCCTTCGACTTTGCCCAACTGCCCAATGAAGGCGTGGGCCTGGCGCGGCTGGAGTTCATCATCAACAACAACATCGGCGTGCACCCCAAGGCCATCCTCGACTACCCGCAGGTCGATTCCGATCTGAAAAAGGCCGTCGAAAGCGTGGCGCGCGGCCACGCATCGCCCCGCGCTTTTTATGTCGACAAGGTGGCCGAAGGCGTGGCCACCATTGCCGCCGCCTTCTGGCCCAAGCCGGTCATCGTGCGCCTGTCGGACTTCAAGAGCAACGAATACCGCAAGCTGATTGGCGGCAGCCGCTACGAGCCGGAGGAAGAAAACCCCATGCTGGGTTTTCGCGGCGCGGCGCGCTACATCAGCGCCGACTTTCGCGAAGCCTTTGCCATGGAATGCGAAGCCCTCAAGCGCGTGCGCGACGAGATGGGCCTGACCAACGTGCAGGTCATGGTGCCCTTCGTGCGCACCCTGGGCCAGGCCGAGCGCGTGACCGGGCTGCTGGCCGATCAGGGCTTGAAGCGCGGCGAGAACGAGCTGAAAGTGGTGATGATGTGCGAGGTGCCCAGCAACGCCATCCTGGCCGACGAGTTCTTGCAGTACTTCGACGGCTTTTCCATCGGCTCCAACGACCTTACCCAGCTCACCCTGGGCCTGGACCGCGACAGCGGCATGGAGCTGCTGGCCGCCGACTTCGACGAGCGCGACCCCGCCGTGCAAGCCATGCTCAAGCGCGCCATCGGCGCCTGCAAGTCGGCGGGCAAATACGTGGGCATCTGCGGCCAGGGCCCCAGCGACCACCCCGACTTTGCCCGCTGGCTGGCCGATGAGGGCATCGCCTCCATCTCGCTCAACCCGGACAGCGTGGTGGCCACCTGGCAGTTGCTGGCCGAGTAAGGGCAGCCGAACCGCCTCATGCCAAGGACGCGAAGGACGCAAAAAAGACACTCTTTGTAGGCTGGGTAGAGCCGAAGGCGAAACCCAGCAACCCGGCTCGCGAGAACGCTGGGTTTCGCCTTCGGCTCTACCCAGCCTACGCGTGCTGTGGTTGAGGGATGTGAAAAATAGGAGCTGCTTGCGTACGTTTTAAAGTATTTTCAGGTATTAAAGTATCTGAAATAGTTTAAAAACATACGCAAACAGCTCCTTTTATTTTTGTATTGCGGGTTATCCTGATGCACTGCCCGGCCACGGCGGGTCGCCCGTCGGTTACGCTGGCGCGGCACCACCATCGCGCTCATTGACACCATGCACCAGGCTCCGCACCCCTCTCGCACACGGCTCGCCAGCGCGCGGTGGGTGAGGGCGCTGCTGCTGGTGCTGTGGGCGCTGGCCTCGTTCGGCGTGGCGTTTTTCGCGCGCGACTTGCAGCAGGTGGTGGCGGGCTGGCCGCTCAACTTCTGGCTGGCCGCGCAGGGCGGGGTGCTGGTGTTTCTGGGCATCGTCATGTTCTACGCCTGGTTCATGAGCCGCGCCGAGCCGCCGGGCGATGCCAGCGAACATGCGGCGGACGATGCCGAGGCCTGAGCCATCCATGCCCGGCCACTGGCGGCTGCACCGCAAGCTGCTGCTGTTCGTGCTGGGCTGCGTGGCCTTCCTGCTGTTCATGGCCTGGGCCGAGCGCGCGGGGCTTTCGCGCGGGTGGATAGGGCCGATCTTTCTGTTCAGCTCGGTCATGGTGTACGCGGTGATCGGCATCTACGCGCGCACCACCGACCCGGAGGACTTCTACGTCGCGGGCCGGCGCATTCCCCCCATGTACAACGGCATGGCCACCGCCGCCGACTGGATGAGCGCGGCCTCGTTCATCAGCCTGGCCGGCGCGCTGTATCTGCAAGGCTTTTCGGGCACCGCCGCGCAGCCGGGCGGGCTGGCCTATGTGCTGGGGTGGACGGGCGGCTTTTGCCTGGTGGGCCTGCTGATTGCGCCGCGCTTGCGGGCCATGCGCCTGTACACCGTGCCCGACTTTTTCTCCGAGCGCTTTGGCGGGCGCTGGCCGCGCCGGCTGGCGGCCCTGGGGGCGATTGCTTGCTCGTTCATGTACGTGGTGGCGCAGATCTACGGCATCGGCCTGATCGCCTCGCGCCTGACCGGCGTGCAGTTCGAGATCGGCATTTTGCTGGGCCTGGGCGGCGTGCTGCTGTGCAGCTTTCTGGGCGGCATGCGCGCCATCACCTGGACGCAGGTGGTGCAGTACGTGGTGCTGCTGCTGGCCTTTTTGCTGCCCGTGTCGTGGCTGGCCTACAAGCAGCTGGGCACGCCGCTCGCGCCCCTGGCCTATGGCGAGCAGCTGCCCAAGATCGAGCGCATGGAGCAGGCGCTGATCGCCTCTGCCGCCGAGCAGCAGGTGCGCGCCGTGCACATGGTGCGTGCCGACGAGCTGGCCCAGCGCCTGCAAGCGCCTGCCGAGGCGCTGGCGCGCGAGCACGAGCGCATCCAGACGCACATCCGCTGGCTGAGGGCGCAGGGGGCCGATTTCTCCGAGATCTTGCAGGCGCGGCGCGAGCTGGCGGCGCTGCCTGCCAGCCCCGAGGCCGCGCGCGAGCAGTGGGCGCGCGCCCTGGCCGAAGAGCGCGAGCGCGCCAAGCCCCTGGGCGGCCTGCCGCGCCACGGCCAGGCGTTTGCAGGCGACCCGCGCGGCACGCCCGAGGAGCGGGCCGAGTTTCAGCAATCGCGCCTGAACTTTCTTGCGCTCATGTTCTGCCTGATGGTGGGCACGGCCAGCCTGCCGCACCTGCTCACGCGCTTTTACACCACGCCCTCGGTGGCCGACACGCGGCGCTCGGTGGCGTGGTCGCTGCTGTTCATCGCGGTGCTCTACATCAGCACGCCGGCGCTGGCGGTGCTGGTGAAGTACGAGGTGATGAACGCGCTGGTGGGCAGCCGCTTCGACGCGCTGCCCAACTGGATCGCCCAGTGGGCGCGGGTGGACCCGGCGCTGATCGCCGTGCAGGACGTCAACGGCGACGGCATCCTGCAGTTTGGCGAAATCCGCCTGGGCGCGGACATGATCATGCTGGCCACGCCGGAGCTGGGCGGGCTGCCCTACGTGGTCTCGGGCCTGGTGGCCGCCGGCGGGCTGGCGGCGGCGCTGTCCACTGCCGACGGCCTGCTGCTCACCATCAGCAACGCGCTGGTGCACGACACCGGCCCGCGCCTGCCGCCCGGCCCCTCGCGCGCGTGGGACAACCGCGTCATCCTCTCCAAATTCATGCTGCTGGCCGCTGCCATGCTGGCGGCCACGGTGGCCGCGCTCAAACCCGGCGAGATCATCGTGCTGGTGGGCGCGTCGTTTTCGCTGGCCGCGGCCACCTTCTTCCCGGCGCTGGTCACCGGCCTGTTCTGGCCCCGCGCCACGCGGCGCGGCGTGGTGGCGGGCATGCTGGTGGGCGCGGGCCTGGCCGTGGCCTACATGCTGCACGCCAGCCAGCCCTGGCGCGCCTGGTGGGGCCTGCCGCCCGGCGGGCTGTGGTGGGGCGTACACCCCGTTTCAGCAGGCTTTTTCGGCGTGCCTGCGGGCTTTGCGGCGATCGCGGTGGTGTCTTGGGTGGAGGGGTGGGTGCTTAAGAAAAGATAGCGCCTTGGGGTGCACCGGCTGCCGAACTGCCTCATGCCAAGGACGCGAAGGATTCGCGAAGGACGCAAAAAAAACAGCCAAAACTCTTTTTTGGTTTTCTTTCGCGTCCTTCGCGTCATCTTCGCGTCCTTGGCATGAGGCAGTCCGGTCTTCAACTCCCGTGCCCAGCCGAAGCCCCCAAATCCGTGTCCTCCACCTGCTCGCCCAGAAAGCCGCCGCTTTGGCGTGCCCACAGGCGGGCGTACAGGCCGCGCTGGGCCAGCAGTTCGGCGTGGGTGCCTTGCTCGGCGATGCGGCCGGCGTCGAGCACGATCAGGCGGTCGAGGGCGGCGATGGTGGACAGGCGGTGCGCGATGGCGATCACGGTCTTGCCTTGCATCAGCTCCTCCAGGCTTTCCTGGATGGCGGCTTCCACCTCGCTGTCGAGTGCGCTGGTGGCTTCGTCCAGCAGCAGGATGGGTGCGTCTTTCAGCATCACGCGGGCGATGGCCACGCGCTGGCGCTGCCCGCCGGAGAGCTTCACGCCGCGCTCGCCCACGTGCGCGTCGTAGCCGGTGCGCCCTTGCAGGTCGGTGAGCTGGGCGATGAATTCGTCGGCCTGGGCGCGGTGGGCGGCGGCGTGCATGTCGGCTTCGCTGGCGTCGGGGCGGCCATAGAGGATGTTGTCGCGCATGGCGCGGTGCAGGAGCGAGGTGTCTTGCGTGACCATGCCGATGACCTGGCGCAGGCTGTCTTGCGTGACCTGGGCGATGTCCTGCCCGTCGATCAGGATGCGCCCGCCCTGCACGTCGTGAAAGCGCAGCAGCAGGTTGACCAGCGTCGATTTGCCGGCGCCCGAGCGGCCGATCAGCCCCACCTTCTCGCCGGGGCGAATGGTGAGCTGAAGGTCGTCGATCACCTTGCGGCTGCCGTCGCGGTAGTAAAAACTGACGTGCTCGAAGCGCACTTCGCCGCGGGTGACCTCCAGCGGGCGCGCGCCCTTGGCATCGACCACGGCGCGCGGGCGCGACAGGGTGTTGATGCCGTCCTGCACGGTGCCCACGCTCTCGAACAGGCTGGTCATCTCCCACATCACCCAGTGGCTCATGCCCGACAGGCGCAGCGCCATCGCCGTCACCGCGGCCACCGCGCCGGTGCCCACCTGGCCGACGGACCACAGCCACAGCGCGCTGCCGCACGAAGCCAGGATGAGCAGCACGATGAGCACGTGGTTGACCGTCTCGAACAGGCTGACGAGCCGCATCTGCGCGTAGCCGGTGTGCTTGAACTCTTCCATCGCCGCGCGGGCAAAGGCGGCTTCGCGGTGCGTGTGCGAGAACAGCTTGACGGTGGCGATGTTGGTGTATGCGTCGGTCAGGCGGCCCGTCATCACGCTGCGCGCGTCGGCCTGCGCGCGGCTCACGCGGCCCAGGCGCGGCACGAAATACCAGCAGGCGCACGCATAGGCCACGGCCCACAGCACGAAGGGCAGCATGAGCCAGAAGTCGAAGCCCGCCGCCAGCACCAGGATGGCGATCATGTACACGCCCATGCCGATCACCACGTCAGCGGTGGTGAAGATCATGTCGCGCACGGCCAGCGCGGTCTGCATGATCTTGGTGGTGATGCGGCCGGCGAACTCGTCGGCATAAAAAGCCATGCTCTGGCCCAGCATCAGGCGGTGAAAGTTCCAGCGCAGCCGCAGCGGAAAGTTGATGGCCAGCGTCTGGTGCTTGACGATGGTTTGCAGCCCCACCAGCGCGATGGAGGCCAGCAGCACCACCGCCAGCGCAGTGAGCACGCCGCCGCGTTCGGCCCACAGCGTGGCCGGCTGCGTCTGGCCCAGCCAGTCCACCACGCGCCCGAGCATGGCAAACAAGAGCGCCTCATACACCGAGATGGCCGCCGACAGCCCTGCCATGGCATACACATAGCCGCGCACGCCCTGCGTGGCCGTCCACACGAAGGACATGAAGCCCTTGGGCGGCAGGCTCGGCTCAGGCTCGGGGTAAGGGGGCAGGCGTCTTTCGAAGTAGCGAAGCATGGCGGGCAGGCTCCCAAAAACGAAAACAGCGCCACGGTGGGCGCGTCGAAAAAGGTCAGGCGCCGCGCGCGCGGTGCTGGCAAGCCAGCCGCCGGGCGCGGGCGGCGGGTCAGCGGGTGATTTCGATCTTGCCGGTCAGCAGCAGTTCGTTGAACTCGACCACCGGGATGGCGGCGTTCATGGGGTGGCCGTCTTCGCGCCAGCTCACCACCAGGCTTTGCGGGGCGCGCTCAAGCTCAAGCTGGTAATCGGGCTCGATCACGATGGTGGGGCCGTCGCCCGCGCGGTATTCAAGCCGCCCGGGCACGCGCGCGCGCGCGGTGTCGCCGGGGGTCATGCCGTCTTCGCCGGGCACGTATTCGATCTTTTCACCCGTGGGGGTGTGGGGGTTGGGCAGCATGTTCAGGTCTCCAAGCAAATACAACAAGAGGGTTGGGGGCCAGTGTCAGGGCTTTCAGGGCGTTCGGTGCATTGTGCAGCAAGCGCATGTCCGTGTTTGATCAGGGTTTCAAGGAGCTGCCCAAAAGAAAGGCGATGCCCGCCAGGTGCCGGGAACATCGCCTGAAACCCCGTGGCTGTGGAGGGAGGAAGGGGCACACGGGGGAGGAGGAAACTGCTGCTGCCTGCAAGGGTGCATCGGCAGCGCCATGCAGCGCATTGTGGGCGCGGGCGGGCGGTGCGTTCCATCGTCTGGCTGCTCCTGCGGGTGTAGGCGGTTTCCTTCATGCCAAAGCAGCCGTGCGCGTGATTGGATCTGGGTTGGGCTTGTGCTCAGGCAAAGCGGCGGCTCACGAAGCGCGAGCCGGCCAGCCCAAAGCGCCAGGGCAGCTCCATCGCCTTGCGGATGCCGATGCGCGGGCCGCTCACCACCAGCATGCCCGCAGGTGCGGCCAGCACGGTGAAGGGCGCTGCATCCAGCGGCAGGCCGTTGTGTGCGCGGGTGATGCCCAGCGCCTGCCCCAGGCGGCCGGGGCCTGCGCACAGCAGCCGTTCGTCCTGCACGCCGCGCCGCGCGCGCATGGCGGCCAGCCCCTCGGTGGGTGCCAGCGCGCGAATGAGCACGCCCGCGCCGTGCCCGGCTTCGCGGCAGACCATGTTCAGGCACCAGTGAATGCCGTGGCTGAGGTACACGTAGGCGTGGCCGGGCGGGCCGAACATGGCGTGGTTGCGCTCGGTGCGGCCACGAAAACAGTGAGAGGCGGGCTCGCCCTGGTCGTAGGCCTCGGTCTCCACGACGGTGCCACCCACGCCGTCTGCCAGCAGCGTGGCGCCGATGAGCGCACGCGCCACCTCGTGTGCGGGGGCGAGAAAGTCGGCGGGTACAAGCAGGCGTGGTGGGGCGGGCATGGGGTCGATATAGTCCTTGGACACATCATCGCCCGTTTCATTTCCGCTTCACAAGGAGACTCCCGATGTTCAAGGCTCTGCTGCTGACCCGGCCCGACGACGGCGCGCCCCTGGCCGAGGTGACCACGCTGGACGAGACCCAGCTGCCCGCTGGCGACGTGTTGGTGCAGGTGGCATGCTCCACGCTCAACTACAAGGACGCGCTGGCCATCACCGGCAAGGTGCCAGTGGTGCGGCACTACCCCATGGTGCCGGGCATCGACCTGGCGGGCATGGTGCTGGCCTCGGCTGACGCGCGCTATCCGGTCGGCTCCGACGTCATCCTCAACGGCTGGGGCGTGGGCGAATCGCACTGGGGCGGGCTGGCGCAAAAAGCCCATGTGAAGGGCGACTGGCTCATCCCCATGCCCGCCAGCATGACGGCCGCACAGGCCATGGCCATCGGCACGGCGGGCTACACCGCCATGCTGTGCGTGATGGCGCTCCAGGAGCAGGGCATCACCCCCGAGCAAGGCCCGGTGCTGGTGACCGGCGGCAATGGCGGCGTGGGCAGCGTGGCCATCGCGCTGCTGGCACAGCTGGGCTTCACCGTGCACGCCAGCACCGGCCGCATGGGCGAAGCCGAGCACCTGAAGGCGCTGGGCGCCAGCGAGCTGGTGGACCGCGCCAGCCTGAATGCGCCCGGCAAGCCGCTGCAAAAAGAACGCTGGGCCGCCGCCATCGACAGCGTGGGCAGCCACACGCTGGCCAACGTGTGCGCCAGCATCCGCTACGGCGGCGCGGTGGCCGCGTGCGGCCTAGCGCAGGGCATGGACTTGCCCGCCAGCGTGGCGCCTTTCATTCTGCGCGGCGTCAAGCTGCTGGGCGTGGACAGCGTGATGGCCCCCTACACCCGCCGCACGCAGGCCTGGCAGCGCCTGACGCAGGAGCTGCCGCCCGAGCTGCTGGCGCGCAACACCCGCACCGTCCCCCTGGCCGAAGCCGCCCCCACCGCCGCCCAGCTGCTGGCCGGGCAGGTGCGCGGGCGCGTGGTGGTGGATGTGAATGCTTGAAATTCAAAAACGCCAGAAAACGGGGTTTTCCTTGCTGCGCCCTCAGTCCTGCGCCGCCACCTGCATGTCTTCCAGCTCGCCCGTCAGGTTCAGCCAGCGCTCTTCCACCTCGGCCAGTTCGTCGTCTACCGCTTTCAGGCGGCGGCCCGCATCGGCCAGCTCGGGCGGGGGCAGGGCTTCGCTCATGCGGGCGTGCAGGGCGGTCTGCTCGGCTTGCAGCGTGGCCATGTGGGCTTCGGCCTGCGCCAGCGCGCGCTTCAGGGGGCGGGTTTTTTCGGCCAGCTGCTGGCGGCGCTGCGCGTCCAGGCGGCGCTGCTCGGCGGGCGGCAAGGCGGGTGAAGGGGGCCTGCCTGCGCTGCCGGGCGTGGGCGCGGTGCTGGCGGT
The DNA here is from genome assembly GCA_030538605.1 of Pseudomonadota bacterium. Classification (GTDB taxonomy): domain Bacteria; phylum Pseudomonadota; class Gammaproteobacteria; order Burkholderiales; family Burkholderiaceae_C; genus Ottowia. Next base: position 11,893 of record JAUNTQ010000062.1, read on the forward strand.
TGCTTCGGTCGCCGCGCTGCTGCGTGCCTCGCGTGCGCGGCGCGCTTCGTCCAGCAGATAGCGCTGGTAGTCTTCCAGATCGCCCTCAAACGGTGCCACGCCGCCCTTGGCCACCAGCCAGAACTCGTCGCACACGCTGCGCAGCAGCGCGCGGTCGTGGCTGACCAGCATCAGCGTGCCTTCGAATTCGTTCAGCGCCATGGCCAGTGCCTCGCGCGTGGCCAGGTCCAGGTGGTTGGTGGGCTCGTCCAGCAGCAGCAGGTTGGGGCGCTGCCAGACGATCATGGCCAGCACCAGGCGCGCCTTTTCACCGCCGCTGAACTGGCCCACGGCCTGCGTGACCATCTCGCCCGGAAAGCTGAAAGACCCCAGGAAGTTGCGCAACTGCTGCTCGCGCGCCTCGTCGGTGTGGGCGCGGCCGGTGTCGCGCGCCAGGCGCACCATGTGCTCCAGCGGCGTGCTGCCGGCGTGCAGCACGTCCAGCTCCTGCTGCGCGAAATAGCCAATCGCCAGGCCCTTGCCCTCGGTCACCTGGCCGCCCAGCAAGGGCAGGGTGCGCGCGATGGTCTTGACGAAGGTGGATTTGCCTTGCCCGTTGGCCCCCAGGATGCCGATGCGCTGGCCCGCCAGCACCGTGCGCGACACGCCGCGCAGGATCACGCGGTCGCCCGCCTGAGGCTCGGGCGGCAGTTCGCCGCGCGCGGCCAGTTGCGCGTTCAGCGTGGCGGTGGTGGCGTAGTCGCTGAGTTCGGGTTTTGAATCAAACTGGCCGTTTGCGCTTTCTGGATCAGTGCTGGCAGCTTCTTTTTCTGTAGCATTTTCGGCGCGGTAGCCCAGCACCGCGTCGCGCACGGCCAGCATGGGGTTGGGCAGGCTGGCCGGTTCCTTGAACTCGAACTGAAACTCGGCATCGGCCAGCACGGGCGCGATTTTTTCCATGCGCTCCAGCGCCTTCACGCGGCTTTGCGCCTGGCGTGCCTTGCTGGCCTTGGCCTTGAAGCGGTCGATGAACTTTTGCAGGTGCGCGATCTTGTCCTGCTGCTTGGCAAAGGCCGCCTGCTGCAGGCTGAGTTGCTGCGCGCGCAACTCTTCAAAGGCGCTGTAATTGCCGCCGTAGCGCGCCAGGCGCCCACCTTCGATGTGCAGCGTGACGCGCGTCACGGCGTCGAGAAAGTCGCGGTCGTGGCTGATGACCACCAGCGTGCCGGGGTAGCGCGCCAGCCAGCCTTCCAGCCACACCAGCGCGTCCAGGTCGAGGTGGTTGGTCGGCTCGTCCAGCAGCAGCAGATCCGATGGCGCCATCAGCGCGCGGGCCAGCTGCAGGCGCATGCGCCAGCCGCCCGAAAAGCTGTTGACGGCGCTGTTCAGCTGCTCGGGCTTGAAGCCCAGGCCCAGGATCAGCGCTTCGGCCCGCGCGCGCGCGTCGTGCGCGCCGGCGTCGTGCAGGTCGCTGTGCGCCTGGGCAATCTGCATGCCGTCGCCCGATTGCTCTGCTTTGGATAGCTGCTTGCGCAGGTCAGTCAAGCGCTCGTCGCCTGAAAGCACGAAATCGGTGGCGCCTTCGGCCGTCTCGGGCATGTGCTGCGCCACCTGCGCAATCTGCCAGCCGGCGGGCATCGAAAAGTCGCCGCCGTCTTCGTGCAGCGTGCCATTCAGCAGCGCAAACAGGGTCGACTTGCCCGCGCCATTGCGGCCCACCAGACCGACCTTGTCGCCAGGATGAATGGTGACGCTGGCGCCGTCCAGCAGCACTTTGGCGCCGCGGCGCAGGGTGAGGTTGTTCAGGAAAATCATGCGGGATCTGTTTTGTCGGCGTCAAGCTGGCGGGTTCGCTCTTGCAGCGCGATGAAGCGATCGAAGTCGCTTTGAAAAAGGCGGTCTTGCACGATGCGGTATTTTTCAAATTCGGTTTCGGCGTGCAGCTTGGCAATTTCGGTGCTGACTTTTCCGGCGTCTTGCAGCAAACCATAATCGAACAATTGAATGAAACCGTTCAGCCGCTTCTCCCAGTCTTGCATCGTCAGGGGAACGTTGCGCCGTGCCATGTTCTCTGCGAAATCCAAATAAGCGGAGACCATGCGCTCCAGTTGCTCAAGCTCGAACGTTGACAAATAGTTTTTGGCGACCGATACGTCGAACTTCTGGATTTTTCCGCGCGGGACATCCTTCCAGGTGTGCAGGCCCATGTGCTCCTTGGTGGCATCGGCGCGTTGCACGATCAGCTCAGCCGCTGTGCGGCCATGAATTGCATCGTGCATCTTGTTTTGCACGCTGGCAAAAAAGCGCTTGGTGCCGGCGGCACTTTTGTCGTAGTCGAGCGCCGTGGCGTAGATGTCGGTGATTTTCTGGTAGGACTTGTGCCCGGACAGGCGAATCTCACGTGTCCGTGCCAGTTGCTCTTCAAAATATTTTGTGGTGAGCATGCTGCCGGACTTGAGCCGCTCATCGTCCATGACGTAAGCCTTGATGGCAAACTCGGAAACAATATCTGTCGCCCATTTTCTGAACTGCACCGCACGCTCGCTGTTGACCTTGTGGCCCACGGCAATGATGGCCTCAGGTTGTGATGCTTTGTGTCGTAAGACTTGCCGTCGGGGCCAGTTATTCGAAAAATTCGAATAACTGAATTTTCTTCCAGTTCGCTGTCGGAGAAAATATTTCTCAAATGGTAGTTGATGGTGGAAACCTCCACGTCGTACGGCGAGGCCATCATTTTTTGGCTGAGTCATACGTTTTCATCGGCATAAATCGCTTCCACGCCGCCATCGCCGCTGGCGGTAATGAAGGTGAGGTATTCGGCGGCGGATGAGCGGATAACAGGGTTCGGCTTTTGAGGGTTGTCATGGCGTGAGGCTTTAGTGGGGTATCCGCGAGGCGCGCCGCTGCGGGATGGCTGTAGGGGTGCGAATCAGTCCGGTAGTGATGTGGGCGTGGATGAAAGCCGTGAGCGGGTAGAGATTTTCCAGGAGATGGCGAGGACGGCAGTGGCCCACAGCGCGCTGCCAAGCGTCGTGCCGATTGATCGGTTGGAAAACCAGGGGCTGAACAGGGCGATTTTGAGCGTGGAGGCAAGCTCACGCGCTGCGAGTGGTTGCCAAGTGCTTGACGCGGTGGTGTCTGGTGTGCCCAAAGTCATCCAAAGAAGCAGAAGGGCGCACAGCATGAGCGCGCCGCCAGCCACGCAGGAGGTCAGGCGCGGCCAAAAGGGCTTGCGGGCCAGCAGCGTGGCACAGAGCAGGACCAGCAAGAGCCAACCCGGCTGAACTGCAAAGCGAAGCGCACCGATGCCGGGTTGGTACTGGTCTGTCAACGATGCCGTGGCCGCCCGGAAGTACAGCGCCGCGCCGTAGAGGACGTGGCAGGGCGCGCAAAGCCAACGCACGGGTTCTGCTTGTGAAGGGGCGGTGCGAAGGCGCGTCAACGGCGCGCGTTCACGCGGTGCAGCCATCGGCCAGTTGGGCGGCGGTGAGCAGCAGCACCTGATCGCCGCCGGCGCTGGTGTCGAGCCAGACGGGGCTCAGGCGGGGGAAGGCGGCTTCGAAATGGGCACGCTCGTGGCCGATTTCGAGCACCAGCACGGCGTGTTCGCTCATGTGCGCGGGTGCGTCGCGCAGCAGGGTGCGGATGAAGTCCATGCCGTCGGTGCCGCCGGCCAGGGCCATTTCAGGTTCGGCACGAAATTCGGGCGGCAGCGCGGCCATGCTGGCGGCGTTGACGTAAGGCGGGTTGCAGAGGATCAGGTCGTAGGGGCCGGGGCAGGCGGCAAGGCCGTCGCTCTCGATAAGGGTGACGCGGTCGTGCACGCCGTGCTTGTCGAGGTTGATGCGCGCGACGGCCAGCGCGTCGGTGCTCAGGTCGGCGGCATCCACGGTGACGTCTGGCCAGGCGAGCGCAGCCAGCACGGCCAGGCTGCCATTGCCGGTGCACAGGTCGAGCACGCGGCGGGTTTTGCCCGACAGCCACGGGTCGATGCTGCCCTCTGCCAGCACTTCGGCAATCAGGCTGCGCGGCACGATGGCGCGCTCGTCGATGTAGAAGGGCAAGCCTTGCAGCCAGGCTTCGTTCAGCAGATAGGCCAGCGGCTGGCGGGCGTCGATGCGTGCTTTTAAAAGTGTAGCTGCTTGTGCTTGACTGGCGCGCGCTAGAGGCTGATTTGACTTATATTCGTCAATGTCGGTGTCGAGCGGCAGACCGAGGGCGTGCAGCACCAGCCAGGCGGCTTCGTCACGCGCGTTGGTGGTGCCGTGGCCGTAGCTGACGCCGGCTTCGATCAGTTGGCGTTCGGTGTCGGCGATGAGTTGGGTGAGGGTCATGTGGACGTGTGTGGCAAGCGTGGGTTGCCCTCACCCCAACCCTTTCCCAGAGGGAGAGGGAGAAATTCAGGTGGGCAGAGCTGCCAGGTTTTCAAGCACGCGGCGGTAGATGGCGGTCAGCGGCTCGATGTCGGCCAGCGCGATGTGTTCGTCGATCTGGTGGATGCTGGCGTTGGGCGGGCCCAGCTCGATGACCTGGGGGCAGATCTGCGCGATGAAGCGGCCGTCGCTGGTACCGCCGGTGGTGGACAGCTCGGGCGCGAGGCCTGTTTCGGCCTGGATGGCGGCTTGCACGGCGGTGACGAGGTCGCCTGGCGTGGTGAGGAAGGGCAGGCCGCCCAGCGTCCACTTGAGGTCGAAGTCGAGGCCGTGTTGTTGCAGCACGGCTTCGAGGCGCGATTGCAGTGATTCGGGCGTGGATTGGGTCGAGAAGCGGAAGTTGAAGTCGACCACGGCGTGGCCCGGGATGATGTTGCTGGCGCCGGTGCCGGCGTGGATGTTGCTCACCTGCCAGCTGGTGGGCGGGAAGAAGGCGTTGCCCTGGTCCCATTCGATGGCGACCAGCTCGGCCAGCGCGGGGGCGAGTTCGTGGATGGGGTTTTTCGCGAGGTGCGGGTAGGCGATGTGGCCTTGCAGGCCTTTGACGGTGAGCTTGCCCGACAAGGTGCCGCGCCGGCCGTTCTTGATCATGTCGCCGGTTTTCCTGACCGAGGTGGGTTCACCGACGATGCACCAGTCGAGCTTTTCGCTGCGGCTTTGCAGCAGTTTGCAGACGACGGTGGTGCCGTCCAGGGCCGGGCCTTCTTCGTCGCTGGTGAGCAGCAGGGCGATGTTGAGCGGCGCGTCGGGCCGCTGGGCCAGGAACTGCTCGACGGCCACGACGAAGGCGGCGATGGAGGTTTTCATGTCGCTTGCGCCGCGCCCGTAGAGCTTGCCGTCGCGCTCGGTGGGGGTGAAGGGCGGGCTGGCCCAGCGTTCCAGCGGGCCGGTGGGCACGACGTCGGTGTGGCCGGCGAAAACAATTGTTTTGATAGCTGCTGGCGTTTGTTTTGTCTGCGCTGAAAGGCGTTTTGACCACAAGTTGCGGACGCGGAATTCGGCCGGGCCGCTGTCGATGATTTCGTTGGCAAAACCCAGCGGCGCGAGGCGCGCGGCGATGAGGTCGATGCAGCCTTCGTCCGCCGGGGTCACGGACGGGCGGGCGATGAGTTGTTCGGCAAGCTGGCGGGTGGGAGACATCTGGGGGTGGAGCGTTGGGGTTGAGCGTTGAGCGGGATGGCGGGGCAGGGGGCGCGCAATGCTTATTGCTCCGAAGGCAAACGACTTGAAAAATCCGTCATTCCCGCGCAGGCGGGAATCCAGCCGTGGCGCTGGAGCAATCGCTGGATTCCCGCCTGCGCGGGAATGACGGTGCGAGCAAGTGCATTCACGTTGATTGCTTTCGCATCAATAACGCCGAACGCTCAACCTGCCTTCAAGCGCCGCCCAGGTGCGTGTCGCCCGCGCCGCCCAGGCGCGATTCGGAAAAGCCCGAGTTCTGAAAGCCGCTGTGGCCAAAGCCGGTGCGGCCA
>JAUNTQ010000005.1:0-34566 GCA_030538605.1 Pseudomonadota bacterium
ACACCGGCGACAAGTGGTGCATCTACCCCATGTACACCTTCGCGCACCCCATCGAAGACGCGCTGGAGCAAATCACCCACAGCATCTGCACCCTCGAATTCGAAGACCAGCGCCCCTTCTACGACTGGCTGCTCGAAAGGCTGGCCGAAGGCGGCCTGCTCACCACCCCGCCCCCGCGCCAATACGAATTTGGCCGCCTCAACGTCGGCCACGTCGTCACCAGCAAACGCAAACTGCGCCAACTCGTGCAAGACGGCCACGTCACCGGCTGGGACGACCCCCGCATGCCCACCTTGGTCGGCCTGCGCCGGCGCGGCTACACCCCGGAGAGCCTTCGCCTGTTCGCCGAACGCAGCGGCGTCACCAAAAGCGGCAACGCCTGGACCGACTACGCCGCCCTAGACGCCGCCCTGCGCGAAACCCTAGACCCCATCGTGCCCCGCGCCATGGCCGTGCTGGAGCCGCTGAAATTGGTCATCACCAACTGGGCCGAAGTCTTCGGCTCAGACGACCACCAAGACCCCTGCCACGCCCCCGCCCACCCCCACCACCCCGAAATGGGCCAGCGCCAGTTCAACCTGGGCAAAGAAGTGTGGATCGAGCGCACCGACTACGAAGAAACACCGCCCAAAGGCTTCTTCAGATTGTTCCCAGGCAACAAGGTGCGACTGAAATACGGCTACGTCATCGAATGCACCGGCGCTACAAAAGACGAAGCTGGCCGCGCAAGCCAAGTCAGCGCCGTACTGCTAAAAGACACCAAATCCGGCACCCCCGGTGCCGACAGCGTGAAGGTGAAAGGCGTCATCACCTGGGTCGGCGCCGCCGACGGCCAGCCCGCCACCGTGCACCTGTACGACCGCCTGTTCACCGAAGAACAGCCGGATACGGGCGGGCGGGACTTTCTCACCGTGCTCAACCCGAACAGCCTGAACACCGTGCAAGCCATCGTGGAGCCGTCACTCGCCACCGCGCAGCCTGAGGATCGCTTTCAGTTTGAGCGGCATGGATTCTTTGTGGCGGATCGGCGGGCGCATCAGGCGGGGGGCAGCCTGGTATTCAACCGGATTGCGGGGTTGAAGGATTCGTGGGGAAAATAGAATAATTCTAATTTTAATATGACCACAAAAATTACGATAATGAATCTCAAGCATATCAAGAAGCTTGAATTTGAGATTCCAAGGCCGGGCGCCTATTTATTGACCGGATCTAATGGATCAGGCAAAACATCTCTGCTCACCTGCTTAAGTAGATTAACGAACAGCAACGCGTTTCAGCAGGGTTTTCGAAGCTCTGCGCACAAGTCGCTCGACTCACATCGCGGCGCCTCAGTTCAATACGACATTGGCGTCGACACTGTAACCTACACGTACGTTGAAGAACGTTGGGCGCCGCTTCCGAGGAAAAATAGTGGCCTATTATTGAAAGCTGGCTATCCGCAAGTTCGTTATATTGCTGCTGATGCTCAACGCGTACAACCGCAGCAACAAGAATTCGCTCCAAGGAGCGTTCGTCCCGTCCCTCAAGAACTAAAGGATTCTTTGAACGACATTTTTTCAACACAGAAATTCACAGAGTTAAGTTACATCAATATTAATCGCGGAGGCCAACACAAAGCCTATTTGATCAGGCAGCCACAAAAATCAGGCGGCCCCGTCTATTATTCAGAGAAAAATTTTAGCCTTGGCGAGCTCTGCGTTCTTAAGCTACTTCTGGCTTTGAGAGATATTCCTGAAAATTCACTGCTATTGATAGACGAGTTGGAGTTAGCCTTACACCCAAGAGCGCAGATAAAAGTTTTCAATCATCTCCAAGAGCTCGGGAAAGAAAAGAATCTCACAATCATTTTTTCAACTCATTCCGTCTCATTGATAAAATCCGTTTCAAGAAAGATTTTACTTTTCTTGCAAAATCAATCAGGAACTATAAGTTGCATCCGGGGCTGCTATCCGACGTTCGCGTTAGGTCAAATAAGTTCAGGCGAAGAGGTCGCACCTGATGCCATCATTTGGGTTGAGGACGACTCTGCTCAAAAATGCGTTCTCGCAATGATAACCTCATACAAGAGAAATCTAAAGATACCTATACCCTGGCCTACCGTTATCGTAAGTCCGTTGGGAGGATTTAAACAAATTCTCGACTTTCTAGATCGGAACGCGCAAATACTACCGTCATCCACAAAATCTATCGCTCTGCTTGACGAGGATGTAAAATCAGAGAGCTTAGAAGAAGCCAAACAACGATCAGATCATGAGCTACAGGCGCTTTTTAAGCGCCTTGAAGCGAATATCAAATACCTCCCTTGGACACCAGAAGTAGAATTCGTTAGGCTGATCAGCGCTAGTGGTTTTGACTTAAATAGCTTGAAAGAATTTTTTGGCGATCAACGTGTTTCTCTACCTGATAATTGGCTAAAGATCCCGAGCGGCGAGACCAGCAGTTCAATTCGAAAAGCAGCAAAAGATTCAATGGCCAATGTGTGCAAACATCTTGAAAGATTGCTAGGTAAGAATCGTCACAAAATTCGTGAAGATTTGTTTACCTTCATGATTGAATTTCAATCCGTTGAGCAAAAAGAAGTTCTAACTCAGCTAGTCGGCGATGTAATCCATGCATAGATGGGGAAATTGGGGTCAGAGTGGGGAAATTGGGGTCAGAGTAAAATTTCCTGAACGCCTGAATCATGCCTCCCCCCTAACAGGCTGCTGAAACACTCCCGATCCACCCAAAATTTTCAGCTCAGCAATTTCCGTGAGATCGCAAGTTGTTGATTTGTATAGAGCGGAAGGCCAGGGTTTGGATGAGATTTGAGCTTTTTGACGAACTGCGACAGTATTTCAGCAGCCTGCTAAACCCAAACACACGCTCTTGTCTGCCGGGAAAATTGGGGGAAATTGGGGTCAGCAGGGAAATTGGGGTCAGAGTAAAATTTCCCCAACCCCAATTTGGGTTTCATCAAACCCAATTTGGGTATAAACTAGCCGCCATGACTTCCGTCGCCGATGCCCTCTTCCCCGCCGCGCGCCAGCGCGTGCTGGCGGTACTGTTCGGTGCGCCGGATCGCAGCTTTTACGCCAATGAACTGATCGCGCTGGCGCGCTCGGGCACGGGGGCGGTGCAGCGCGAGTTGGCCAGCCTGCTGGCGGCGGGGCTGGTCACTGTGCGCGATCTGGGCAACCAGAAGCACTATCAGGCCAACGCGGCGTCGCCGGTGTTTGCCGAATTGCGCGGGCTGGTGCTGAAGACGGTGGGGCTGGCCGATGTGCTGCGGGGGGCGTTCGCGCCGTTGGCGGATCAGGTGGTGGCGGCCTTTGTGTATGGCTCGGTCGCGCGGCACGAGGATACGGCGGCCAGCGATGTGGACGTGCTGATCGTCAGCGATGCGCTGGGCTATGCCGAGGTGTTCGGCGCGCTGGAGGGCGCGGCGCAGACGCTGGGCCGCAGCATCAACCCCACGCTGTACACCCGGGCCGAACTAGCGCGGCGCCGCGCGCAGGACAACGCCTTTGTCACACGCGTGCTGAATCAGCCGCGCATCTGGCTGATGGGCGATGAGGAAGTGCTGCGTGGCAACTGACCCGCTGCTCAACCTGAGCGGGCCCGGCAAACCGCTCAAGGCCGAGCCGCCCGACGCGGCGGAAACCGCCGGCCTGTTGCGCACCGGTCGCGTACGCCTGCACGATGCTGCCAACCCGGCGTTGTCGCTGGAGAGCCGCTTCGACCTGGCCTACAACGCTGCGCATGCGCTGTGCCTGGCCGCCGTGCGGCGCAAGGGCTATCGGCCCAGCCAGCGCTACATCGTCTTTCAGGTGCTGCCGCACACGCTGGGCCTGGGGCCGCAAGTGTGGCGTGTGCTGGACAAATGCCACAACACGCGCAACCTGGGCGAATACGAGGGTCTGCTGGACATTGACGAGCGGCTGGTGGCCGGCTTGATCGAGGCGGCGTGGCTGGTTGACGATGCGTTGAAGCTGCACGAGGCTGGTTGACAGGGTCGGTGGCCTTTTGTCAAAGCTACACTATCAATAGCTTCCCGCGCAAACCAGATAAGCGCTACAGCCATTTTTCTTCATCAATCCACACCGACCAACTGATACCGCGTCCCCCTACCCTGCCCCGTGCGCTCCAGCAACCCGCGCTCGGTCAGGTCGGTCAATTCACGGTAGGCCGTGGCGCGCGATACGCCGGTCAGGTTGACGTATTTCTCGGTGCTCATGCCGCCGGCAAAACCATTGGGGCCAACGTCAAATAGCTTGCCCAAGGTCTTGCGTTGCGCGGCGCTCAGGTCGGGGTGCGTGGCGTTCAGGTGTGACCAGAAGGCGGTTTTATCCGCCGCGCTTTGGATGTGCGCGGCAGCGGCTTCGCCCGCCTGCTGCACGCGGGTGGCGAACCAGCTGACCCAAGGCGTCACGTCCAGTTCGGGCCGCCCGGTGGCTGTTTGCAGTTGCGCGTAGTAGTCGGCGCGGGCGGCCAGCAGTTGGGTGGATACGCTCATCAGGCGCTGCGGGCTTTGCAGGTCTTGGGCCAGCGCCAGCTCCACCAACGCACGGCCGATGCGGCCGTTGCCGTCTTCAAACGGATGGATGGCCTCGAACCACAGGTGCGCCAGCGCGGCGCGGGCCACGCCGTCGATGGCACCCAGGCTGGTGTTGAACCATTGCAGCCATGCGGCCATGTGCGCGGGCACGTCGGCGAACGCGGGCGCCTGGTAGTGCAGCACGTCGGGCTTGCCCAGGCGCGGGGTGACGATTTGCATGGGTTCGGCATGGGTGCGCCAGCTGCCGGTAACGATGGGGCTGAGGCCGCTGCGCCCGGTGGGGAACAGCGCGGCGTGCCAGGCGAACAGGTCGTCTTGCGACAAGGGCCGCTGCCACTGGCCGATGGCGGCTTGCAGCACGTCGAGCGTGGCCTCGGTGCGGGCATCGCGCGGAGCGGTGCCGGCGCCCGGCAGGCCCAGGCGGCGCGCGGCAGAGGCGCGCACCGAGTTGACTTGCAGCACCTCGCCTTCGATCTGCGCGGTGGCGATGGCCTCTTGCGTCCACTCGGTCAGTTGCAACTCGGCTAGGTCGACCAGTTGCAGGCTGCTGGCGATGCCCAGCAGTTTGCCTTGCGCCAGGCGGGCGGCGGTCAACTGCGGTTGCACGGCTTGCGCATCAAAACGGAACGCGGGCCAGCCGGGCGCTTGCCAGATCCAGCGGGGTGAAGTGGGCATGGTGAAGCGTATTTTATAAAAATACGCTTCAATCACGAAGCGATAAACCCCGTTTTGCGCTTCACGCACGGCAAGGTGCGCCTCGGCGAAACTGGGGTTAAATCCTGAGGTTCGCTCCTCCTTCAACCCCTCACCCCAAGCTCTGCCCATGACCAAAGCCTCCGCACCATCCGCGCCCACACCGCACCCCGCCTATCTGCTGCGCATTGAATTGCGCGGGTTCAAGCCTGCGATTTGGCGCGATGTGTGGGTGGCACCCCGCATCACGCTGCCGGAGTTGCATGACGTGGTTCAGGCGGCGATGGGTTGGGAGAATGCGCACATGCACGCGTTTGCGCAGCCGCTGAAAAACGAGGGTTTCTGGCAGGCACCGCCTGATCGCGTTTACCAGCCGCACATGCCTTTCGACTTTGATGGGCTGGGCGAGAGCGAGGCCAAGAACGAAGACGGCGTGGCCTTGAACACCTTGCTGTGCGCGCCGAAGGCCAAGCTGCTGTACATGTACGACTTTGGTGACGACTGGGAGCATGTCATCACGCTCAAGTCCATCGACGAGGTGGCCGAGCCGCTGCCCTGGCTGGTGAAGGCGCAAAACGGCTGCCCACCCGAAGACGTGGGCGGCCCACCCGGGGCGGCGTATTGGGCCGAGATCTGGCACGACCCCAGCCACCCGGAGCACGAGACGGCGCGGGAAATCATGGGCGATGACGAGCCTGGCACCTTGCACTTCGACCAGCTGCAGGCTGCCGTGCACGCCCTTCGCCCGCGCCCGCGCAAGCCGGCACGCAAGCGCAAGCCAGCCTGATACAAAAAAACATCAGCATGCCGATGACCCTGCGCCCTTTGACTCGACGCGCCCGCAGTTCGTGATCACAGTTCCTGATGGCGAATCCATGAAGGCATCCGCGCTTTCTATTGCTTGCCACCACCCTGCTCACCACAAGCCATGACCACCACCATCCCTGCCGACCGCCTGATCTTCGCCATGTCGCCCCACAACGCGCCGGTGTGCCGCGTGCCCGATGGCGCGCGCCTGCGCTTTGAAACCTGCGACTGTTTTGCCAACCAGATCACCCGCGCCGACACCGAGCTGCAAGGCGTGGACTGGTCGCACATCAACCCCGCCACCGGCCCCGTCTTCGTCGAAGGCGCGCGCGCGGGCGACACGCTGGCCGTGCACATTCAGCGCATCGAGCTGGCCAAGCAGGCCGTGCTGGTCACCCTGCCCAAGCTGGGCGTGGCGGGGGCGCGGCTGACGGCCAGCCGCATCGACGTGGTGCCTGTGGCTGACGGCCAGGTGCGGCTGTTTGACCAGGTGCAGCTGCCCGTGAACCCGATGATCGGCGTCATCGGCACCGCACCGGCCGAAGGCGAAATCAGCTGCGGCATTCCCGACGCGCACGGCGGCAACATGGACAACAAGACCATTGCCGAAGGCACCACCTTGCTGCTGCCGGTCAACGTCGATGGCGCGCTGCTGGCGCTGGGCGACTTGCACGCGGCGATGGGCGATGGCGAGGTGGGCGTGTCGGGGCTGGAGATCAGCGGTGCGGTCGAAGTCAGCGTGCGCGTCATCCCCGCCCGCCCGTGGCCGCTGCCGCTGGCCATCACCGCCGATCAGGTCTACACCATCGCATCGCACGCCGATCTGAACGCCGCCGCCGATGCCGCCACCCTCATGGCCACCGACCTGCTGGTTCAGCACACCTGCCTGGACACCAACCAGGCGATTGCCCTGCAAAGCATCGCCGGGCAGTTGCAAATCTGCCAGGTGGTCGACCCCAAAAAAACCTGCCGCTTTGCGCTGCCGCGCAGTGTGCTCAGCCAGTTGGACGTGCAACTGCCCGCCTGATTCACTCCCACTCAGGGTCTGCATGACGCGGCAGACTGCACGCGGCAGATGGCTCTTGCACGGTGGCCGCAGGCAATGCCACCCGAAACACGCTGCCGTGCCCGGGATGCGAGCGCAGGGTGACGGTGCAGCCCAGCTGGCTCACCAGCTGCCCGACGATGGCCAGGCCCAGGCCAAAGCCTTCGTGGGTGCCGGGGGTTTCGCTGACTTTGAAGAACTCCTGAAACACCTGCGCCTGATCTTTTTCGGAGATGCCGATGCCGGTGTCCCACACTTCCAGCCGGGGGCGCTCGGGCGTGCCGCGCAGGGCGATGAGCACGCCGCCGCGCTGGGTGTATTTGATGGCGTTGACCACCAGGTTGACCAGCACGCGCTGGAGCATGCGGCGGTCGGTTTGCACGGCAGCGTCTTGCAGGCGGCGGCTGGTGCGCAGGCGCAGGGCGAGTTGCTTGTCTTCGGCCTGGGGGCGGGTTTGCACCTCTGTGTCGGCCAGCAGCTCGGGCAGGTGCACGGCTTCAAGCACGGGGCGCATGCGGCTCCAGTCCAGACGCGCCAGGTCGAACAGGTTGTCGAACAGGCCATTGACGGCCAGGCTGGATTTGACGATGCGGGGGCTGAGCTCGTCCACCATGCCGGGGTCTTGCGAGAGCATTTCGGCGTACAGCCGCAGGGCGTGCACGGGCTGGCGGATGTCGTGCGTGGCCACGGCGAGAAAGCGGCGGCGCGCGTCGAGCGCCTCTTGCAGGGCCTGGCTGCGGGCGCTGAGGGATTCGATGAGCAGGGCGTTGCGCTGCTGCAGGGTGTAGGTGCCGCGAAACGCCGCGTGCTGACCCTGGCCGATGTGGTTGAGCAAGTACCAGTAGAGCACCAGCAGGGCCAGCACGGCCTGCTCCACCAGCAGCGCGTCTTGCGCGCGCAGCAGGTGGATGACGTAGGAGCCGACCATGCCGCCGGCCAGGCAGTTGACGTACCAGCACAGGCCGGGGCGATAGGGCGCAAGCGTCATGACGGCGAGCGAGCCCACGCAGGTGACGACGACCCAGCACGCCAGCAGATCCATGGAAACCGGCGCCTCCACGAACAGCAGGACCGAGCCGCCCCACAGGCCGCCGTTGACGGCCCACAACGCGTGCAGGCGCCGCACGAAGCGCACGCGGGCGGCCGCGCCCAGCGGGCGCACGTGCTGCATGTAGTACCTGAGCAGGGCCACCCACAGCAGCTCCAGGCCCACGGAGACCACGCCCCACAGCACCGCCCACGGCCCGGGCCGCACGATGCCCAGCAACAGGCTGAACACGAGGACGGCAGTGAGCGCGGGCAGCTGCAGCCCGCGCAGGGTGGCCAGCGCGCTGTCGGCAAGAGCTGCGTCGAGCTCGGTGGTGTCGATGGCGCGCGTGTGGCCCGTGGCAAGGCTCACGGGCAGCTCCAGGTCAGGGCTGGAAGGCGACAAGGACGTCATGCAGATAAGGCGCGCGCGGACAAGCGCTGCATTCTATTGACCGGGCCGCAGGCCTTGCCGCCAGCGCCCATCTGCACGTGTCTGCCCATTTTGAATTACACAAAAAAGGAGCTTCTTGCGCACGTTTTAAAACAGATTTAGATATAAAAATATCCAAAAGTGCTTTAAACAATGCGCAAGCAGCTCCTATATTCTTAATATACCTACCCACCACCCAACCCCGCTGCACGCTGCATGTCCGGGCATCACAGGCTGAGCCAGCCCTGCCACAGCCCCAGCGCCGCCACGCCAGCGGCCAGCAGCAGCAGGGCAAAGCCCGCCCACTCGGCGCGCGAGAACAGCGCGCGGCCGTGCTCGCGCCGCGCCCATGCGTACAGCAGCGCGCCCGGCGCATACAGCAGGGCCGACAGCAGCAGGTATTTCACGCCCCCCGCGTACAGCAGCCACAGCGCATAGGCCACGGCCACGGCGGCAATGGCCAGGTCGCGGCGGCGCAGCGAGGTTTCCGCCCCGCCATAGCCCTGGCCGCGCCACGCCAGCTTCAGGCCGCACACGGCCGCCCAGGCGTAAGGCAGCAAGATCATCGACGTACCCAGGTTGACCAGCGCCAGATAGCTGCTTTCGGCAAACAGGGTGATGAGCAGAAACAGCTGCACGCAGCCGCTGGTCAGCCACAGCGCGCTGGCCGGCACGGCGCGGGCGTTGTCACGCGCCAGCCAGTGCGGCGCCGTGCCGTCGCGCGCGGCCATGTACAGCGTCTCGCTCGACAAAAGCAGCCACGACAGCAGCGCGCCCGACAGCGAAATCAGCAGCCCCAGGCTGATGAAGGCCGCGCCCCACGGCCCCACCACGTGGGCCAGCACATGCATCATCGAGGGGTTCTTCAGCTGCGCCAGCGCCGGCTGCGACATCACGCCCAGCGACAGCACGCTGATGGCCACCATCAGCGCCAGCGTGAACAGAAAGCCCATCAGCGTGGCGCGCCCCACGTCAACGCGGCGCGCGGCGCGGGCCGAATACACGCTGGCGCCCTCCACGCCGATGAACACCCACACCGTCACCAGCATCATGCCGCGCATCTGGTGCGGCACGCTGCCCAGCTCGGCATTGCCCTGACCCCAGAAGTCCTGCGTGAACACATCGACCTGAAACGCCAGCGCCACCAGCAGCACGAACACCGCCAGCGGCAGCAGCTTGGCCACGGTGATGACCTGGTTGATGAACGCCGCCTCCTTGATGCCGCGCAGCACTATGAAGTGCGTGCCCCACAGCATGACGGACGCGCTGCCCACGGCCAGCGCCGTGTTGCCCTCGCCAAACGCCGGCAGGTAATGCCCCAGCGTGCTGAACACCAGCACGTAGTAGCCCACGTTGCCCAGCACCGCCATGAACCAGTAGCCCCAGGCCGAGCCAAAGCCCACGAACGGCCCGAGCGCCGCGCGTGCGTAGGCATAGATGCCCGAATCCAGCTGCGGCTGGCGCAGCGTGAGGTTGACGAACACGAACGCCAGCGCCAGCATGCCCACGCCCGTGACGGCCCAGGCCAGCACCGTGGCCCCTGCAGCAGCGCTGGCCGCCGTGTTCTGCGGAATGGAAAAAATGCCGCCACCCACCATGGAGCCGACCACCAGCGCGGTGAGCGAGCCCAGGCGCAGCTTGAGGGATGCGTTCATGCGCGAAAAATGCCGTGAAAAAGATGAAAGACCAGGACTGACGCCATTCAGCCTGATTTGAGGCTGGCAGCACCTTGAAGCACCGGTGGAGAAGTCCTTTTTGCGTAAGTCATGAAGACGTGCCCGCCTTGGCCGGACAAAGACACAGCCCAGGCGCTGGCGGCGCGCGCAAACGCTGGTGCAGCGCCACGCGCTTCAAAGCACCAGGCCGTCAGGGTGCCATCAGCTGCGCGAAGGTTTCAGGTGCCACCGCCTGTATCTGCAACGCCGCGCGTTCGCCCAGCGGGCAATCGCCGCGGCACTGCACGTCGTAAGTGCCAGCGCGCTCAATCTGAATACTGGCCAGCGATGCTTGCCCGGTTGCGGGCACCAGCGTCAGACCGAGCGCGGGCACCTCGTACTCGCCCGCCACGCCGACGGATCGCGCCGTCAGCAGCACCCGCTGGCCGACGGGCAGCAGCAGCAGATGATCGGCCGGTGCGCCCAGGCGGCTCTGCCAGCGCGCTTGCAGATCGGTGCGCTGGCTGCCCGCGCCTTGTCCGGCCAGGTATTTGAAGTCCCAGCCTTCGCGGCCCAAGGTCAGCGCGAGGGACACATCCACGGCGAAACCATCGGGCAGCTGCGGCACCGGCACACTGCCCGCCCCCTCCATGCCCGCGTTCTGCGGCGGCGCCACCGGGGCGGCGCTGTCGGCCTCGTAGGTCTGCGCCACCACGGCGGCATGCTCATCAAGGGCATGCCGTATCTGCCACGCTGCGATACCCATGCACACAAGCACCGCCAGAAAAACGCCCAGCCGCTTCTTCAGCGTGGCCTTGTTCTTGTCATTCATCATGATGAAGCACCTCCTCCTTTGCTGCTTCGGGCGTTCACCACCCCTGCCCGCCCAGCGGGGGAGTGTAGCCAGCGCGCCGTGGGCCGCAGGCCACGATCAGCCGAAACAGCAGCACCCGATCGCCCTCGGCCAGCACGCGCTGCGCCCGCGCGACACGCGGCACAAACTCGCCATTGACCGCTGTGCTGACGGCCAGCTCGGCATGCCCCAGTTGCGCCAGCAGATCGGCCAGCACGGTCTGCGGCGGCACGCGGTGCGGCTGATCGCCAAGCCAGATGGTGATGTGGCCAGCGTCGGGGCTTTCAGGGCTTTTCAGGGTGTCGGCGGCTTGTGTCATGCGCTGGAAGCTTCCATATCAATAGCATTCAAACCACCGGCCACGCCGGTCTGCCGCAGCGCCTGTTCCACCAGCGCCGGTGCCAGCAGCCAGCCGTGACGGAACAAGCCGTTGATGGAGAGCTTGCGGCCCTGCCATTGCAGCAGTGGATTGTTGTCGGGCAGCGCGGGGCGCAGGTTCACGTCCATCTTCACAATGCGCGCCTCAGCCAGCGCGGGCACCACGCTGTGCGCAGCGGCCATCAGCTCAGTGGCGCTGCGCAAGCTGACGGGCGAGCGGTCTTCGCTCTCGATCTCGCTCGCGCCCATCAGCACGTCGCTTGGCGATCGCGGCACGATGTACACGCGGTGGCGCGGGTGCAGCAGCCGCACCGGGCGCGCCAGGCCGTGGCCTGGGCAGTCGAGCCAGATGACTTCGCCGCGCACGCCTCTCACGGGCCAATCGGGCCTGGCCCCCACGCCGCGCACATCCATTACCGCATCAAACGCCAGCACCCGCCCATCGGCCAGGCGCAGCGTGCCGCCGCCTTCGCCTGCTTCAACGCCCAGCACGCCTTTACCCCAATGCCAATCAGCGCCAATTGCTCCTGAATACAGAGCATTCATCATCGCCACGGTGTCGATGAAGCCCTCGCCCGGCAGTAGCCAGGCGTGGGCGGGGCCCTGGATCGACGGCTCCAGCGCGCGCAGCGCGGCAGCGTCCAGCGGCTGCGCGCCTTCGGGCGGACTCAGGCGCTGCCATTCGGGCGCGGCTGTGGCCGCGCGCAGGCGATCGAGCACGCGCTGCGCCGCGCCCAGATCGGCCCGGTGCGCCACCAGCAGGCTGCCGCCGACCATCACCTTGGGTGAGCCGGGCAGCATCGCCGCGATGCGCTGCCACAGCACCAGCGAACGCCAGCCCAGCGCGGCGACGGCAGGTTCGGCGTTGTCCAACTCGGACAAGGGGCTGAGCATGCCCGCCGCAGTGAAGCCCGCCGCCGTGGGCACGTAGGGATCGGGCGCCTGGCTGCGCGACACGGGTTTTTCGTTCACGGCAGGGTCAAACACCGCCACGCGATGGCCCGCCTGCGACAAGCGCCAGGCCAGCAAGCGGCCCAGCAGGCCAGCGCCAGCGATGCCGATGTTCATGCAGGCACCGCCCAGTTTTCAATGGCGATGGGATAGCCCATGTAATCGGCTTCGTTGTTGGTGACCAGCGTCGCGCCCAGCGACAAGGCGTGCGCGGCGATGAGCTTGTCCATCGCACTGCGCTGGCGCGTGCTGAGCACGGCAATGTCGGCAAAACACCGGGCAGCGGCTTCGTCAAATGGCAGCACTTGCAGCCGCGCGCGTATCCGCTGCAATTGATCGTGGGTGCCTTTCTTGAGGACACCGTGCTCCAGCTCTGCCAGGGTGATGCTGCTGATCGCCACTTCGGACGAAAAACAGGCGTCCACCCGCGCGGCCACGCTTGGCGGGCAGCCCACGGCCATGTAGATGCAGATGTTGGTGTCGAGCAGGTAGCGAATCATGGTGCGTGCGTCACGTCCGATCCGGCCAGTCGCGCTCCACGTAATCACCGTGGTCCTCGCGCGTCCAGGTGCCGTCCGGTGCCAGGGCAGCAAACAGCTCACCCAGCCCGGTCAGCTTCTCCCCCTTGGGCCGAATGCGCAGCTCGTCGCCGACGCGCTCAATCAGCAGTTCCACGTTGTCTGGCGCAAACGCCATGCCGGCCGGAATGCGCACGGCCAGCGAGTTGCCGTTCTTGAATTGGCGGGTGAGTGTGGTGGGCATGGTGTGTACTCCTTGCGATGGATGCACTGTACATACACCCTTCGCCTCGGTCAATGTCAGCCGTGTCACGCCACCGGCTTGATCGGCACGTAAAACTCGCCGCCCTTGGCCTGAAATTCGGCTGACTTCTCGTCCATCCCGGCCTTCAGCGCCTCGGCCTCGCTCACGCCCTTGGCAGCGGCGTAGTCGCGCACCTCTTGCGTGATCTTCATCGAGCAGAACTTGGGGCCGCACATGCTGCAAAAGTGGGCGGTCTTGCTTGAGTCCTTGGGCAGCGTCTCGTCGTGGAATTCGCGCGCGGTGTCGGGGTCAAGGCCGAGGTTGAACTGGTCTTCCCAGCGGAATTCAAAGCGCGCCTTGCTGATCGCGTCGTCGCGCGCGCGGGCGGAGGGGTGGCCCTTGGCCACGTCGGCGGCGTGGGCGGCGATCTTGTAGGCGATGATGCCCTGCTTGACGTCGTCGCGGTCGGGCAGGCCCAGGTGTTCCTTGGGCGTGACATAACAAAGCATGGCCGTGCCCATCCAGCCGATCATGGCCGCGCCGATGGCCGAGGCGATGTGGTCGTAGCCGGGCGAGCTGTCGATGGTGAGGGGCCCCAGCGTGTAGAACGGCGCTTCGCCGCAGTGCTTGATCTGCTCGTCCATGTTGGCCTGGATCATGTGCATGGGCACGTGGCCGGGGCCTTCGATCATGGTCTGCACGTCGTGCTTCCAGGCGATCTGGGTCAGCTCGCCCAGGGTGCGCAGCTCGGCAAACTGGGCCTCGTCGTTGGCGTCGCTCGCACAGCCGGGGCGCAAACCATCGCCCAGCGAGAAGCTCACGTCGTACGCCTTCATGATCTCGCAGATCTCTTCGAAGTGCGTGTAGAGAAAGCTCTCCTGATGGTGCGCAATGCACCACTTGGCCATGATGGAGCCGCCGCGGCTGACGATGCCCGTGACGCGGTCAGCCGTCAGATGAATGAAGGGCAGGCGCACGCCCGCATGGATGGTGAAGTAGTCCACGCCCTGCTCGGCCTGCTCGATCAGCGTGTCGCGGAAGATGGCCCACGTCAGGTCTTCGGCCACGCCGCCGACTTTTTCCAGCGCCTGATAGATCGGCACGGTGCCGATGGGCACGGGGCTGTTGCGGATGATCCAGTCGCGCGTGGTGTGGATGTTCTTGCCGGTGCTGAGATCCATCACCGTGTCGCCGCCCCAGCGGATCGACCAGACCAGCTTTTCGACCTCTTCTTCAATGCTGCTGGTGACGGCGCTGTTGCCGATGTTGGCGTTGATCTTCACGCGGAAATTGCGGCCGATGATCATCGGCTCGATCTCCGGGTGGTTGATGTTGGCCGGGATGATGGCGCGCCCGCGCGCCACCTCGTCGCGCACAAACTCGGGCGTGATCACATCGGGCATCACCGCGCCCATCGGGTTGCCCTTGCGGCGCGCCTCGCGCTTGGGGTCGCTCAGATGCTCGCGCGTCCACTCCAGCCGGCCGTTCTCGCGCAGCGCGATGTATTCCATCTCGGGCGTGATGATGCCCTTGCGCGCGTAGTGCATCTGCGTGACGTTGGCGCCGGCCTTGGCGCGGCGCGGCTGGCGTTGCAGCGCGGCGGCTTCGCGGCGCAGTTGCTCGATGCGCTCCAGGTCGCGCCCTTCGTGCTTGCCGCCGTCGTCCAGGATGTGGGCCAGGCGCCCTTCGTAGCTTTCGGTGTCGCCGCGCTCGTCGATCCAGCCCGCGCGCAGCGCAGGCAGGCCGCGGCGCACGTCAATCTGCGCCTGCGGGTCGGTGTAGGGGCCGGAGGTGTCGTAGAACGAGGCTTCGCTGCCGTTGGTCAGTTTCACGTCGCGCACCGGCACGCGGATGTCGGCGCGGCTGCCCGTGATGACGCCCTTGGTCGAGGCGGGCAGCGGCTCGCGCGTGAGGGCGAGCAGGTGGGCGAGTTTGTCGGGGGCGTTCATGGGCAGTCTCCGGTGGGTGTCGTGAAAAGACTCCGGGCTGCCTGTGCCGCGCACATGGCCCCGAGGGGGCGGCACGGCGGCAAAGGTCTTGCTCTTCCTTACGCCGGTGCTAACCGGATCAAGTTGACGGGTTTGGCCTGGGCCATCTCAGCTCGCTTCAGCGTCAGCGGGCACCCCGGAGTGCGCCAAGCATGATAGCGCCAATGCCTGCGGCGCAACACACACGATCCAAAAACCAAAAGAAAACCCCGCACACCTTGCGATGTGCGGGGCTTCGTGTTTTTTGGCTCCCCGACCTGGGCTCGAACCAGGGACCTACGGATTAACAGTCCGGCGCTCTACCGACTGAGCTATCGGGGAACAAGCCTTGCAGTATAGCGTGGTTTTTTGGCTTTTGGCAAATGGGCTGCCAAAAAGCCGTGGCTTCACGCCGTGGGCGATTGGCGCTCGAACACCGCCATGCTCTCCACATGTGCGGTGTGCGGGAACATGTTGACCACGCCCGCAGCCGTGCAGCGGTAGCCGCCCTGGTGCACCAGCAGGCCCGCGTCGCGCGCCAGGGTGGCGGGGTTGCAACTGACGTAGACGATGCGTTGCGGCGGCTGCCAGCTTTCGGCACCTGCGGGCAGCGGTTCGGCGTCTTCTGCGCCAATGCGCGCCTGATGGATGGCGGCCAGCGCCTTGACGAGGGCGAAGGCGCCTTCGCGTGGCGGGTCAACCAGCCAGCGGTCGGCGGTGCCGTCGGCCACGAGTTGTGCGGCGGTCATGTCGAACAGGTTGCGTGCCACAAATTCGGTAGCAGCCAGCGCTTGATTGGCAGGCGCAAGCGCCTTGTTTTTCTCGAAATTCTGCTGCGCGCGTGCCACCAGCGCGGCGCTGCCTTCGACGCCCAGCACCTGCCCGGCCTGCGTGGCGATGGGCAGGGTGAAGTTGCCCAGGCCGCAGAACCAGTCGATCACGCGCTCGTGCCTTTGCGCGTCCAGCAGGCGCAGCGCGCGGCTGACCAGCACGCAGTTGATGTGCGGGTTGACTTGGGTGAAGTCGGTGGGCTTGAAGGGCATGGTGATGCCGAATTCGGGCAGCGCGTACGACAGCGTGGGGCCGCCCTCCTGAAGCAGGTGCACGGTGTCCGGCCCTTTGGGTTGCAGCCACCACTGCACGCCGTGGCGCGCGCCGAAGTCGCGCAGCTGTTGCTGGTCGGCTTCGCTCAGGGGCTCCAGGTGGCGCAGCACCAGCGCGGTGACGGCGTCGCCACCGGCCAGCTCGATCTGCGGGCAGGTTTCGCGCGCTTGCAGGCCCATGATGAGGGCGCGCAGCGGCATCAGCAGGCGGCTCACGTGGGCGGGCAGCACGGGGCATTCGCGCATGTCGGCCACGTAGCGGCTTTTGCGTTCGTGAAAGCCGATCAACACCTCGCCTTTTTTCTGCACATAGCGCACCGACAGCCGCGCGCGGTAGCGGTAGCCCCAGGCCGGGCCTTCGATAGGGCGCAGGATCAACTCGGGCTTGACCTTGCCCAGGTGCCACAGGTTGTCTTCCAGCGCGCGCTGCTTGACGGCCACTTGCGCTGCCGGTGCCAGGTGCTGCATCTTGCAGCCGCCGCAAGCGCCCTGGTGCAGGCCGAAGTGCGGGCAGCGCGGGGCCACGCGCTGGCTGCTTTCAGTGTGCAGCTCGGTCAGCGTGGCGGCTTCCCAGCTGTTCTTGCGGCGCGTGACCTGGGCGCTGACCCATTCGCCCGGCAGCGCGCCGTCGATGAAGACGACCTTGCCGTCGGCGCGGCGGGCGATGCCTTGGGCGTCCAGGTCCATCGACTCGATGTGCAGCCAGTCGGGCGGCATGGCGGGGGCGGCAGGGGGTGATTCGGTATCTTTGGTCATAAAAAATGCCGCCTGCGCTTTAGTAACAAGCGCAAGCAGCTATCAATTAGTCAACGGCTTTGGTGTGCCACCGCCCTCACCCCAACCCTCTCCCGCGCGCGGGAGAGGGGGCCAAAACCGGCAGCGGGCTTGCCCAGCCGATCAGGGGCTTATCTCGCGGGCAGGTAGCGCGCCGGGTCCACCGGCTTGCCCGAGCGGCGGATTTCGAAGTGCAGCTTCACGCGGTCGGCGTCGGTGCTGCCCATCTGGGCGATGCGCTGGCCTTTGGTGACGTTCTGGTCTTCCTTGACCAGCAGGGTCTGGTTGTGCGCGTAGGCGGTGAGGAAGGTGTTGTTGTGCTTGAGGATGATGAGGTTGCCGTAGCCACGCAGGCCCGCACCGGCGTACACCACCTTGCCGTCGGCCGCGGCCAGCACCGGATCGCCGGCCTTACCGCCAATGCCCAGGCCCTTGTTCTTGGCCTCGTCAAAGCCGGCCACCAAGGGGCCGCTGGCGGGCCAGATGAAGGCCACGTCGTCGGCGCCGGCCGAAGGCGGCGACGAAGCAGGGGCCGGCGCGGGGGCGGGGGCCGGGGCTGCGCCCGGCGTGGTTTGCGTGGCCACGGGCACAGGGGGGGTGCCGGACGGGGGCAACGGTGCGGCGCCGCCCGGACGAGGGGCAGCGCCGGGCAGGGGCGCAGCGCCCGGCAAGGGCCGACCCATGGACTCGGTCGCGCCGGGCGCGGCGGCCACAGTGGTGCCCGAGGGGGGAACCACGCGCAGCACCTGGCCGACCTCGATCACGTTGGGGTTGTCTAGGTTGTTCCAGCGCGCGATGTCGCGCCAGGGCTGGCCCACTTCACCGGCGATGCGCATGATGGTGTCGCCCTGGCGCACGGTGTAAAAGCCGGGTTTGCCGGCGTTTTCGGCGCCGGGCAGCGTGGCGGGGTCGACGCGCGGCGTACCGGCGGTGCGGTCTTCCACGGGCGCGCGCGTGGTGGAAGAAGTGCCGCAGCCCGCCAGCACGGCGGCGGCCACGAGCGTCAAGGAAATCCAAGTCTGACGACCTGAGAGCTGCATAAATAAAACCTTCCCGTGGTGTGGGTGTGCCTGGGGCATGGTTTGCCCTAGGTAACCCCGGATTTTAGGGGCACGAAGTTCACCGCCTCCAGTACGGACTGGCGTACCCCTTGGCGGGACTTGTCTATCACCATCAGCGCCTGTCGGCCGGGCGCTGTGGCAATGGGCGCGACGATGCGCCCGCCCCAGGCGAGCTGGTCGATCCAGGCGTCGGGCACGGCCTCGCCGCCGGCGGCGGCGATGATGCCGGCATACGGCGCGCCCCTGGCGAAGCCGGCCATGCCGTCGCCCAGGATGAGGTGGACGTTGGCGATGCGCAGCGGGCGCAGGTTGGCGCGGGCTTTTTCGTGCAGATCGCGCAGGCGCTCGATGCTGTAGACCTCCGTTGCCAGCTGGCCCAGCACCACGGCCTGGTAGCCGCAGCCGGTGCCCACGTCGAGCACGCGGCCCAGGCGGCCGTCTTCGGCGCGCAGGCCGCCTTGCATGAGCAGCTCCACCATGCGGGCGACGACGCTGGGCTTGCTGATGGTCTGCCCCAGGCCAATGGGCAAGGCGGTGTCTTCATAGGCCTGCGGCACGAGGGCGCTGTCGACGAAGTGGTGGCGGTCCACACGGCCCATGGCGCGCAGCACCTGCGGATCGCTGATGCCTTCGGCGGCGATCAGCTGCACCATGCGGGCGCGGGCGGGGATGGGGTCGCGCGCGGCGGCGGCACCGGGCTGGCCTGCGTCCGCCCTGGCAGCGTCTGGCGCGGTGGCCGTCGCCTGGGGCGGCGCGGCAGGCCGGCGCACGGCGGCGCGCGCGGGCGTGCCAAGGTCGAGCCGGGCAGGAAAGCCGGGGCGCGGTGGTGGTGCGGCCATGGCGCTTTCAGCCCTGCCTTTGCGGCTGCGCGGCAGCCAGCATGTGCTGAAGGCCTTGCGACCAGTAGGCGAGCGCGTCGCGGTCGGTCAGGTCGACCTTGAGCGGGGTGATGGCGATGTGGCCGGCGGCGGTGGCGTGAAAGTCGGTGCCTTCGGCGGCGTCGGCGGCGGGGCCTGCGCCGCCGATCCAGTACATGGTGTCGCCGCGCGGGCTGGGCATGGTGATGACTTTTTCGGCCGCGTGGCGGCGGCCCAGGCGGCTGACCTTGGGCGGCTTGATCTGGCCTGCGGGCAGGTTGGGGATGTTGACGTTGAGCAGCCAGGGCTTGCCGCCTTCGATCTGGTGCGTGCCGATGCGCTGCACCAGCTCGGCCGCCTTGGCGGCGGCGGCGTCGATGTGGCCCCAGCCTTTTTCGACCTGCGAGAAGGCGATGGCCGGAACGCCGAACAGATAGCCCTCCATGGCGGCGCCGACGGTGCCTGAGTAGATGGTGTCGTCGCCCATGTTGGCACCGTTGTTGATGCCGGAGACGACCAGGTCGGGCCGGTAGTCGAGCAGGCCAGTGAGGGCGATGTGCACGCAGTCGGCGGGGGTGCCGTTGACGTAGCGAAAGCCGTTGGCCGCCTGGTGCACGTAAAGCGGCGAGTGTAGCGTGAGCGCGTTGGACTTGGCGCTGTTGTTGTGCTCGGGCGCGATCACTTCGACGGCGACACCCGGCAGGCGCGCCAGCGCCTCATGCAGGGCCACGATGCCGGGGGCCTGGACGCCATCGTCGTTGCAGAGCAGGATTTTCATGGAGCGGAGGGAGTTTGCAACGGATTGTAGGCGGGTGATGGATATCAAAAAACATAGCTTTTTGCATATGATATATATCATTTTTTGAATTGTTTATATCCAAATTTGATATATAACATGCGCAAACAGCTATCAAAATATCTACACCTTGCCGTCGCAACAGGGACAGCCCGCCCCGCTGCCCGGCTTCTATGATTCGGCGCACTTCACGAACCACCCCATCCCAAGGAGACCTTTTTCATGCACGCCTGGCTTTGCGAGAACCCCGTCGGTGTCGATGCCCTGACCTGGAAAGAGCTGCCCACGCCGCAGCCGGGCAAGGGCCAGGTGTTGGTCCGCATTCAGGCGGCCAGCCTGAACTTTCCCGACCTGCTCATCGTGCAGAACAAGTACCAGATGAAGCCCGAGCTGCCCTTCGTGCCCGGCTCCGAATACGCGGGCGTGGTCGAGGCCGTGGGTGAAGGCGTGAGCGGCTTGCAGGTGGGCCAGGCCGTGGCCTGCCTGTCGGGCACCGGCGGCTTTGCCACGCACGCGCTGGCACCGGCCAAGCTGTGCATGCCGCTGCCGCCCGGCTTTCCGCCAGTGGATGCGGCCGCTTTCATCATGATTTACGCCACCAGCCACCACGCGCTGCTCGACCGCGGGCAGCTGAAAAGCGGTGAAACCGTGCTGGTGCTGGGCGGCGCGGGCGGCGTGGGCATGTCGGCGATCCAGCTGGCCAAGGCGGCGGGCGCGCGCGTGATCGCCGCTGCATCGACCGACGAGAAATGCGCCTTCTGCAAGCAGCTGGGCGCAGACGAAACCATCAACTACCAGACCGAAGACCTGCGCGAGCGCCTGAAGGCGCTGACCGATGGCAAAGGGCCAGATGTGATCTACGACCCGGTGGGCGGCGAATTCACCGAGGCCGCGTTTCGCTCCATCGCCTGGCGCGGGCGGCACCTGGTGGTGGGCTTTGCGGCGGGCGAGATTCCGGCCATCAAGATCAACCTGGCGCTGGTCAAGGGCGCCAGCCTGGTGGGCGTGTTCTGGGGCGACTTCGCCCGCCGCGAGCCGCAGGCCAACGCCACCATGATGCAAGAGCTGGCCAGCTGGTATGCGCAGGGCAAGATCAAGCCCCACATCGACCGCACCATGCCCATGAGCGAGCTGAAAGCAGCCTACGCGCGCATGGCAAGCCGCGCGGTGCAGGGCAAGCTGGTGCTGAAGAACTGACATCCCCCCCTGAGCCGCCTGCGGCGTCTCGGTGCTCGCCGCCAGAGGCGGCGGCTCTTCGGCCCGTCCAAGCCTGCGCAGGCAGGCTTGGAGCCGCGGGCCTCAGCCCCCAGGGGGACGCCGCTGGTCGCCGGGGAAACCCCGGCTTGGGCGGCCGCTGGAATGACCTGCTCCGCGGTCTTTTGATTTTGAATGGGTCTGCTGCGCGGCCCTGCCATGCGTGAACCCCGTAGGTCGGAACCGCGAAGCGATTCCGACATGCCACGGTCAGCCTTGGCAGACAGGATCAAGCCTTGCCCCGCCTGCCATACAAGCGCCACACACACCCGGTGACCCGCCGCGCAAGCCACAAGCGTGCGGCTTCACACGTTCCGCGCGCTTGGTGGTTTGGCGGCGCAGGCGGTTTGGGGCAAGATCGCGGCCGTTGACGGCTTGCCTGATTGCCCCCATGAGACGTATCCCCCTTCTCGCCCGCCGCATCGCCCTGCCCTGCGCGCTGGCCCTGCTGGCCGGTGCCGCGCCCGCGCAGACCATCAAGCGCTGGGTGGACGAGCGCGGCGTGGTGCATTACGGCGACGCCCTGCCCGCGCGCGGCGCGACCAAGGTCACCGAAGTGCCCGCCGCGCAGCCCTTGAGCGAGCAGGACAAGGCCGCCGCCGAGGCGCGCATGCAGCAATACCGCGATGTGCTGGCCCCCACCGCGCCGCCGCCTGGCGACCCCGCATCTGCCCCACCCGCCGCCAGCGGCCCCGCCCCCGGCGACCAAAGCTGCCTGGCCCAATGGCAGCGCTATGACGCGGCCTATGCCTGCATGGACGGCCACCGTGTGCAGGGCGGCGGCGTGCGCCCCGATGCCTACGCCCAGTGCCCCGTCGTGCCCCAGCCGAACTGCCCGCCGCCTGCGGGTGTGTTGAAGAAATAGCCGGGCGGCGGCGGAATCCCTTCGGGGTTCCGCCCTACGAGCTTCGCGTCCTTGGCATGAGGCAGTTCGGCCAACCTGCGCTTCGCCTACCGCCCCTTGCCTTCGGCCCTTTCACGTGCGCGGCGCTGCTGGCGGGTTTCGCGGGCGCGGGCTTGGGCCTGCTCTTTGGCGCTGCGCTTTTCGCGCCAGCCGCGCGAGAAGTGGCGGCCCAGCCAGAAGCTGGCGAGGCCGGTGATCACGATGATGAGCAGGGCAGTGAGGCTGAGGTTCATGACTTTGGGCTGAAGGCGGGTCAAAGCACGCGCTGCACGTCTTGCGGCTTGAAGCCGAAGCTGGCGTCACGGCCCTTGCGTGCGCGGGCGGCGCGTGCGTTGTTGAGGCTGCGGATTTCCAGCACTTCCTCGCGCGGCTTGCCGCCCCGGCCCGTGCCGGTGATGCGCACGCTGCGGGTGTAGGCGGCAGCGCCCGCCAGGGTGTCTTTGGCGTCGAGGTCGATCAGGGTGAGGCCCCGGCCCCCTTTTTCCATCAGCTTCAACTCGCCGATCTCGAAGGTGAGGAGGCGCCCGCCGGTGGAGACGCAGGCGACGTGCGTGGCCTCGCCCATCGGCGTGGTGTCTTGCGCGGGCCTGGGCTCGGCGTCTGGCACCAGCGGCGCGGGGCGGCAGATGTGTTCGCCCTCGCCCACGGTGATGAAGGTCTTGCCGCCGCGCTGGCGCGAGAGCATGTGCGCCACGCGCGCCAGAAAGCCGTAGCCGCCCGATTGCGACAGCAGTAGCGTGGCACTGTCAGGCCCGGCGAAGTAGTGCGCGGGCTGGGTGCCGGCCTCCAGCTCGATGAGCGTGGTGATGGGCTGGCCGTCGCCGCGCGCGCCGGGCAGGCTGGCCACGGGCACGGTGTAGACACGCCCGTTGCTGCCGAACACCAGCAGGTTGTCCACCGTGCGGCATTCAAAGGTGCCGTACAGCCCGTCGCCCGCCTTGAAGGCAAACGCCGCCGCGTCGTGCCCGTGGCCCTGGCGGGCGCGCACCCAGCCTTTTTCGCTGATGACGACGGTGACCGGCTCGTCGATGACCTTGACTTCGGCCACGGCTTTTTTCTCGGCCTGAATCAGCGTGCGGCGGGCGTCGGCAAACTGCTTGGCGTCGGCCTCGATCTCCTTGACCATCAGGCGGCGCAGCGTGGCGGGGCTGCCCAGAATGTCCTCCAGGCCGCTTTGCTGCTTGCGCAGCTCTTGCAACTCTTGCTCGATCTTGATGGCTTCGAGCCGGGCCAGCTGGCGCAGGCGGATGTCGAGGATGTCGTCGGCCTGGCGCTCAGTGAGGGCAAAGCGCGCGATGAGGGCGGCCTTGGGTTCGTCGCTGGTGCGGATGATGGCGATCACCTCGTCGATGTTGAGCAGCACGAGCTGCCGACCTTCGAGGATGTGAATGCGGTCTTGCACTTTTTGCAGCCGGTGCTGGCTGCGGCGGGTGATGGTCTGCTGGCGGAAGTCGATCCACTCCAGCAGCATCTGGCGCAGGCTTTTCTGCACGGGCCTGCCGTCGAGGCCCACGCTGGTGAGGTTGATGGAGGCTGAGGTTTCCAGGCTGGTGTGCGCCAGCAGGGTGCGGGCCAGCTCGTCCTGGCCGATGGTGCGGCTTTTCGGCTCGAAGACGATGCGCACGGGCGCGTCCTTGCTAGATTCGTCGCGCACTTCGTCCAGCACGGCTAGCACGCTGGCCTTGAGCTGGGTCTGGTCTTGCGTGAGGGTTTTCTTGCCTGCCTTGACCTTGGGGTTGGTCAGCTCTTCTATTTCTTCCAGCACCTTCTGTGTGCTGGTGCCGGGGGGCAGCTCGGTGACGACGAGCTGCCACTGGCCGCGCGCGAGGTCTTCGACTTTCCAGCGCGCGCGCACTTTCAGGCTGCCGCGGCCGGTGCGGTAAGCGGCGGCAATGTCGGCGGCGGGGCTGATGATCTGGCCGCCGCCGGGGTAGTCGGGGCCGGGCAGCAGGGCGAGCAGCTCTTCGTCGGGCAACTGCGGCTGCTTGACGAGGGCGATGCAGGCATCGGCCACTTCGCGCAGGTTGTGGCTGGGGATTTCGGTGGCCAGGCCCACGGCAATGCCGCTGGCGCCGTTGAGCAGGGCAAAGGGCAGGCGCGCGGGAAGCTGGCGCGGCTCTTGTTCGCGGCCGTCGTAGTTGGGCTGGAAATCCACCGTGCCTTCGTCGATTTCGTCGAGCAGCAGGCGGGTGATTTTGGCCAGGCGCGCTTCGGTGTAGCGCATGGCGGCGGCACCATCGCCGTCGCGGCTGCCGAAGTTGCCCTGGCCGTCGATGAGGGGGTAGCGCTGCGAGAAGTCTTGCGCCATGCGCACCAGCGCGTCGTAGGCGGCGGTGTCGCCGTGGGGGTGGTATTTGCCCAGCACGTCGCCCACCACGCGGGCGCTTTTGACCGGGGTGGCGGGGGTGTTGCCGCCGCTGCCGCCGTAGCCGAGGCCCATGCGGTCCATCGCATAGAGGATGCGGCGCTGCACGGGCTTTTGGCCGTCGGCCACGTCGGGCAGGGCGCGGCCCTTGACCACGCTGAGGGCGTATTCAAGGTAGGCGCGCTGCGCGTAGATGGCCAGGGGCAGGTCGCCTTCGGGCAGGGCGGGGGGGGCGTCGAAAAGACTGGGGTCAGACATGGAGAGGAGTTATTTTGATAGCTTCTTGCGCACGTTATAAAACAATTTCAATATGAAATACATCTGAAATCGTTTTATAACATGCGCAAGCAGCTCCTTTTATTTATGGATGCAGGGCCAGGCTTTCAATCGGCGGGCAGCGTGGGCTGCGGGCGCTCATGGTGTCGTCATTCCCGCGCAGGCGCATGGGCGCCAACTAAAGAAACTCGTCCCCCCATTCACCATCGTCATTCCCGCGAAGGCGGGAATCCAGGGGCCTTCAAACAGCACGGCAGTCTGCACAGGCCGCCTGGATTCCCGCCTTCGCGGGAATGACGGGGGAGTTTTGGGCCCTGTTTCCGTTAAGTTAGCGCCTATGCGCGCAGGCGGGAATCCAGCTTTGGCGCAGGTGCTGTGCCTGGATTCCCGCCTTCGCGGGAATGACGGGTGTGGATACGGCCCCGAGCCTGCAAAGGTGGTGCATGCGCAAGCCTCGCAGGCTGGGTAGCGCCGAAGGCGAAACCCGGCGTTCTCGCGAGCCGGGTTGCCGGGTTTCGCTTTCGCTCTACCCAGCCTGCAAAGATGCAGGGCAAGAGGGTGCATCAGGTTTCGTCCGCCGGGCGCGGCGATGTGAGGGGCACGGTGGAGAGCACGGGCACGAGCGGGCCGCCGACGCGGCTGCGGGCCTGGTGCTCGGCAGCGGGTGCGAGCTTGGCCGCCGGGCCGCCCAGCTCCACGCGCACGCGGCTGCCTGGCACGCGGGAGACGATGGGGGCGATAGCGGTGGTGGTGGCGGGCGCGCGGGCCAGAGCGGGAGCGGGCACGGACGCAGGCTCGGGCTTGAACGCGCCATAAAGGCCCATCACCGTGCTGACATAGCCGCGCGTTTCGCGGTAGTTGGGAATTTGCTGGCCTGCGCGCTGCACCGCGCCTTCGCCTGCGTTGTAGGCGGCCACGGCCAGCTCGGTGTTGCCGTTGAAGCGTTTGAGCAGATAGGCCAGGTGGCGCGCGCCGGCGAAGATGTTGGTGCGCGGGTCGGTGAGCTTTTCCTGCACGCTGCGGGCGGGCAGCGCGCGGCCTTGGCGGTCGGTGCGGCCGGGGGCGTCGGCCACCACGCCGTATTGCCCGGCGGTGGCGGGCATGAGCTGCATCAGCCCCACCGCGCCCTTAGGCGAGACGGCTTGCGGGTCAAAGCCCGATTCGGCGGCGATGACGGCCTTGAGCAGTTCGTAATCCACCGCATGTGCCTTGGCCGCCGCGCGCATGTGCGGCTGCACGGCGCGGTAGCCGCGCGACTGGCTGATGCCGGAAAAGCGCTTGGGCACGGTGTAGCCCGGTGGGCGCGCGGCACCGGGCTTCGCGCTGCTGAGGCTGCCCTTGAGCGGGGTTGGACGCAGCGGGTGTGCGCCCAGATCGAGGCGCGCGACGTCGTTGCCCTTGTAGAAGAGCTGGTAGCGCGCATCAACCTGCGAGGCGGCAAAGTGGGTCACGCCCGCTTCGTCCATGTAGGCCCAGAGGTCGGCGCGGGCAGCGCCGTGCAGCAGCAAAAGCGCCAGGCCAAGCACGGGCAGGTGCAGGCGGGCGACGGCCTTTTGGAGAAAAACAGTTGGCATGTGGGGAAAGCAGGAAGTTCAGATGTCCAGCGCCACCGTGTCGCCGTGCAGCTCCATCAGCTCGCGGCGGGCGGCGGCTTCGCCCTTGCCCATGAGCTTGGTCATTTCGGCGGCGGTCTGCATGAAGTCGAGCGCGCCAAGGCGCACGGGCAGCAGGCGGCGGGTGTCGGGATTGAGCGTGGTTTCCCACAGTTGTTCCGCGTTCATCTCGCCCAGGCCCTTGAAGCGGCCAATGCTCCACTTGCCCTCGGGCACGCCGTCCTTGCGCAGTTTGTCGAGGATGGCGGCCAGCTCGCCTTCGTCGAGCGCATACAACTTGGCGGCGGGCTTTTTGCCGCGCGCAGGCGCATCGACGCGAAACAGCGGGGGCCGGGCCACGAACACGTGGCCCGCGTCAATGAGCCTGGGAAAGTGGCGAAAAAACAGCGTGAGCAGCAGCACCTGGATGTGCGAGCCATCGACGTCGGCGTCGGACAGGATGCAGATCTTGCCGTAGCGCAGGCTGCTCAGATCGGGGGTGTCTTGCGGGCCGTGCGGATCCACGCCGATGGCCACCGAGATGTCGTGGATCTCGTTGTTCTTGAAGAGCAGATCGCGCTCCACCTCCCAGGTGTTGAGCACCTTGCCGCGCAGCGGCAGCACGGCTTGCGTTTCCTTGTCGCGGCCCATCTTGGCTGAGCCACCAGCCGAATCGCCTTCGACCAGAAACACCTCGTTCAGCGCCAGATCGCGACTTTCGCAGTCGGTGAGCTTGCCGGGCAGCACGGCCACGCCGCTGCCCTTGCGCTTTTCCACTTTCTGGCCCGCGCGCTGGCGCGTTTGCGCGGCCTTGATGGCCAGCTCGGCCAGCTTCTTGCCCCAATCGACGTGCTGGTTCAGCCACAGCTCCAGCGCCGGGCGCACATAGCCGCTCACCAGGCGCAGCGCGTCGCGGCTGTTCAGGCGCTCCTTGATCTGGCCCTGAAACTGCGGATCGAGCACCTTGGCTGAAAGCACATAGCTGGCGCGCGCAAACACGTCTTCGGGCATCAGCTTGACGCCCTTGGGCAGCAGCGCGTGCAGCTCGATGAAGCTTTTCACGGCCTGAAACAGGCCATCGCGCAGGCCGCTGTCGTGCGTGCCGCCGGCGGTGGTGGGGATGAGGTTGACGTAGCTCTCGCGCACGGGCGCGCCGTCTTCGGTGAAGGCCACGGCCCACTCGGCGCCCTCGCCTTCGGCAAAGCTGCCGTCGTCGCGGCCCGCGTAGCCCTGGCCCTCGAACACGGGGATGACCGCATCGGCGGGCAGCGTCTGCTCAAGGTAGTCGCGCAGGCCGCCTTTGTATTGCCAGCTTTGCGGCTCCTTCTTCTTCTCGTCAATCAGCGTGACGGCCACGCCGGGCATCAGCACCGCCTTGCTGCGCAGCAGGTGTACCAGCTCGCTCATGGGCAGCGCGGCGCTCTCGAAATATTTGCCATCGGGCCAGGCGCGCACCGTGGTGCCCTGCTTGCGCTCGCCCGCCTGCAAGGGCCGCAGCGTGAGCGGCTCCACCACGTCGCCGCCCGCAAACACGATGCGCGCCACCTGGCCCTCGCGGTGGCTGCTCACCTCCAGCCGGGTGGACAGCGCGTTCGTCACCGACACGCCCACGCCGTGCAGCCCGCCCGAGAAGCTGTAGGCACCGCCCTGCCCCTTGTCGAACTTGCCGCCCGCGTGCAGCCGGGTATAGACCAGCTCGATCACCGGCGCTTTTTCTTCCGGGTGCAGCCCGAAGGGAATGCCGCGCCCGTCGTCCTCGACGCTGACCGAGCCGTCGGCGTGCAGCGTCAGGCGGATCTTCTTGCCGAAACCGGCCAGCGCCTCGTCGGCGGCGTTGTCGATGACTTCCTGAATCACGTGCAGCGGGTTGTCCGTGCGCGTGTACATGCCGGGGCGCTGCTTGACGGGTTCAAGCCCCTTGAGCACGCGGATGGAGCCCTCGGAATAGCCAGTGGATGCGGGTGTGGTTGGCGTAGGCATAACCGCGCATTCTAGCGCGGACGGCGTGTTTTCACTGGATGCAAATACAGCCCGGAAAGCGGCGCGGCATGGGCGCATCGCTGGTAAGACATAAAAAGTGAGCTGCTTGCGCACGTTTTTAAACGTTTTTATATAAATTCATGTCTAAAAATGTTTAATAACATGCGCAAGCAGCTATGTTTTATTTTATTTTTTTGAACGCAAAAGTCGCCAAGCTTGCGCAAAAAGCGCAAAAGAAAACCCAAAAATTTTTTCTGCGACTTTTGCGAAACCTCTGCGCACTTTGCGTTCAAAGAAAGTCTTTATGCGCAAGAACGCCCTTCCACAAAGCACAAGCAGCTATGCTTTTGTTTCCACCTTGCGCATCACCCCATCAAAGTCCGCCCGCGCCAACAGCCGCGCCATCCACGCCATGACGGGCGCAGGCGCAGCGGCGGCCACGCGCAGCGGGTCGTGGCGCGCGAACTGCCGCACGAAAGGCACGATGGCAAAGTCCGCCAGCGCCGGGCGGTGGCCGAACAGACAGGGCACATCGCCCGCCGCGCCCTGCAAGCGTTGCGCCAAGGTCTGCAAAAACACCAGCGCCAGCGCAAAGTGCCGCGCCGCGAAATCGTCGCCGTGGGCGCCGTCACCCCATTCCGCTGTGTAGCGCGTGGCGTATTTGGCGCGGTCAAGATGGGGCTTGAAATCGCGCTCGCACGCGGCAATCAGCGCCAGCATGTCATCCAGCGTGCCGCGCTCGGGCGCGAGCCAACCTTCGGGGTCGCGCTGCGCCAGCGCCCAGCGCATCACGTCGAGGCTTTCGTCAATGACTTCGCCCGTGGGCAGCACCAGCACCGGCACCGTGCCCTTGGGCGAGGCCACCAGCATGGCGGCGGGCTTGTAGCGCAGGCTCACTTCATGCATCTGCACGGCCACGCCCGCCACGGCAATGGCCCAGCGCGCGCGCATGGCGTAGGGGCAGCGGCGGAAGGTGTAGAGGGTGGGCAAGCTCATGGCGCGCTGCCAGCCCCAGCGGCATGGCCGCCCCAGGTTGCAATGGCGCGGTTCAGCTCTGGAAGCGAAAAGTGCAGATCTGGCTCAAGCCGCGTGGCCTTGAGATGCCGCAAAAACCGCGCCACGGCGGCACGTTGCGCAGGCGTAAACGCGCTAAAAAAGCGGTTGCGCTCTCCTTCATTTTCCAGATTCCACAGCAACAGATCTGCATACGCTTCACGGCCGCTGATGCGCGGCATCAGCGCATAGCGCGCCAGGGTGGGAAACAGATAGGCCGTGGCCG
Source organism: Pseudomonadota bacterium (assembly GCA_030538605.1). Lineage (GTDB taxonomy): Bacteria > Pseudomonadota > Gammaproteobacteria > Burkholderiales > Burkholderiaceae_C > Ottowia. The sequence continues at coordinate 29,349 of JAUNTQ010000005.1, forward strand.
CCGCGTGCGTAAAGCAAAGCGGGTTCCAGCCAGATTGCCCCAGGTCGCCTCGGCGCAGGCGCTCACGCGGGCGGGCGCTCAAAACCTCGTCGTGGTCCTGGCTGTCGCAGCCGTCCAGATAGTCGTCGGTGAAATGCGCCGGGCAGGGCACGGGGCCAAACGCTTGGTCGATCTGCGCCAGCACGGCCTGGTCCTCTGCGCTGAACAGCGGCCATGACCGGCAGCACGACAGCAGATGATCCGCCCAGCCCAGGGCGTCGTCACGCGTGCAAGCTGGTGTCGTGTCACGCTTCAAATGTCGGATGGCCGTGCCGTCATCGGCGTTCGTGGCAAGGCGCTGATCGCCGCCAATACTGTCGGTATTGGCAAGAGCAGCAACGCCGCCACGGGCGGCGAGGGCGGTGCGGACACCGACATTGGAGGCATGACACGACACCAATGTGCGGCGCACTTCAGCCGCGATGTGCGGCGCGGGGTCAGGCTGCCAAAGGCATTCATCCACCAAACGTGCCAGCAGCGCGGCATCCGGCTGAAGCAGTGGCACGGTCTGGCCGCATTCGGCGCAAGTGAGGGTGCGAGCGGGTTTGGGCATGGCGGTATTTTGAGATGCTTGGCGGCCTGCGCCGGGGCGCATCAGCCACAGCAGGTCAAGACATACACTGCCACGCACCCTCCGCCCTCACCGATTGCCCACCATGAACCGCCCCGGATGGAACCCAGGCCGCCGCAACCGGCATGTGGGCACAGGCGCGCACGGCCACGGGCAGAACAACGCGCTCGTCATTCCCGACCCCACACGTGGTCATCTGACCTATGCCGAGCAGCTGGGCAAGCCGGTTTGCGTGCTTCGGAACATTGCGGGCGTGCCCATGCGCTTTTTCGTTCAAGCACCGTCTTCTGGCTTTTTTCATCCTTGCACGGTGGATGACGTGTGCACGCTCCTCAGCCACTGCCCGCCAGAAGACTGGCGCAAGGTGGATTTCATCGTCATGCGACAGCCCACGCGCAAGCAGCAAATGCTTCGTGCCGTCTGGGGCCAAGCCGTTTGGCACTTTCAGGGCGTGCCAGCGCCTGGGCCGGCCATCGTGCTGCAAGCGCAGTCGCTTGCGCCCTTTTCGTGGTCGCGCTCGTTGACCCCCGACGATGTGCGCGAATTGGATCGTCTGCGCATGGACGGGCACGAGGTGCAGCCCACGCGGCGTCATTGGCGCATCGTTTCAACGCCCGCTGCCGTTCGGCACACCATGCTTTTTCGCACCCTGCTGCACGAGATCGGCCATCATGTGGACCATGCCGAGGTCTTGGCCACCGATGTGTGGTGGAGTGAGCTGACGCCAAAGCGCAAGGAAGATTTTGCGCACCGATATGCAGAAAAGCTTTTCGCGCGGCTGCACGGCCAAGGCGTGCTGCCCTTTGCGCAGCAGGCGCTCGATGAACAGGCATTGGCAGCCACCGGCATGCAGGCGGACTGGTTCAAACCGCCTGATTCATAAGCCATGGTGAACCCAAGCCCGGTAGGGTGGGTGCTTGCACCCACCCTACAAAAAGAAGATAGCTTTTTGCGCTTGATGGACAAGCGCTGACTGCTTATTTGGTTTGCAAGCCCTTGAGCTTTTCGAAGGCCGAGGCCATGGCCGTGCCTTGCGGCGCAGGTGCCCTGCCCTGGCCGCTGCGTGCGCCGCGCCCGGCTTGCTCGAAGCGGTTTTCGCGCGGGGCGTCTCGGCGCGGGGCTTGCGCGTCCAGCTTCATGGTCAGGCTGATGCGCTTGCGCGGCACGTCCACTTCCAGCACTTTCACCTTGACGATCTGGCCGGTCTTGACGACTTCGCGGGCGTCGTTCACGAACTTGTTGGCGAGCTGGCTGACGTGTACCAGCCCGTCCTGGTGTACGCCCAGATCGACAAAGGCGCCGAACTGCGCGACGTTGCTCACGGTGCCTTCGAGCACCATGCCTTCGCGCAGGTCGGTGATGTCGTCCACGCCGTCGTTGAAGCGGGCGACCTTGAAGTCGGGGCGCGGGTCGCGACCAGGCTTTTCAAGCTCGGCGAGGATGTCTTTCACCGTGATGGCACCGAACTGATCGGTGGCGAACTGCTCGGGCTTGAAGGTTTTCAGCACCTCGGCGCGGCCCAGGAGCTGGTCGATGGGTTTGCCGGTGTTGACGATGATTTGCTCGACCACCGGGTAGGTTTCGGGGTGCACGCCGGTCATGTCCAGCGGGTTGTCGCCGCCGCGAATGCGCAAGAAGCCCGCGCTTTGCTCGAAGGTCTTGGGGCCGAGGCCGCTCACGTCCAGCAACTGCTGGCGACTCTTGAACGCGCCGTGCTGCTCGCGCCAGCGCACGACCGACTTGGCCACGGTGCCCGACAGGCCGGACACGCGCGCCAGCAGCGGCGCGCTGGCGGTGTTCAGGTCCACGCCCACGCCGTTGACGCAGTCTTCCACCACCGCGTCGAGCTGGCGGGCCAACTCGCTCTGGTTGACGTCGTGCTGGTATTGGCCCACGCCGATGGATTTGGGGTCGATCTTGACCAGCTCGGCCAGCGGGTCTTGCAGGCGGCGGGCGATGCTGGCCGCGCCGCGCAGGCTGACGTCGACGTCGGGCAGCTCCTGGCTGGCGTATTCGCTGGCGCTGTAGACGCTGGCACCGGCTTCGCTGATGACTATCTTTTCTATAGCTGTTTGCGCTTTATCTGCCTGCACTGGGTCTGCTTTTTGCATCAACTTGATGAGATCACCCGCCAGCTTGTCGGTCTCGCGGCTGGCGGTGCCGTTGCCGATGGCGATAAGCTGCACGCCGTGCTTGTGCGCCAGCGTGGCCAGGGTGTGCAGGCTGCCGTCCCAGTCGCGGCGCGGCTCGTGCGGGTAGACGGTGGCGGTGTCGACGAGCTTGCCGGTGGCATCGACCACGGCCACTTTCACGCCGGTGCGGATGCCGGGGTCCAGCCCCATCACGGCCTTTTGCCCGGCGGGGGCGGCCAGCAGCAAATCGCGCAGGTTGTCGCCAAAGACCTTGATGGCGACTTGCTCGGCCGCTTCGCGCAGGCGGGCGAACAGGTCGCGTTCGGTGCTCAAACTGAGCTTGACGCGCCACGTCCAGGCCACGCATTTGCGCAGCAGGTCATCGGCTGCGCGGCCTTGGTGGTGCCAGCCAAGGTGCAGGGCGATGCGGCCTTCGGCGAGGCTGGGCTGTTGGGAGCTTCTCGATGCACCACCGCCCTCACCCCTACCCTCTCCCGCACGCGGGAGAGGGAGTGAAGACGCGGTGGTCAAGGGTTTTTCTCCCTCTCCCCGCCGGGGAGAGGGTTGGGGTGAGGGGGCCAGCGGCTCAGGCAGCACGAGCTTGGCATCCAGAATCTCCAGCTGCCGCCCGCGGAACACGGCCAGCGCGCGGTGGCTGGGCACGCGGCTGATGGGTTCGCCGTAGTCGTGGTAGTCACGGAACTTGGCGACGTCGGGGTCGGCCTCGTTCTTGCCCGCGGCCAGTTTGCTTTGCAGCAGCCCTTCGGCCCACAGCCATTCGCGCAGGTTTTGCACCAGCGCGGCGTCTTCGGCCCAGCGTTCGGAGAGGATGTCGCGCACGCCGTCGAGCACGGCGGGCACGGTGGAGAAGTCAGGCCCGGGCTTGCCGTCGTCCAGCACCTCGGGCGGGCGCAGATAGGCTTGCGCGCAGGCGGCGGGGTCGAGCGCGGGGTCGGCCCACAGCTGGTCGGCCAGTGGCTCGATGCCGGCTTCGCGCGCGATCTGGCCCTTGGTGCGGCGCTTTTGCTTGAAGGGCAGGTAGATGTCTTCCAGCTCCTGCTTGGTGGGCGCGGCGGCAATCGCGGCGCGCAGCGCATCGGTCAGCTTGCCTTGCTCGTCAATGCTTTTGAGCACTGCGGCGCGGCGCTCGTGCAGCTCGCGCAGGTAGGCCAGGCGCGCCTCCAGCTCGCGCATCTGCACGTCGTCAAGGCCGCCTGTGGCCTCTTTGCGGTAGCGGGCGATGAAGGGCACGGTGGCGCCGCCGTCCAGCAGATCGACGGCGGCCTGCACCTGCGCGGCGCGCACTTTCAGCTCGTCGGCGATCTGGTGGGCAATCTGGCCTGTGGCGGCTTGGGTGGCGATGGGATCGGACATGGGCAACAAAAAAGGCCCGCTCAGGGGCCCGCAAAAACAGGGTGAAAAAACGGCGGGCAAGTGTGCCACAGCAGGTGGCGCGGGCGGCCCGCACAGGGCGCGCTTTGAGCCGCGTTCACTGCGTGGGCAGCCACGGCATGCTGGCCGCGTGCAGCCCCGCCATGGGCAGCAGCAGGCGCACGCGCGTGCCCTGGCCGTGCGCCGCTTCAATGCGCAGCCTGCCGCCCAGGCGGCGGGCGCGGCGCTCCATGCCGACCAGCCCGCGCCCGCCAGCGGCGGCGCTTTCGTCCAGCGCGGGCGCGGTGCGCAGCGCGGGCGCCATGCCCACGCCGTTGTCGGCCACTTCCAGCACCAGCGCGTCGCCCTGCTTGTCGTGGCGGCAGCTGACGAGCACCTCGTCTGCGTCCGAATGCCGCACCACGTTGGCCAGGGCCTCTTGTGCCATGCGCAGCACCTGGCGTGCGGCGTCGCCCTGCACCTGCTCCAGCAGGTCTTCGTCGGCGATTTCCCAATGCAGGCGCATGCCGGCTGCGGCCATCAGCGGCTGCATGCGATAGCGCAGGCTGGCCAAGTGGGCCAGCACGGATGCTTCGTGGCTCATGCCGTCCACCAGCAGCTTCAGCTCCACCACGCATTCCTGCAAGGACGCAGCGGTGGCGCGCTGCTGGGGCGTGCCCATGCTCAGGCCCGAGATGATGCTGACCAGCTGCGAGCCGACGCCGTCGTGCAGGTCCTGCGCCAGGCGGCGGCGCACGGCCTGCTCGGCAGCGGGTTCGCCATCCGAAGCCGCAGGCGTGCCCATGCGCGCGGAAACCATCATCCACAGCACGAACAGCAGCGCATAGAAAAAGTAGTGCAGCACCGACAGGCGCACCGTGGCCGCCGAGGCATAGGCGTCCAGGTCGGTCAGCAGCACGGCCAGCCCGAAGATGCCCGCCGCCAGCGCCATCCACGCCTGGCCGCCCGGCCCGCCGCCCCTGTGCCAGGCGGCCAGCGCCAGCGCGCACACCAGTGCGGCCGCGCCCAGCGCCAGCGACCAGGTCCATACGTGCAGCCACGGCGCCGGCCAGTCGAGCAGCACGCCGGGCGACAGCAGCAGCAG
>JAUNTQ010000005.1:34576-91179 GCA_030538605.1 Pseudomonadota bacterium
AGCACGGGCGCCAGCAGGCCCGCGCCCCAGCGCGTGCGCGGCCCCCACAGCCCGCCTGCCTTCAGCAGGAACACCCCCACGCCCAAGGCCACGCACAGGTAAAGCCCGCGCGTGGCCGCCAACACGCCAAAGCCAGCGCCCACCAGCTGGCCGCGCACCAGCGCATCGGCCAGCAGCAGGCCGAACCAGCCCAGCGTGATGCCGCCAAACAGCAGGTCGCACGCCTGCCGCCCGCGCAGCCAGCCCGCCAGCGCATAGAGCGACAGCGCCAGGGCCACCACGGGAGAAAACCAGAGGGAGTGCATGAAGTGCATTCTGGTCATTTCGCCAAACAATGCCATTGACCGAAAGACATAGGCCACGCTACACCCCTCCGGCCAGGCCGCGCCACACATGCTGGCGTGGCGCATCCCGAAAGCCATGTTTTACGCGGGGGAGAAGACAAGAAAAATTAAAATTAGTAGCTGTTTGCGTACGTTTTACATCATATTTAATACATTAATCATTGAATACGCTTTAAATCTTACGCAAGCAGCTACTATTTTTCATACAAATCATTGCAACAGGAAAAGCTGCCGTGGCCGCAGCAGCCGCCCGCCTCGCCTGCCGGGCGCTCAGTAGAGCAGGCCGCGCATCGACGCCAGGTTGACCGCCTGCGCGCGCGTGCGCACTTGCAGCTTGCGGTAGGTGTTCTTGATGTGCGTGTTCACCGTCTGCGTGCTGATGCCCAGGCGCGTGCCGATCTCGCCGCTGGTGTAGCCCGCGGCCACCAGGCGCAGGATCTCGCGCTCGCGCTCCGACAGGCGCTCGCCCGCCGGTACGGGCGCGCTGCGCGCAGGCGCGTGCGGCGCGGCGCGCGCACTGCCGGGTGCCTGCCCGTCCATGCGGCGCAGCAGGCGCCGCGCCAGGTTGGGCGTGATGGACGCGCCGCCATTGACCACCTGCAACACCGCCTGCGCAAAGCTGCCGAACCACGAGTTCTTCAGCAGATAGCCGGTGGCACCCAGCTCGAAGGCGTGAATGGCGTGCTCCTCGTCCTCCAGCGCCGACACCACCACCGCCTCGGCCACCGGGCGCATGGCCTTCATGTACTCGATGAGCTGAAAGCCCGTGCCGTCGCCCAGGTTCAGGTCCACCAGCATCACGTCGAACTCGTGCAGCGCGATCAGGCGCTTGCCCTCGCGCACCGAGCCGGCCTGCCCCAGCAGGTTCACGCGCATGTCGCCCAGCAGCTCCTGCGCGATCACGCGGCGCATGTGCGGGTCATCGTCGATCACCAGCACGCGCACGGGCTGCTCGGGCTGGCCCACCATGAAATGCGGCCAGGCCGAAGGCGCGCCCGTATCGACGAGCGACGCGGCAGAGGTGCGGACAAACGGCGGCTCGTCGGCCGACGCCACGGGTGCGTGAATGGAAGGGTTGTGAGTGTTCATGGCCTTGACTCCCTGATGTGCATGGGGGGTTTGTTCATCAGCACACACATGTAACCACGGGGCCGATTCAAGCCACTTGACAGCGCCTGAATGCGCCAGAAAAGGGCTTTTTCACGTGGTATTTGCAGCGCCTGGCGCGTGACAAACCGTGATGAACGTCACAACGATAGGCCTCAAACGCCACATTCGCGAGAACATTTTGGGTATGTTTTCATTCACTTTCTAATGATACAAATAGTTACTAACCATCTTACAACTTGGGTTTGCTTCTATTTGGATAGCGCACTTGTCAACCTGCCAAACGCCGCCGAAAAACGCTCTGTATCAAAAGGTATAGGCCTCATCCACCTTCCGACGTATCCAGTTTCGGCGATTGGACGCAGGCAGCAGCAGGCAGACACTGCAACCCGACGCCACCGAAAGCCGAGCACCACACAAAACAGGGAGGTCCGGCACCAGGCAGCGTCAAAACCACCGGGAGAAGCTGGCATGGGGCTGGCCAACCCGAAACCCTTGTGTCAGTTCATCTTTGGAGGATCTCATCATGAAAAAGCTTGCCATCATTGCGCTGGTCGCTCTGTCCACTTCCGTTGCTTACGCTGGCCGCCCTGGTCATGGCGGCGGCGGCGGCAACCCGCCTGCTCCGGCACCCTGCGCCGTGTGCGAAACCGGCGGCATCAACGTGAGCGCGCCGCAAATCCAGGTCACCGCGCTGATGGACACCGCTGTCCAGGCCAAGGCATCGGGCGTCGACAGCACGGCCAGCAACAACCTGTCGAGCAACACCTACGGCGTGGCACTGCGCGCACCTTCCACCCAGATCACGGCGCTGGCCGACTCTGCCGTGAAGGCCGACGCACGCGGCACCCAGTCGTTTGCGCAAAACAACCTGGCCAGCAACATCGGCAGCGTGGCCCTGAACGCGACGCAGCTGCAAGTCGTGGCCGGCTCCGGCGCCTACATCGCCGCCAAGGCCACCGGCACCAACAGCCGCGCCGTGCAGAACCTCTCCACCAACAACGCCTGCATGACCTGCCCCTGAGCAGCCCGCACGGCCAGCCTCCCGTGCCGCACGCGCGGCACGGACGGGCACATGCACAGCCGGGGAGGGGTCACTCGCCCCGGCTGCGCCGCGTGAGCACCCACACATCCTGAGTCGAGAAGGGGGAACGCCATGAAAACCATCGCCATACGCACCATGCTGGCCTGCGCCACACTGGCCGCCAGTGTGGCCGCCGCCGCGCAGAACGCGCCGGGATCCGATCCGATCATGATCGGTGGCGGGGTGAGCTATCTGCAGCTGCCGGGCGCGCCCATGCAGGCGTCGGGGCAGATCGACAGCCACACCGAGTTGCCCGCCTGGCTCCAGGCCAAGGTCACGCGCTACGAGATCAAGGCCTTCAACGAACTGGATGGCGGCAACGGCACCGTCTACACCCAGCGCGACGTGGTCAGCCGCCAGACCGGCAACGCCCTGCAGCGCAACTGCGTGACGGACGTGGCCAGCAACACCTACACCGGCGGTGCCGCCGCTGCCGGCCCCGCAGGCCGCTACGGCCCGGGCACCACGCCAGACCAGATGGTGGTGCTGCGCGGCGACCTGGTCACCATCTGCCGCTAGCGGCAAGCCGTTTTTTGTCCGGCGGCGCGCGTGATGAACGCGTACGTTCCGCGTGTTTCGAGTGAGTCAAGTCAGGGAGCGAAGTCATGAACAAGAACCACACACCACGCGCGCGCGCCGCCGGCTTGTTTTCGGGCCGCAGGGGCCTGCTGGCCAGCACGCTGGCCGCCGCCGCCCTGCTGGCGGGCTGCGCCACGCCCATCGCGCCGAAGAACGACGCCGAGTTCCAGTCCTACGCCAGCACGCACGACCGCCCCGCCACGCGGCCTGTGCGCTCCATGTCGAGCTTCAGCGATTCGCTCATGTGCATGGATCGGCTGATGCGCGAAGCCGAGATTCCGACCACGCTGATTTCCAGCAAATACATCTTCGACGCCTCGGGCCGGGTGCCCGTGGCCACCAAGGAGATGGTGATCACCGCGCTGTCGCAGATGTCGCGGCTGTCCAACGCCTTCCGCTACGTGGACTTCGAGGTGGACATCGCCCGCCAGGACACGGTGCAGAACCTCACCACCATCCTGCTCAACAACAACCAGATGCAGTTGCAGCGCCCCGCGCTGTATGTCTCGGGCGCCATCTCCTTCGTCGACCAGAACGTGCTCAGCGCGCGCCACGGCGCGGGCGTGTCGGGCGCGCGGGTGGAAGCGGGCTACAGCCGCAACCGCGGCGCCACCATCATCGGCCTGGAGATGCACCTGGGCGACTTCCGCACGCGCACGCTCATTCCGGGGCTGGACTCGGCCAACGAGGTCATCATCGGCACCTCCGGCCAGGGGCTGGATCTGGCCGGCAAGATCGGCAGCTACGGCGTGCAGTTCAACGTGGGGCGCGATCTGACGCAAGGCTCGGGCGCGGCCATGCGCACGCTGGTGGAGCTGGCCGTGATCGAGCTGGCCGGCAAGTGGACGCGCCTGCCCTACTGGCGCTGCCTGACGCTGGACAACGCCCACCCCGAGTTCCAGCGCCAGCTGCGCGAGTGGTATGACGAGGGCGACAGCGGCACCCACGCCCGCCTGGTGCAGCGCTACCTTGCCAGCCAGGGCTACCTGCCCGCCTTCGAGCAGCAACTACCCGCCAACAGCGCCGTGCTGCGCGAGGCCATCGGGCGCTTTCAGTCCGACGTGGGCATGGTGACCACCGGCGTCATCAACTTCCCCACCTACGAGCGCGCCCTGCGCGAGTTCGTGGCGCTGGACGAAAGCGGCCACCTCGCCCGCGTGGGCTGGCCCGAGCTGAGCCAGGGCCAGGTGGCGCAGGCGCCGCTGACGGTGAACATGCAAATAGAAAACACCGTGCGCGACAAGACCGCGTTTGAAACCGGCACGCACATCTTCACCTCGGCCACCGTCTCGCGCGCCTCGCACCTGTTCTGCTACCTGCGCGACGCCAGCGGCAACGTGGTGCGCCTGCTGCCCAACATGGTCAACCCCGACTCGCTCGTCTCGGCCAACCAGGCCGTGCGCCTGCCCGACTGGATGGTGCCCTACCCCGCCTTCATCCTGGAAGCGGGCGCGCAAGGCGAAGAGTCGCTCGTGTGCCTGGCCAGCCACGAAGACCCCATGACCCGCCTGCCGCAAGCGCTGCACGCCCCCGCACTCACCCCGATCAAGGGCTACAACGACCTGCAAGCCGTGCGCACGCAGTTCGAAAGCGCCCTGGGCGCGGGCAACGTGGTCACCGAAACACTGAACTGGCGCGTGCTGCCCCGCCGCGAACGCCCGGCCGCCGCCGCCCCCACCGCTGCGGCCGCCACGGCAGCCGCCACCGCCGTCGGCGCGGTGGCCAGGCGCTGAAAAACCCCAGGCAGTCCTGACCAGGCGCGGCCAGCGCACGCCGCTGGCCGCACGGCCAAACCGCCCCCGCCCCACTGCCCACCGCCGTGAGAGCCGCGCCATGAAACCTGCCCCCTTCGCCCCACGCCACCGCCGCACCCGCCGCCACGCGCGCGGGCGGGCACTGGCCGCACTGGCACTGACCTCTCTCGCGGTGGCCATGCTGCTGCTGGCAGCCACCGCACCCGCCCACGCCAGCGCCGTGGCGCAGCCACCGGGCGGCAACTGGGGTGTGGCCGACAGCACCATCACGCTGACCCCGCCCCACCCGCCACCCATCCAGCCGCAGATCCCCCAAGGCCCGACCGCCCCGGCCATCGACACCCGCGCCCGCCCCGGCAGCCCCGAAATGGGCCGCAACCTGCGGCCCGACGGCCCTAACGCCGGCCCCGCATCTGGCGCACCCGGCCCGCAAATGCCCACCGCAGTCACCCCGGCGCAGCGCGCCGCACTCACTGCGCTGCGCCGCGCCGCCGAACCCGCCAGCGGCTTCGGCTCCACCAACGCCGCCGCCAATGCCGCATGGACGCTGGGCCTGATCGAGCTGCACGGTGGCGTGGTGCCACGTTCTCCCTCACAGGCCCAGACCTGGTTCGAGCGCGCCACCCGCCTGGGCCGCCAGCCGCTGGCGCAGGCCGGGCTGGCCTGGTGCTATATCGAAGGCTGCAAAGGCCCGCCCGACCCCGCCGCCGCACGCCAGGCCATTGCCCAGCTGCGCCCGCGCTACCCCGGCCGCGCGCTTTATCTCGATTGGGTGCTGACCAGCCGCCTGCAACCGCTCACCGTGGGCGCACCCGACGCGCAAGGCGTGACCGGCTTCGAGCTGCCCATGCGCGGCATGCTGCTGCGCGCAGCCGCAGAAGGCGACGTGCAGGCGCGCATCGAGCTGGGGCTGGAGGCGCTCGCGCGCGGCGACCTCAAAGGCGCGCGCGACTACTTTCAGGCCGCCGCACCGCGCTCTGCCGCCGCCGCCGCCAACCTTCAACTGCTTGAACGCCGCACCGCCCGTCCCGCCTCGCCGGCAGCGGCCCCCGGTGATGCTGCCGCGCTGCTCGCGCAGGCGCGGCGCTTTCACAGAGGCGAAGGTGTGCCGGTGAACTACGCGGAAGCCCTGCGCCTGTACCGCGCCGCCGCCGACAAGGGCAGCGCCGAAGCGCGGCGCATGCTGGCGCTCATCACCTCGCGGCCCCAGCCCGACGGCTCGGTCAACATCGGCTGGATGGCCGAGCTGGCCCAGCTGGACATGAGCAGCAGCCTGCCGCAGATCGACGTGCGCGGCCTCGTGCCCCTGATGAGCCGCGACCCCACGCCCCTGTTCGACCTGGTGCCCGAGAACTGGCAGCGCGAGCTGCTGAAGGCGGGGCGGTAGCGCGCCGCGCTTGTGTTCGCCATCACCTCGCAGGCTGGGTAGAGCCTGAGCGAAACCCAGCGTTTTCGCGAGCCGGCTTGCTGGGTTTCGCTTCGCTCTACCCAGCCTACAAAAATGTGTGCATATGCCAGGCCCAGAGGGAGAGGGGGAAAACCAAGGGCCGAGCGAAGCGATGGCCCGCAGGGACTTGGGAACCCCTCTGGCCGTGCCGAGAAGCGCAGGGCGTGGGGCGGGCGCGGCAGCGAAGCATGCCGCGCTTCGTGCTCTGACTCGCTGCAGTTGTCTGAGCGGCGAGAGCGAAGCGAACAAAGCGAGTTCTGCAGCGCCGCCCCACGACCGAGCATCGCAGGTTGCCCGTAGCGAAGCGAAGGGACACGGTCAGTGGGGCCGCCTTTCTTTTGCCTCCTTTTCTTTGGCGGCGCAAAGAAAAGGAGGTGCGCTGCCGGGCGCACATCCCGGCCAGCGACGCTTCCATCACCCCAACGCATGAAAACAAACGCGGCTTGAGCCCTGCACAGCTGGCACCGGCGGAATCCCTTCGGGGTTCCGACCTACGGGTTGAGGATCGTCAGAGCCATGCCGCCATCCATGGCCCGCTGAAGGTCATCAGCTATCTGCACCAGGCAGCGCACGCAGGGCCGTGTGTTACTTCAACGCCTTGTAGCGCACCCGGTGCGGCCGCGCGCCGTCTTCGCCCAGGCGCTTGACCTTGTCGGCCTCGTATTCCTGGTAGTTGCCGTCGAAGAACACCCATTGCGAATCGCCCTCGGCCGCGAGGATGTGGGTGCAGATGCGGTCGAGGAACCAGCGGTCGTGGCTGATGACCATGACGCTGCCGGCGAACTCCAGCAGCGCGTCTTCGAGCGCGCGCAGGGTTTCCACGTCGAGGTCGTTCGACGGCTCGTCGAGCAGCAGCACGTTGCCGCCTTGCATCAGCGTCTTGGCCAGGTGCAGGCGGCCGCGCTCGCCGCCGGAGAGCATGCCGACTTTCTTTTGCTGGTCTTGCCCGTTGAAGTTGAAGCGCCCGCAGTAGGCGCGGCTGGCCATCTGGAACTTGCCGACGGTGATGATGTCCAGCCCGCCCGAGATGTCTTCCCACACGGTTTTGTCGTTGGCGAGGTCGTCTCGGCTCTGGTCGACGAAGGCCATTTGCACGGTCTTGCCCACGGTGACTTCGCCGCTGTCGGGCTGCTCCTTGCCCGCGATCAGCTTGAACAGCGTGGACTTGCCCGCGCCGTTGGGGCCGATGATGCCGACGATGGCACCGGCGGGCACCTTGAAACTGAGGTTGTCGATGAGCAGGCGGTCGCCAAAGCTCTTGCTCACGTTCTTGAACTCGAACACTTCGGTGCCAAGCCGCTCGGCCACGGGGATGAAGATCTCCTGCGTTTCGTTGCGGCGCTGGTATTCGTAGTCGCTCAGCTCTTCAAAGCGCGCCAGGCGTGCCTTGGATTTGGCCTGCCTGCCCTTGGGGTTGGCGCGCGCCCATTCCAGCTCTTTCTTCATGGCCTTGGCGCGGGCGTCTTCGGTGCGCTGTTCCTGCTTGAGGCGGGCTTCCTTTTGCTCCAGCCAGGTGCTGTAGTTGCCCTTGTAGGGAATGCCGTGGCCGCGGTCGAGTTCGAGAATCCACTCGGCGGCGTTGTCGAGGAAGTAGCGGTCGTGGGTGATGGCGACCACGGTGCCGGTGAAGCGCTTCAAGAAGATCTCCAGCCACTCGACGCTTTCGGCGTCCAGGTGGTTGGTGGGTTCGTCCAGCAGCAGCATGTCGGGCTTGGACAGCAGCAGCTTGCACAGCGCCACGCGGCGCTTTTCGCCGCCCGAGAGCTTGCCGATGACGGCGTCCCACGGCGGCAGGCGCAGCGCGTCGGCGGCGATCTCCAGCTGGTGCTCGCTGTCGGTGCCGGCGGCGGCAATGATGGCTTCGAGCCTGCCTTGCTCTTCGCTCAAGGCGTCGAAGTCGGCGTCTGGCTCGGCATAGGCGGCGTAGATTTCTTCCAACCGCGCGCGGGCGTCGTTGACTTCCTTCATCGCCTCTTCCACCGCCTCGCGCACGGTGTGCTCGGGATTGAGCTGCGGCTCCTGCGGCAGATAGCCGATGTCCAGGCCCGGCATGGGTGTGGCCTCGCCCTCGATCTCCTTGTCGATGCCGGCCATGATTTTCAGCAGCGTGGACTTGCCCGAGCCGTTCAGGCCTAGCACGCCGATCTTGGCACCAGGAAAGAAGCTGAGGGAAATGTCTTTCAAGATGGCGCGCTTGGGTGGCACGATCTTGCCGACATGGTTCATGGTGAAAACGTACTGGGCCATGTGTTTGCTCTTGAATAAATAGCGATGCACCCCCTTCAGGGATGCATCAAGCGTGATGGAAAAAGGAAGCGGCAGCAAGACAAGGCAGCGCGCGCGGGCTGCCGGCTGACGCGCCGACCAGGCGGATTATCCGCCCTGCCCCGTTGCCTGGTGCGCCCGCCGAGCGCCATGCCATAATCCGCATCGCTCGCGGCACACCAGTTTCGCCGCGACGCCAGCTCTTCCGCTGGGGCGACGAGACAGCAACACGCTCTCGCCCACCTCTGAAGAACCGCTTGAGCCTTCAACTGGCCGGCAGACCGCCGGAACAGGCCCCAAGCGACTCGCGCCGCTTCCTACCAAGGCGCTCCACTTTGATGAACTTTGAAGATCTGAACCTGGCACCGGCCATCCTGAAGGCCGTGCAGAGCCAAGGCTACACAGCCCCCACACCCATCCAGGCGCAAGCCATTCCCTCCGTGCTCGAAGGGCACGACCTGCTGGCCGGCGCACAGACCGGCACCGGCAAGACCGCCGGCTTCACCTTGCCCATGCTGCAACTGCTCAGCACCCGCCCGGCGACCAGGCCGGGGGCCATCCGCGCGCTGGTGCTCACGCCCACGCGCGAGCTGGCCGCGCAGGTGGAAGAGTCGGTGCGCATCTACGGCCAGCACCTTGACCTCGGCTCCACCGTCATCTTCGGCGGCGTGGGCATGAACCCGCAGATCGATCGCGTCCGGCGCGGGGTGGACATTCTGGTGGCCACGCCCGGCCGGCTGCTGGATTTGTGCGGCCAGGGGCACGTCGACCTCTCGCACGTCGAGATCCTGGTGCTGGACGAAGCCGACCGCATGCTCGACATGGGCTTCATCCACGACGTGAAGAAAGTGCTGGCCCTGCTGCCCAAGGCCAAGCAAAGCCTGCTTTTCAGCGCCACCTTCAGCGACGAGATCCGCGAGCTGGCGCGCGGCCTGCTGAAAGACCCGAAGCACATCCAGGTCACGCCGCCCAACACCACCGTGGAGCGCATCAGCCAGCTCATCTACCCCGTGGGCCGCACGCGCAAGAAAGAAGTGCTCGCCCACCTGATCGGCGAAGGCGACTGGAGCCAGGTGCTGGTGTTCACCCGCACCAAATACGGCGCCAACCACGTGGCCGACTACCTGTGCAAGCACGGCATCAAGGCGATGGCGCTGCACGGCAACAAGAGCCAGAGCGCCCGCACCCAGGCGCTGGCCGAGTTCAAGAGCGGCGAGCTGCGCGCGCTGGTGGCTACCGACATTGCCGCGCGCGGCATCGACATTGACGAGCTGCCGCACGTCGTCAACTACGACATTCCCAACGTGCCCGAAGACTACGTCCACCGCATTGGCCGCACGGGCCGCGCGGGCGCGAGCGGGCAGGCCGTGAGCCTGGTGTGCATGGACGAAGAAGGCTTCATGCACGAGATCGAGAAGTTCACCCGCCAGCAAATCCCGGTGCAGATGCTGGACGGCTTCGGCCCCGCCGAAGGCGAGCGCGCCGAGCCCATCGCCATGGGCCGCCAGACGCTGTGGGGCGGCCTTGGCAAGCCGCCCGGCCGCGAAGTGATGGCCGCTGCCGCCAAGGCCGCGCGCCAGGAAATGATGCAGCGCATCCGCGACAACAAGGCCGGGCAAGTTCAGGGCGGGCGCGCCAAACCTGCCGCCCAGGGCCGCAACAAGGCACAAACCGCAGGCCAGGGCAAAGCCGATGGCGCGCAGGCCGACGGCGAGCCGCAAGGCGAGCGCGCAGGCCGCAACCGCCGCCGCCGCAACCGTGGCGGTGGCCAGCAGGGCGCACCCGGCGCGCCGCGCCAGGGCAACCCGGCCAGCAGCGGCCAGCAAGGCCAGCCGCGCCCGCCACACGCCGCCACACGCGAGTTCGGCTATGACGACGAGGACGACCGCGACCTCGACCATTTGCCGCGTCACATCGACCCGCTGCAAACCAATCTGCATGGCCGCCGCAACCGCCCCCAAGGCCCCAGCCACGGCGCCGTGGGCCAGCCCGACCCGATGCGCACCAGCATCGACCTGATGGGCAAGGGCGGCAAAGGCGGCGGCGGTGGCCGCAACCGCTCGGGCGGCGGCGGCAACCGCGGCAACTACGGTGGCGGTGGTGGCGGTGGTGGTGGTGGCGGCAACCGCCGCGGCGGCTATGGCCGCTGAAAACCGGCGCGCTGCTTCCTCCCAGGAAGCCAAGCCATGAAAAAAGGCCCTGCGGGGCTTTTTTTCATGCGCTCAGGCGGAAAACAAGCGATAGCCTATTGGCGAGGGATAACGGTATCAATATCAGAGCTTTTTGCGTATGCTTTCATTACGCAAAATCTGACATTCAATCGTCAAAAAATTTTACAAGTCCCCCCTTAGAGAAAGCAGACTGACCGCAATCGCAGGGCGGGCACTTGTGCCCGCGCGGGACGCGTGACTCAGCCCCGTAGGCTGGGTAGAGCCGAAGGCGAAACCCAGCGTTCTCGCAAGCCGGGTTGCTGGGTTTCGCTTGCGCTCTACCCAGCCTACAAAGATGGGTGCAGACGCAAGCCCCGCTGGGGAGGGCTTGGATGGGTGCCAACCACGCTGGATGCTCAAAGGTGGTCAATCGCAGGGTGGGCACTTGTGCCCGCGCGGGACGCGTGTGCAGTGCAGACGCACGGCGCAGCGCGCGGGCATGAATGCCCGCCCTACTGCTCCAGAAAGCGCCGCACGGGCGCTGGCAAGCCAAGCCGGGGCCAGGCATCGGCCAGGTGCCAGCCGCCTTCGCCCGGCGCGGCATCGGCGGGCACGTGCGCGGTGACGATGTGCAGGTGCAGATCGCGGTGCGTCAGCACATGCATGAAAGGCGGGTGCGCCATGGCGCTGGCGCGGGCGCTGGTGGGCAAGGTGGCGAGCAGGGCCTCGTGCGCATCGAAGGTGGGCAGGCAATGCAGGCCGGCCCAGATGCCGCGCGCGGGGCGCTCGGTGAGCCACACACGGCCTTGCGTGTCCAGCGCGTGCAGCAGCCACAGCGTTTGCTGGCTGCGGCGCACGCGCCGGGTCTTGACGGGGTAGCGCGCGGGGTCGCCCTCGCGCGCGGCCTGGCAGTCGGGTTGCAAGGGGCAGGCCGTGCAGGCCGGGCGCGTGCGGGTGCAGACGGTGGCACCCAAATCCATCAAACCTTGGGTGTAGGCGGGCATGGTGCGGGGCAGATCGTGCGTGGGCAGCAGCGCCTGCGCGCGCTGCCACAGGGCGCGCTCGTTGGCGGGCAGGCTCAGGTCGTCGGCCACGCCGAAGGCGCGGGTGATCACGCGCTTGACGTTGCCATCCAGAATGGCCGCGCGCTCGCCAAAGCAGAAGGCGGCAATGGCTGCGGCCGTGGAAGGGCCGATGCCCGGCAGCGTGGCCAGCTCGGCGGCGGTGCGGGGAAAGTGGCCGCCAAAGCGCTGCATCACCTCGCCCGCGCAGCGGTGCAAGTGGCGCGCGCGGCTGTAGTAGCCCAGGCCGCTCCACAGTGCCAGCACGTCGCCCAGCGGCGCGGCGGCCAGGCTGGCCACGTCGGCGAAGCGGGCGAGAAAGCGCGGGTAGTAGGCCAGCACGGTGCTGACCTGCGTTTGCTGCAACATGATTTCCGACAGCCACACGCGGTAGGCATCGCGCGTGCCCTGCCAGGGCAGGCCGTGCCGGCCGTGGCGGCCCTGCCAGTCGATGACGCGGGTGGCAAACGAGGCGGCGTTGGCAGCCTCGGACCGGGCAGCCGGTGGCGCGGCGGCGCTCACGCCTCGACGGGCTCTGGCGTGTGCTCGGTTGCCTGTGGCGCCGCGGCAGTGGTCAGGGCCTTGAGTTCATCCGCGAGCACGTCCAGGCGCTGCGCCACGGCGTCCAGTGCGCTTTCCTGGTCGTGGATTTCGCCGATGCGCAGATCGAGCCCGCCTGCGGCGTCCTGGATGCGCTGGATGGCCTCGATGCGGCGGCCAAAGGCGCGGCGGCGCTCGCGCAGCTGGGCGTCGAGCTGGCTGGTGGAGGTCTTGTTCCACAGCTCGATGTCGCCCAGCGCCGTCTCGAAGATGGAGCGCACGCGCGCCAGCAGCGCACGCACCAGCTTCTCGGCGAAATCGGGTCGCGCGAGCTGCACCATGTTGCCCACGCCCAGATATTGCAGGTGGCTGCGTTCGACGGCGCTCAGGTCGTGCTCGAAGCGCAGCATGTCGGGCGGCTCGGCCGCTTGCAGCGAGAAGCCGTAGTCGGTGTTGAGCTGGCGAAAGGCGGTGGTGAGCATGGCGTGGATTTCGGTTTCCAGCATCTGCACCTGGCGCATCACGCCGCGCAGGTTGTCAAAGCCCTTGGCGTAGGCTTTTTTCACGCCCAGCTTCAGGCCCGGCTCGCGCAGCAAGGTGGTCAGGCCCGCCAGCTCGCGCTTGATGGACGAGCTGCCCAGCAGCTTGAAGACGTCGCGCAGCAGCTTCATGTGCACCGACCGCACGGCCAGCACGCTGGCGGCGCTGCGGTCGAATTCGGCCTTTTCCTGCTCCACGCGCAGGCGCATCTGGCGGATCACGGCGTGGTTCTTGCCGCGCAGGCCCTTGAGTTCGAGCGCCTGCTCGGCCAGCTCGCGCCGGCGCACGCCCAGCGTGCGGCCCGCCTGCGTGCGCAGCGCGCCCACCACCGACCGGATGGCGCCATCGAGCATGGCCTGGCGCTCGCCCAGCACGTGCTCGCCCATCAGTTGCTCGAAGCCGGGCAGGCGGCTTTCGGCCAGCAGCGCAGCGTCGCCGCGCACCTTGGCCAACAGGCCTTTTTGCGCGGACACGGCCAGCACCTGCTCGGCCGGCAGCGCCAGCGTCTGCGCGGTGTCTTCGCACTGGCGCTGGATTTGCGCGGCGATCTGCGCGGGCGTGCTCAGCTCGTCCCACAGCGTGTCGATCTTGTTGAGCACCACGAATCGCGCGGCAGAGCCGTCGTCCATCGCGGCCAGGTGTTCGCGCCAGATGGTCAGGTCGGACTTGGTCACGCCCGTGTCGGCACCCAGGATGAACACCACGGCCTGCGCCTGCGGGATGAGGTTGACGGTGAGCTCCGGCTCGGCGCCGATGGCGTTCAGCCCCGGCGTGTCGAGCACCACCAGGCCCTGCTTGAGCAGCGGGTGCGCCATGTTGATGAGCGCGTGCCGCCAGCGCGGCACTTCCACTGCGCCGCTGGCGTTGACGGGCGGGTTGTCCTCGGGCCGGTCGTCGTGCCAGAAGCCCAGCGCGCGGGCTTGGTCCTGGCTCACGTGCAGCACCTCGGAGACTTTCTCCATGGCGCCGGCGAGCTGCTCGGGGTCGTTCACGTCCAGGTCCACCCGCGTCCACTTCTCGGGCACCTGCCGCCATTCGAGCAGGGCCTGCGGCTGCAGGCGGGTTTCGATGGGCAGCAGGCGCAGGCAGGGGGGCAGCGCGGCTTCGTAGCCCAGCTCGGTGGGGCACATGGTGGTGCGCCCGGCGCTGGCGGGCATGATGCGGCGGCCATAGCCGGCAAAGAACACCGCGTTGATCAGCTCCGACTTGCCGCGCGAGAACTCGGCCACGAAGGCCACCGTCACCTTGTCGGACTGGAGCTGCTCGGCCAGCTGGTGCAGGCGCTCGTCGGCGCCGTCGTCGAGCAAGTCCTGCTCTTTCAGCCAGTCGCCCAGCACCTTGACACGCAGACCCATCTCGCGGCGCCACGCGCCGTGCTGGTCGAATTGTTGGTTGAAACCCGCCACGTCCGCCGCCCCCTGCCCGGGTTTGCCCCGAGAGAAAAAACACGACTTGCGCAAAAGGCATGCCCCAAAGCATCTCAAGACGCCCAAGGGATCCCATCCGGCCAGATGGCGCAAGTGCCAAAAAAAGAGTCGGCCATATTACACGCGCCAAACGGCCTTGCAGGGCCGTTCGCGCGCGCGGTTTGCCCGCTGGCGTGAACAACTTGCGGCCCGGCTGGCCAGCGTCAAGGCCGCTGGGGATCCAGGCCGCCAGCGTCAGGGCCGCTGGCAGTGCGCGCAGTAATAAGTCGATCGCTGCCCCTGCCGCATCACCCGCACGGGCGCGCCGCAGGCCGGGCAGGGCAGGCCGGCGCGGCCATACACCGCCGTCTGGTGCTGAAAGTGCCCGCTTTCGCCCAGCGCGTTGGAAAAATCGCGCAGCGTGGTGCCGCCCTGCGCCACGGCGCGGCCCAGCACATCGCGAATGGCCGCGTGCAGCCGCGCAGCGCGCGCCAGCGACAGGCGCGCCGCCGGGGTGCCTGGCCGTATGCGGGCCAGAAACAGCACCTCGCACGCATAGATGTTGCCCACGCCCACCACCACGTCGCCCGCCAGCAGCACCTGCTTGATGGGCGCGCGCCGCGTGCGCAGCGCCTGGTGAAAGGCCACCGCGTCAAAGCCATCGCCCAGCGGCTCCACGCCCAGGCGCGCAAGCAGCTTGCGCGCGGGCATCACCTGCGCGCCGGCCGACCACACCACCGCGCCAAAGCGCCGCGGATCGTGCAGACGCAGCACGCCGCGCGAGGTCAGCAGATCGAAATGGTCGTGCGGCCCGCGCGCCGGCGGGCTGGCCTGAAAGCTCAGGCTGCCCGACATGCCCAGGTGCACCAGCAGCACGCCCGCTTCCCCCGCGCCGCCACCCGGTGCATCCAGATGCAGAAGCAGGTATTTGCCGCGCCGCGCCACCTCGCGCACCACGCACCCGGCCAGCGCCCCAGGTGCCACGCCCAGCGGCCAGCGCAGCGGCTTGCCCACCCAGGCAGAGACAATGTGCGCGCCCTCGATGCGGGGTGCCACCGTCAGCCGCGTGACCTCCACCTCGGGCAGTTCAGGCATGGTGCAAGTGAAGGATGTAATACATAAACAATAGCTGCTTGCGCACGTTATAAAACAATTTCATATATAAACTATGCTAATTTTGTTTTATAACGTACGCAAGCAGCTCCTTTTTTTGAAGTAAATCAGACAGCCGACTGAACCACATGAATTATTATGGGTCGATCACCCCCCTGCCCCTCGATCGGCCCACGATGCACCCCCTGCCCCCGTTTCGCGCGCCAGCGCCCGCACGCCGCGCCCCACACGCTCTGGCCGCCTGGCTGATGATGGCCGCCGTCTGCAGCGCCTGCGCGCAGTCGCCCGTGGCCCCACCGGCTGCTTCACCGGCCACCGCGCCCGAAGTGGCCGCCCCCGAGAGCACTGCACCCGCCGTCACACAGGCTGCCGAGCCTGCCGCCCCGCCCCTGCCCTCCGGCATGACCGGCCGCCTCATGTACGAGCTGCTGGTGGCCGAGCTGCTGCTGCAAGAAGGCGACGGCGCCACCGCCACCCGCCTCATGCTCGACGCCGCCCGCCGCACGGATGACGAAGCGGTTTACCAGCGCGCCGTCGAAGCCGCCATCCAGTCGCGCTCCGGCCCCGCCGCGCTGGAAGCCACGCGCGCCTGGCGGCAGGCCTTCCCCGCCTCGCCCGAGGCCAGCCAGTACGAGCTGCAAGTGCACATCGTGCTGGGCCGCGTGGCCGAAGCCGAAGCGCCCCTGCGCCGCTTTCTGGCCGTGCTGCCCGAAGCCGACAAGGAAGCCCTCATCACCGCCCTGCCCGCGCTCTTTCAGCGCGTGCCCGACAAGGCCGAGGCCGCCCGCGTCGTCGAGCGCGGCCTGGCCGACGCCCTGCAAGACAAGCGCCTAGCCCCCGCCGCCTGGACCAGCATCGGGCGCCTGCGCCTGCAAGCGGGCGACAACGCCGGCGCCCTGGCCGCCGCCACGCTCGGGCAGACCGCCGACGCCGACTCCGAATGGCCCGCCCTGCTCGCGCTACAGCTCTACGCCGCCGACGTCGCCGAGGCCGAAGCCCTGGTGCAGCGCCACCTCGCCCGCCCCGCCGCCAAGCCCGAGCTGCGCATCAACTACGCCCGCGCCCTGGCCGAAAAAAACCGCCCAGCCCAGGCGCACGAGCAGCTGGCCGACCTCATCCTGCAGCAACCCAAGCACCCCGACGCCTGGCTGCTGCAAGGCGCGCTTTACGCCGACATGCGCGACGACGCGCGCGCCGAAACCGCCCTGCGCCACTACCTGGCCCTGAGCGAAGCCGAGCCCCCCGCGCCCGACGTCGACCGCCGCGCCGGCCAGGACCAGGCCCGCCTCATGCTCGCGCGCATCGCCGAGCGCCGGGGCGACGTGGCCGCCGCCCGCGCGCTGCTCGATGGCATCGAATCGCCCGAGCAGGCCATGGCCGTGGCCCAGCGCCGCGCCACCCTGCTCGCGCGCGAAGGCCGGCTGCAGCAAGCGCGCGCGCTCATCCGCGCCGTGCCCGAGCGCAGCCCCGAGGACGCCCGCCTGAAGCTGCTCACCGAAGCCCACCTGCTGCGCGACCACCAGCAGCCCCTGGAGGCCTACCAACTGCTCAGCGCCGAGCTGGCCAACGCCCCCGACGACGAAGCCCTGCTCTACGACACCGCCATGGCCGCCGAGCGCAAAGGCAACGTCGACGAAATGGAGCGCCTGCTGCGCCGCCTGATCGCCGTCAACCCCGAATCCGCCAACGCCTACAACGCCCTGGGCTACACCCTGGCCGATCGCGGCGTGCGCCTGGAAGAAGCGCGCCAGCTGATCGAAAAAGCCGTGCAACTCTCGCCCGGCGACAGCTTCATCCAGGACAGCCTGGGCTGGGTCGAATACCGCCTGGGCCACACGCAAAAGGCGCGCGACATCCTGCAGGCGGCCTACGCCACCCGGCCCGACCCCGAAATCGCCGCCCACCTGGGCGAAGTGCTGTGGGCGCTGGGCCAACACGACGCCGCCCGCAGCGCCTGGCGCGACGGCATGCGGCTCGACCCCGACAACAAGACCCTGCGCAAAACGCTCGACCGATTCAAGGTCAGCCTGCCGTGATGGCCGCCCTGCCCCGCCGCAGCGCATGCGCCCTGCTGGCTGCGCTGCTCATCGCCGGCTGCGCCAGCCCAGGCAAAGACAGGCCCGTCTCCGACCCCGAAGCCCATTTCTGGACTGGCCGCCTCGCCCTCACCGTCGCCGCCGAGCCGCCCGAAGCCTTTTCCGCCGGCTTCACCCTGAGCGGCAGCGCCGACGCGGGCGAACTCAGCCTCACCTCCCCCTTGGGCAACACCCTCGCGCTCCTGCAATGGCAGCCCGGCCAGACCCTGCTGCGCCAGGGCGAGCGCACGCAAGCCTTCGACTCGCTCGAACAACTCGCCGCCCAACTCACCGGCACCCCCCTGCCCGTGCGCGCCCTGTTCGGCTGGCTGCACGGGCAGTCGCAGGCGGTCGAAGGCTGGCAAGCCGACCTGGACCGCCTGCCCGACGGCCGCCTCATCGCCCGCCGCCTCATGCCCCTGCCCACCGCCGAGCTGCGCGTGGTGCTCGACCGCTGACCCCACCCCCTTTCGTCATGCGCGCCCTGTACGACGTGCCCGCGCCGGCCAAGCTCAACCTCTTCTTGCACATCACGGGCCGCCGCGCCGATGGCTACCACCTGCTGCAATCGGCCTTCATGCTCATCGACTGGTGCGACACCCTGCACTTCGAAGCGCGCCCCGGCGGCGCCCTCACGCGCGAAGACCTGGGCGCGCCGCTGCCCGCCGACGACCTCATCCTGCGCGCAGCCCGTGCCCTGCAAGCGGCCACCGGCTGCACCCTGGGCGCACACATCGCCATCGACAAGCACATCCCCGCCCAGGCCGGCATGGGCGGCGGCTCATCCGACGCCGCCAGCACCCTGCTCGCCCTCAACCGCCTGTGGGGCCTGGGCTTGAGCGCACGCGCGCTCGCCGACATCGGCCTGACGCTGGGTGCGGACGTGCCTTTTTTCCTGTCTGGCGGCCACGCGTGGGTCGAAGGCATTGGCGAGCAGATGCAGCCGCTGGCGCTGCCGCCCGCGCGCTTCGTTGTGGCAAAACCGCCGCAAGGCCTGGACACCGCCGCCATTTTTCGCGCGCCCGCGCTCAAACGCGACAGCGAGCGTGCTACACTCGCAGGCTTTGCTGCACACCCATACGGCTTCGGCCAAAACGTGTTGCAGCCAGTCGCCGAAGGGCTTTGCCCACAGGTCACCCAGGGGCTCAAGCTGCTCGCGCAGCACGGCCTTTCGGGCAAAATGACCGGCTCCGGCAGCGCGGTGTTTGCGCCCTTGCCTTCCGAGGCAAACGCAGCCAGCACCCTGCAAGGCTGGCCGCCAGACTGGCAAGTGCGCGTATGCAGCAACCTGGTGGCCCACCCGCTTGGCGGTTGGGCAACAGGCGACAATTGAGTTGAAAGGTGGCAGGCCGCTCGCAAGAGGCCTGCCTCCCGTGTAGGGGAGTGGCCAAGTTGGTTAAGGCACCGGATTTTGATTCCGGCATGCGAGGGTTCGAGTCCTTCCTCCCCTGCCAAACCTCTTCGCCGGATCAGGCGCTTTTTTTTGATCCGGCCCCGGGGTGCCCGGTCGGCATGCAGGCCGCTGGCACCTTCGAGTTACAGGCATCTTGCCGCACCGTTTCAGTGATTCGCCGCAAAAGCCCATGCAGAAGCCATCCTCTCCTGACTTTCTGGTCTTCACGGGCAACGCCAATCCCGCACTTGCACAGGAAATCGCCAGCACGCTGGGCATCAGCCTGGGTGCGGCCGACGTGGGCCGCTTCTCCGACGGCGAAGTCACCGTCGAGCTCAAGCAGAACGTGCGCGCCCGCGACGTGTTCGTGGTGCAGCCCACCTGCGCGCCCACCAACGAAAACCTGATGGAACTGCTGATCATGGTCGATGCGCTCAAGCGCGCATCGGTCGAGCGCATCAGCGCCGTCATCCCCTACTTCGGCTACGCGCGGCAAGACCGCCGCCCGCGCTCCACCCGCGTGCCCATCAGCGCCAAGGTGGTGGCCGATCTGCTGCAAACCGTGGGCGTGAACAACGTGCTCACCATGGATCTGCACGCCGACCAGATCCAGGGCTTTTTCGACATCCCGGTCGACAACATCTACGCCTCGCCCGTGCTGCTGGGCGACTTGCGCCAGAAGAACTACGACGACCTGCTCGTCGTCAGCCCCGACGTGGGCGGCGTGGTGCGCGCACGTGCGCTGGCCAAGCAGCTGCACTGCGACCTGGCCATCATCGACAAGCGCCGCCCCAAGGCCAACGTGAGCGAGGTGATGCACGTCATCGGCGACATCGACGGTCGCAACTGCGTCATCATGGACGACATGATCGACACCGCCGGCACGCTGGTCAAAGCCGCCGAGGTGCTGAAAGAGCGCGGTGCCAAGAAGGTCTACGCCTATTGCACGCACCCCATCTTCAGCGGCCCCGCCATCGAGCGCATCGCCAAGGGCAGCGCACTTGACGAGGTGGTGGTGACCAACACCATTCCGCTGTCCGACGCGGCGGCGCAATGCCCCAAGATTCGCCAGCTCACCGTGGCGCCGCTGATCGCCCAGACGATTCAGCGCATTGCCCGCGGCGAGTCGGTGATGGGCCTTTTCCAGGAACAGGAAAACCTGTTCTGAGGCCCCCCATGCCGCGCGTTGCGCGCTGCCGGTTCGGCAGCACGCAGCGCGCGGCTTTTTCAACCTGAGCCCCACTGGTCGCGGTGGGCTCCAACGGAGTTACACATGAAATTCGTCGCTTTTGAGCGCAGCAAGCAGGGTACGGGTGCGAGCCGCCGTCTGCGCAACGCGGGCAAGGTGCCCGGCATTGTTTACGGCGGTGAGGGCGAGCCCCAGCTGATCGAGCTCGACCACAACGCGCTGTGGCAAGCCATCAAGAAAGAGGCTTTCCACTCGTCCGTGCTCGACATGGAGCTGGCCGGCAAGACCGCCAAGGTGCTGCTGCGCGACCTGCAGATTCACCCGTTCAGGCAGCAGATCCTGCACATCGACTTCCAGCGCGTGTCGGCCAAGCAGAAGATCCACATGAAGGTGCCGCTGCACTACAGCGGCGAGGAAGAGTCGAACGCCGTCAAGATCGACAAGTGCCTGGTCAACCACATCCTGAACGAGCTGGACGTGAGCTGCCTGCCCGCCGATCTGCCTGAGGCGATCAACGTCGATCTGTCCAAGCTGGAAAAGGGCGACACGCTCACGCTCAAGGCCGTCGAGCTGCCCAAGGGCGTGGAAGCCGTGCTGCACGGCCACAGCGCCGAAGACGTGGTGCTGGTCTCCGTGGTGATGCCCGCTGCCGAGAAGTCGGCCGCCGACGATGCCGCTGACGCCGCCGCCCCGGCCGCCGACGCCGACAAGAAGTGATGCACGGCTGAGCGCGTGGGCCGTTTGTGCCCGCGCGGCAGTCATCACCGCTCACGGCCCGCTGTTTCAGCGGGCCGTTTTTGTTTCTGCGTGATGCATGCAAGCCGCGTGCGGATAATCCCGCCCCATGATCAAGTTACTGGTTGGCCTGGGCAATCCCGGCCCCGAATACGAGGCCACGCGGCACAACGCGGGCTTCTGGTTCATCGATGCCGCCGCGCGTGCGCTGGGCGTGCAGCTGGTGCACGAGCGCGGCTACCACGGCCTGATGGCACGCACCAGCGTGCGGGGGCAGAACGTGTGGCTGCTCCAGCCGCAGACCTTCATGAACCTGTCGGGCAAGTCGGTGGCGGCGCTGGCGCGCTTTTACAAGATCGCGCCCGAGGAGGTGCTGGTGGCGCATGACGAGCTGGACCTGCCCGCGGGCGAGGCCAGGCTCAAGCAAGGCGGCGGCCATGCGGGGCACAACGGGCTGCGCGACATTCACGCGCAACTGGGCGTGCCGGATTATTGGCGGCTGCGCCTGGGCATTGGCCACCCCGGCGTGCGCTCGGAAGTGGTGGGCTGGGTGCTGCGCAAGCCGCCGCTGGACGAGCAGATCGGCATCGAACAGGTGATTGACCGTGCGGTGAAAGCCCTGCCCGATCTGCTGGCGGGCGAGATGACCCGCGCCACCACCCTCATTCACACCGCCAAGCCGCCCCGCCCCAAGCCGACGCGCCCAGCGCCTGATGCAGCGGGGTGATGGGCTCAGCCGGACGTGGTCAACAGCCAGACTGCCTCATGCCAAGGACACAAAGGATTCGCGAAGGACGCGAAAAAAAAGGATGAACGGGTGCAGCAGGCGATGACGATTTGAATAAAAAATGAGCTGCTTGCGTACGTTTTAAAGGGTTTTCAGCATGTTTTTCATCTGAAAAAGCTTTAAAACATGCGCAAGCAGCTATTTTTATTTTGTTTGAGTTGATGACGGGCGATGCGTCGGAATCGCTTCGCGGTTCCGACCTACGGGCTCTCCCTTCAGGGCTTGTGTATGCACACATCTTTGTAGGCTGGGTAGAGCGCAAGCGAAACCCGGCAGACCGGCTCGCGCAAGCGCTGGGTTTCGCCTTCGGCTCTCCCCAGCCTACGGGGCAACGGCCTGTTCACGGTGCCGGAAAAATCGCTCGTGCAACGCCAAGTGAGATGTGTGCATGCACAAGCCCTTCAGGCAGAGGGCGCAAAACCGCGCTCACGCCTCAAGGCACGGCCTTCAACAGGCGCTCGTATTTGGCGCGCAGCGTGGCGGGGTCTTCTATGTGCTGCGGGTTGACGGGGATGCACTCGACGGGGCAGACCTGCACGCACTGCGGTTCGTCGAAGTGGCCGACGCATTCGGTGCATTTGGCGGGGTCGATCACGTAGATCTCTTCGCCCATCGAGATGGCCTCGTTGGGGCATTCCGGCTCGCAGACATCGCAGTTGATGCACTCGTCGGTGATCATCAGCGCCATGGTGTTTTTCTCGCTTGGTTGGGGGGCTTGTGCATGACGAATGACTGCGCTCTGGCGAGCGCATGACAGATGACTCGCCACAGCGGCCCGCATCGGGCCTTTGTCATTTGTCATGGCGCGCCAGCGCCAGTCATGGAGCGAAGCGAAGTCATCCTTCACTCCAGCCAGCAGGCATTATCGGCACCAGACAAAGCCGACACGCCCGGTGTTGATAATGCCGCCGACCCATGAGCCGCTTTCTTTTCAGGCGTGTCCTGACCCTTTTTGCCACGCTGGCGGTGACCAGCCTGATCGTGTTCGCCGTGCTGGAGGTGCTGCCCGGCAACGCGGCGCAGGTGCTGCTGGGCCCGGACGCCGATGCCGAAGCGGTGGCCGCCAAGGCGGCCGAGCTGGGCCTTGACCGCCCTGCGCACACCCGCTATCTGGAGTGGGCAGGCGGGCTGCTGCGCGGGGACATGGGCGTGTCTTATGCCTATGGCACGCCGGTGGCCACGCTGATTGGCGAGCGGCTGCTGCTGACGGTACCGCTGGCGCTGCTGGCCATGGGGCTAACGACGGCGCTGGCGCTGGGGGTGGGCGTGTATGCGGCGGCGCGCCACAACCGCGCGGGTGATCTGGCAACGATGGCGCTGGCGCAACTGGGCATCGCCATTCCCAACTTCTGGTTTGCCATCCTGCTCATCCTGCTGTTTTCGGTGAAGCTGCAATGGCTGGCATCGGGCGGATTTGACGGCTGGTATTTCGGCGATGGCGTGTGGGCCGGGCTGTGGCAGGGCGCAAGGGCGCTGATCCTGCCCGCCGTGGCGCTGGCGGCAGTGCAGGCGGCGATTCTGGCGCGCTTTGTGCGCTCGGCGGTGCTGGAGGTGATGCGCGAGGACTTCGTGCGCACGGCGCGCGCCAAGGGGCTGTCGCCGCGCGCCACGCTGTGGCGGCATGTGCTGCGCAATGCGCTGATTCCGGTGGTGACGGTGATGGGCTTGCAGTTTGCCGAGCTGCTGGCGGGCACCATCGTGGTGGAAAGCGTGTTCTATCTGCCGGGCCTGGGGCGCCTGATTTTCCAGAGCATCGCCAACCGCGACCTGATCGTGGTGCGCAACTGCGTGCTGCTGCTGGCGGCGATGGTGGTCATCGTCAACTTCATCGTCGATGTGCTGTATGTGGTGATCGACCCGCGCGTGAAGGTGGCACGCACATGACGGCGCAACACCCCCAGCGTGGCTGGTGGCCGCGCGCGCGGCGGCACCCGGGCTTCGTGCTGGGCGGCGTGCTCTCGCTGGCGCTGGTGCTGGCCGCGGCGCTGTCGCTGGTGTGGACGCCCTACGCCGTGCACGGCGTGGACATGGACGCCGCGCTGCTGCCGCCCGGCGCGGCGCACTGGCTGGGCACCGACGCGTATGGGCGCGACGTGCTTTCGCTGCTGCTGGTGGGGGCGCAGGCGTCGATCGTGGTGGGGGTGATTGCCGTGGGCATCGGCGTGCTGGCGGGCGTGGCGCTGGGGCTGCTGGCGGCGGCGCGCGGCGGCTGGGTGGAAGAGACCATCATGCGCGCGGTGGACTTCGGCTTCGCCTTTCCGGCCATCCTCACGGCCATCATGCTCACCGCCGTGTATGGGCCGGGCATGGTCAACGCCATCATCGCCATCGGCCTTTACAACATCCCGGCCTTTGCGCGCATCACCCGCGCGGCGGCCAAAGTGGCGTGGAGCCGCGACTACGTGCGCGCCGCGCGCGCGCTGGGGCGCAGCGCCTGGGCCATCACCTGGGCGCACGTGCTGCCCAACGTGGCCGCCGTGCTCACGGTGCAGGCCACCATCCGCTTTGCCATTGCCATCCTGGCCGAAGCCGCGCTGTCTTACCTGGGCATGGGCACGCAGCCGCCCCAGCCCAGCTGGGGCCGCATGCTGGCCGAGGCGCAAACCCTGCTCTACGACGCGCCCCTGCTCGCCGTGTGGCCGGGCCTGGCCATTGCCCTGGCCGTGCTGGGGCTGAACCTGCTGGGCGATGGGCTGCGCGATGTGAACGATGTGCGCTTGCAGGGGCGTTGAAGTGAAGGCTTGGAGGGACAGCCGAACAGCCGGACGCGAAAGAAAACCGAAAATATTTTTGCTATTTTATAAATAGCTTCTTGCGCGCGATTTAAAATAATTTCAGCATTAAAAGATAAATAATTTGTTTTAATACATACGCTAACAGCTCCTTTTTTTATCATCACCACACCTGACCCATGCAACGCTTTGAATTGATTGAAGGCAAGTCGGCCAAGTTCTGGGAAGTGCAGTGCGATGGCGACAGCCTCACGGTGCGCTACGGGCGCATAGGCACGCAAGGCCAGACGCAAACCAAGACCCTGGCCGACGCGACGGCGGCGCTGAAAGAGCGCGACAAGCTCATCAGGGAAAAAACCGGCAAGGGCTACAGCGAAGTGGACGCCGACGCGCAGGCTGCCCCGACCGCCGTGGCACCCAAGGCGACGCCCCCCAAAACGACCGCACCCGCCGCCCCCACCGTGGCCCAGGCAGCCCCGCCAGCGCAAGTCGTAGCTGCACCTGCGCGCGCACCCGAGCCGCCGCCTGCCCCCGGCCGCATCGACCCCGCCGCGCTCGACTGGCCGCAAGGCGGGCTTGACGAGAAAGCGCGCAAGGCGCTGCGGCTGCCCGTCGTGCGCGGCGTGCATTGCCCGCCGCTGCCCAAGGTGCTGGGCACACTGGCTTACCCGCCCGTGCTTTACGCCAGCCCTGGCGGCCACGAAGCCCGCAACCTGCAAACCCTTGGCCAACCGCTGGGCCATCAATGGACGTACTGGGGCGGCGACAGCCCACTTCACCTCACGCGCGAGCGTCTGGCCAAGCCCGACATCGCCTTCTGGCAAGAGGCCACCGCCCAGTGCGTGGGCGACCCCGCAGCCCACCAGTGGCTCATGCAAATCGGCAGCGCCCTTCACGGCGTGGCCTTTATACTGGAGGTGGTGCTGCCGATGCAGGCAGGCGCACCAGACGCTCGCCTGCTGCCCTATGCGCTGAAAAACTTGCGTCACACCATCGCCGCCGCCGCCGAGCCGGCCTACCGGGCCGCCTTCGCCGTGGCCGAGCGCCTGCGCGAGAGCGCGCCTGCGCTACACGAGGCCACCGCCTACCTTTTCCCCCATCACCAGGCATGGGTGGACGACGCCCTCGCCCTGCCGCCGCAGTCTGACCGGTGGCTGGCCGACTGCGTGATGACGGTCGATCAGCTACGCGGCTACCTCCAAGGCGCGCAGTGGCTCCACGACCTGGACGACGCTCTCGCGCTTCAGTTGCACCTGCACGGCACCCAGGCCATGCCGCTGCTGCACGACCTCATCCAGCGCCTGCATAACCGAAACTACGTCGTTGATGCGCTGCTCCACCACGTCGGCACCCTGCGTTGCCCCGAGCAAATCCCCGTGCTCATGCGCCACATGGCGCAGCACAAGCCAGCGCGCGCCGCGCTCGACCACGTGGCCGAGCAGCACCCCGCTGCCGCGCTCTACACCGCCATTGCCCACCTGCACGCGCACCCCGGCGAGCCGCTGCAAGGCTGGGCGCTGCGCCTGGCCACGCGCCACCCCGACGCGCTGCGCCAGGCGCTGGCCGTGCTGGCGGGCGACGAAGCCGCTGCGGCCCGCGCCTTTGCGGACAAGCTCGGCGCACTCGAAGCGCTCGCCGCATCTGAAGCGCTCCCCGGCGAATTGCCAGAGCTGCTGCGCCACCCGCCCTGGCTGCGCGAGCTGCGCGCGCAGCCGCTGCCCACACTCGACGTGCCGCAGCTGCCACACACGCCGCGCATCGACTGGCCCGATGAAGAGCTGGCGCAACTGCGCGCCATGCCCGCAAACAGCTGGGCCAGACAACACGTGCGCCAAAGCGCTGGCAAAGGGCCGAAGGGGCTTGAGATCGCCTTGCTGAGCTACCTCGGCATCCGCCATGAAGCCATCGACGCCATCCTGGCGGGCAGACCCATCACCGGCAAAGACCTGCGGCCATCGGCCAACGGCAGCAAACACGACCCCGACCTGCTGCGGCTGCTGCCCCCCGACTTCGCCCTCCAGCTATGGAACCACTACCCCGCCAAACAGTGGTGGCACAACGTTGACAGCGTGCGCGCCCTGCTGGCATTGCACGGCGTGGCCGCCCTGCCCGGCTTTGCCGCCTACTGCCACACCTACCCGGCGCTTGGCCTGCCCGCCGCTTTGCGCGTGGATGACCAGGGCGTGGCCAGCGCCGCCCTGCACGCGCTGCGCAATGCCACCAAAGCCAAGGACGCAGCACAGCGCTGGCTGCGCGCATGGCCGCGCACCGCCGCCAGCGTGGCCCTGCGCGAAGCCTTCTCCGCCGACAAGGCCGGGCGCGACAACGGCACCTTCGCCCTGCGCTGGTTGATGCGCGAGGGGCATGAGGCACTGCTCGCCGAAGTGGCCGCCGCCTACGGCCCCCGGATGAGCGCCGCGCTCGCCGCGCTGCAAAGCGCCGACCCGCTGCACGTGCTGCCCGCGCGCATGCCAGCGCTGCCCGCCTTCTTTGCCCCCGCCACCCTGGCCCGCCCGCTGCTTGCCGATGGGCGCGCGCTGCCCTTGTCTGCCGTGCAGCACATCGCCAGCATGCTGGCCATCAGCAAGCTCGACGCACCGTATGTCGGCATCGACACGGTGCGCGCGCTCTGCACGCCCGACTCGCTCGATGCGTTTGCGTGGGACCTGTTCGAGGCCTGGCTCGATGCCGACGCCCCCGCCAAAGAGGGCTGGGCCTTTGCCGCGCTCGGCCTGCTGGGCACCGACGCCACGGTGCGCCGCCTCACGCCCAAGATACGCGAGTGGCCGGGCGAATCGGCACACGCGCGTGCCGTCACCGGGCTGGACGTGCTCACCGCCATCGGCACCGACCTGGCGCTGATGAACCTCAGCGCCATCGCCAACAAGCTCAAGTTCAAGGGCCTGCAAGAGAAAGCGCGCGAGAAAATCGCCGCCATCGCCGAAGCGCGCGACCTGACCCCCGACGAACTGGCCGACCGCCTGGTGCCCGACCTGGGGCTGGACGAAGGCAGCGCGCTGGCGCTGGACTTTGGCCCGCGCCAGTTCAGCGTGGCTTTTGACGAAACGCTCAAGCCCTTCGTGCGCGATGCGCAAGGCGCGCGGCTGAAGGATTTGCCCAAGCCCATCAAGAGCGACGACGCCGACCAGGCCAGCGCCGCCACGGATCGCTACAAGCAGCTCAAGAAAGACGCCAAGGCCATCGCCAGCATGCAGGTCACCCGGCTGGAGCTGGCCATGACCAGCCAAAGGCGCTGGAGCAGCAATGACTTCAAGCTCTTCTTTTTGCATCATCCGGTGATGCGCTTCTTGGCCGCGCGGCTGGTGTGGGGCGTGTACAGCGATGGCGCCTTCGTTGAAGCCTTTCGCGTGGCCGAAGACTTCACCCTGGCCGACCGCAACGACGACGCCTATACCTTGGCAGACGACGCCAGCGTCGGCATCGCCCACGTACTGGAAATGCCCGCCGACACACAAGCCGCCTTCGGCCAGATCCTGGCCGACTACGAAATCCTGCAACCCTTCAGGCAACTGGGCCGCGAAACCTACACGCTGACGCCAGACGAATTGCAGGCCCGCAAGATCACCCGCTTTGCCGCCAAAACCGTGGCCACCGGCAGCGTGATGGGCCTGGTCAACCGGGGCTGGGAGCGTGGCGAAGCGCAAGACGCCGGCTGGGTCGGCTGGTTCAGCAAGCGCCTGAGTGCCAGCCTGATCGCCGTGGCCGACCTCGACCCCGGCACCGTCGTCGGCGACATGAGCTACGAGCCCAGGCAGCGCATCACCGAAATCACCGTGCACCAGGCCAGCCGCAACACCTGGGATTTTGGCGACCCGATGCCGCTGGAATCCATCAACGCCGTGACCGCCAGCGAGCTGCTGCGCGACATCGATCTGCTGGCCCCCTACAAGGAAGAAGCCTGATGGCCACCCGCAAACCCGCCCCCACGCCCACCCCCACCAGCCCCCAGCGCCTGCCCGCCGAGCTGCAACACGCCGACGAGCTGGCCCACCTGGCCGCGCACGACCCATCGCCCAAACCACCTGGCTGGCGGCTGTCGATGCCCGCTGTGCGCGACTTCATGCTGGGCGGGCTGGTGGCGGGCCGCGCCATCGCGCCCAAGATCGTGTGCGCGCCCAGCCTGATCGAGCGCGCGCTGGTCACCCTGGCCAGCCACCGCGCGCTGCTGCTGGTGGGCGAGCCGGGCACGGCCAAGAGCCTGCTCAGCGAGCTGCTGGCCGCCGCCGTCTGCGGCAGCAGCACGCTCACCGTGCAAGGCAGCGCCGCCACCACCGAAGACCAGATCCGCTACGGCTGGAACTACGCCCTGCTGCTCAACGACGGCCCGAGCGCGCGCGCCCTGGTGCCCTCACCCCTGCTGCGCGCCATGCAGGCGGGGCAAATCGCGCGCTTTGAAGAAATCACCCGCTGCCCGCCCGAGGTGCAGGACGCGCTGCTCTCGCTGCTGTCCGAGCGCATGCTGATGGTGCCCGAGCTGCCGGGCGAAGCCGGCACCGTGTTCGCACGGCCCGGCTTCAACCTGATCGCCACCGCCAACACGCGCGACCGGGGCGTCAACGAAATGTCCGCCGCGCTCAAGCGGCGCTTCGCGTTTGAAACCGTGTTCCCCATCGCCGACTACGACAGCGAGCTGGCCCTGGTGCAGCGCGAAGTGGCCCGCCTGCTCACGCAAGAGCAGGTGCCGGTAGCCCCCAGCGCGCCGCTGCTGGAAGTGCTGGTCACCACCTTTCGCGATTTGCGCTCGGGCCTGGACGCCGAAGGCGGCGCAAGCGAGCGCCTGTCCAGCGTGCTCTCCACCGCCGAAGCCGTCAGCGTGGCCCACGCCGTCACCCTGCGCGGCTGGTACCTGCGCGGCGACAGCGGCCAGCCCAGCGACCTGATCGAAGCCCTGGCCGGCACCGCCGCCAAGGACAACGCCGACGACCTGAAAAAGCTGCGCCGCTACATCGAACACAAAGCCGCCAAACGCAAGGGCGAGCACTGGGCCGCCTTCGTCGCCGCGCGGCACGCGCTGCCGGGGTGATCGGGCTGACCGCATGCGGTTGGCTCTCAAATCCCCCGTCATTCCCGCGAAGGCGGGAATCCAGACGGCCTTTGCGGGCCGCTGTGCAGTTTCAAAGCACCTGGATTCCCGCCTTCGCGGGAATGACAGAAACACCACCCATCACGCTGCGCGAAGGAAGTGCGTCCATGCCAACCCCCACCACCGATCTGCACCCCATCCTGCAAGCCCTGGCCGAGGACGCCGGGCCTGCGGCGCGCCGCTCCAAAAAAGCGAAAGCCGCCGCACCAACCGCCGAGCCGTTTTGCGCCGAAGGCCAACTGCCGCTGAACGCACTGGCCGTGCGCGTGCACGCGCAGCCACTGACCTGGCCCGTGACACCCGACGCCGCCCGGGCGCTGCACCAGGGCAGCACGCCCGCGCCCTACGGCCTGCGCGACGCCACCCTGCTCGACACCCGCGTGCGCGACACCGGCGAGATCGACGCCGATGCGCTGTCGCTGCAATGGGCACCCGACGCCCAGACCGCACTGCTGGCCGAGCTGGCGCATGCGCTGGGCCAGGAGCAGCTGGCGCTGCGCCCGCACAAGCTGCTGGTCTACGCGCCCGGCCAGTTCTTCAAGCCGCACCAGGACACCGAAAAACACCCCGGCATGGTCGCCACGCTGGTGCTGGTGTGCCCCTCGGCCCACATCGGTGGCGAGCTGCGCGTGTCGCACGGCAAGCAGCAGGCGCGCTTTGCCTCGCAGCACCTGCGGGCCGAGGGCCTGCGCTGGTTCGCCTTCTACGCCGACTGCCGGCACGAGGTGCTGCCGGTGGACGAAGGCTGGCGCGTGGTGCTCACCTTCGACGTGGTGCTGCCACCCCAGCCCGCGCCCGTGCACCCACCCGCAGCGCCAGCACTGTTAGCCGCAATGCGCACACATTTCCTTGACGACGCGCTGCCGCTGACCGAGCCCTGGGTGTTTCTGCTCGACCACGAATACACCGAGCGCGGCCTGCGCTGGCGGCAGCTCAAGGGCCAGGATCGCCCGCGCGTGATCGCCTTGCGCGCCGCCGCCGAAGCGCTGGGCTTGAGCGCTCACCTGGCGCTGGCCGAAATCCACGAATCGTGGACCGCCGAATACGACGGCTACGACCGGTATGACGAGGAGAGCGACGACGAAGATGACGGCGACGGCGACAGCGACGACGGCGACATGCCCGGTCGCGGCGAGTTGATCGACGAAGACCTGACGCTCGACTTCTGGGTGGGCGCCGACGACGAACCCCTGCGCCGGGGCCAATGGCATGTCAGCCTGGACGACGTCAGCAGCTTCACCGAAACCGGCGAAACGTTTCTGGTGGACAAGCAGTACGAAGGCTATATGGGCAACTACGGCGAGACGCTGGATTACTGGTACCGCCGCGCCGCGCTGGTCATCCAGACGCCGCTGGCCTTTGAAAGTGCCCGCTTCACCACCGACTTCGACGCCGCACTGGCCGACGCCGTGGCCCTGGCGCGCAGCGACCGCACCGACGAACTGGCGCAGCGCCTGCGCGTGGCCATCCACTCGCTGAATGCCGCCGCCCGCGCGCAAGGCCGCAGCCTGCTGGCCGCCTATGCCGAGCTGGCCGCCGCCCTGCCCGACGCCGAGCAGGCCCAGGCCCAGGCCCAGGCCCTGTGCGAGTCATTCGACTGGCGCCAGTTTCAGCCTGGCGATGCCGCCGCACTCAGCCCGCTGGCCCAGCGCTGGGGCGCGCCGTGGATGCAGTCGCTGGTGCAAGCCTGGGCGCAGCCCGTGATCGAGCAGCGCAGCCGCAGCTGGCTCTGGGCCAAGG
Source organism: Pseudomonadota bacterium (assembly GCA_030538605.1). Lineage (GTDB taxonomy): Bacteria > Pseudomonadota > Gammaproteobacteria > Burkholderiales > Burkholderiaceae_C > Ottowia. Next base: position 65,722 of record JAUNTQ010000005.1, read on the forward strand.
CCGATGAGCCTTCCCCCTGGCCGCAACCGCTGCTGCCCTTCATCCAGGCGTGCCAGCGCGCCGCGATGGATGCCGACGTGGTGGCTGAAATGCTGGCGCAGTGCCAGGCCGCGCTCACCGCGCCGGACGCCGCCGGCACCAGCGCCAGCCCGGCCCAGCGGCAAACCGGCTTGCCGCACCGCCTGCGCTGCTTGTGCGAGCTGGCATCTGCCTTGCACAGCGAGCCAGCCGCCGCCCAATGCGCCGCGCTGCTGCGCCACGTGAGCGCACACCCCGCGCTGTACCCGTTGCGGCAACTCGCGCCCCTGCTGCACGCCCTGCCGGGCAACGCATCTGCCGAAGCACAAGCCTTGCGCGCCGCAGTCATGCAGGCACTTGCGCAAGCCCTTGCTCAGCCGCTGCAAGAGGCAGACGACCACCGCATCGAAGGCATCGAATGGACGTGCCACTGCAAGGACTGCACCCCCCTCATCACCTGGGCCGCCTCGCCCACCGCCGAGCCGCTCACGCTGCCCCTGGCCGAGCAGCGCCGCCAGCACGTGCAAGACAAGCTCACCGCCGCCGCCGCACCGCTTGCCACCGAAACCCTCAAGCGAGGCAGGCCGTATTCCCTCGTCATCCGCAAGCCAGCCGATCTGCACCAGCGCCTGCGCGCGCAACGGCAGGCCTGGGTAAAGGATTTGGCAAGCCTGGAAAGCGGGACGGGTTGATTCACCCCGCCCCTTGTTTTTCTCGCAGGACTTACGCAAACCCAACCGAATTTGTAGGAGCGGCGGTAAGCCGCGAACAAGTTGCTTTGCTCTACTCCATCAGCACAAACGACAGCCTTGATGCCTGAGTTCACGTAACATGCGCATGTTACGCAACATCCGGAGGTTTCACCATGACCACCATGTCATCAGCCGAGGTGCAAAAAAACTTTGGTGCCGTGATTGACCGCGCGACGGCAGGCGAGAGCATTCGCGTGACCCGTTACGGTCGTCCCGGCGTGTTCGTGATTGCCGACACCGAGGCCTCGCGCGCCCTGGTGCGCAAGCTGGCCGCGCGCCGCATGGTCGAGCGCTTACAGTCGCTGCCCGCCACGGCGGCGGAACCATCGCAAGCCGACATCAATGCCTTGATCGAGGATTGCTTTGCCCGCTGACGCGCCGGGCGCGGCCAGCAGCACCACGCCCGTGGTGCTGGACACCAACCTGGTGGTCAGCGCCATCATCGCCCCACACGGCATGGCCGCGCAGGCGCTGGCCGTGGCCTTGCAAGCGTTCGAGCCCGTCATCAGCCACGAAACCCTGGCCGAACTGGCCGACGTGCTCAGTCGCCCCAAATTTGACCGCTATCTCGCCGCCGATACCCGCAAGCTGCTGCTGCAAGACTACGCCGAGGCCGCGCGCATCGTCGCCATCCCGCCCGATGCCGACCCCGTGACCGACTGCGCCGATGCACGCGACAACAAGTTCCTGTTGCTGGCCAAGGTCTGCCAGGCACGGCTGCTGGTTACGGGCGACAAGCGCGACCTTCTGGTCATGCACCCGTGGCGGGGCGTGGCCATCATGGGCATTCGGGATTTTGTGGAGCACTGGCGCCAATGGGCCTGAGCCGCAGCGCCCTTCATCGCACGCACCGCCCCTATGCCCCTTCGCCTCATCGGCATCCGCCACCACAGCCCCGCTTGCGCCCAGCTGGTGGCCCACGCCATCGCGCAAGACCGGCCTGCGGCGGTGCTGATCGAGGGGCCGAGCGACTTCAACCCGCGCCTGCACGAGCTGCTGCTGCCGCACCGCCTGCCGGTGGCGCTTTACAGCTACGCCCACCACGCGGGCGGTGCGGCGCAGTGCTGGTTTCCGCTGGTGGACCATTCGCCCGAATGGGTGGCGCTGCAACGCGGCCACGCCAGCGGCGCGCAGGTGCGCTTCATCGACCTGCCGCACTGGCAAACGCGCGCCCTGCCCGAGCACGAACGCCACCACGCGCTGACCGCCGAGGGACGCCTGGCCCCCAGCCGCTACCGCCGCGCCCACACGGCCCTGGCCGAGCGCCTGCACATCGACGGCGACCACGCCCTGTGGGATCACCTGTTTGAAGCAGCGCAAGACGCCGACTTCGCCGCGCTTGAAACCCGCCTGGCCCTCTACTTCGCCGAGCTGCGCGGCAACCCCGCCCGCCACGGCAGCGCGCAGGACGACGCGCGCGAAGCGCACATGGCGCGCTGGATCGCCTGGGCCATGCAGCGGTTTGCAGGCCAGCCCGTGCTGGTGGTGTGCGGCGGCTGGCACAAGGCCGCGCTCGAAGCCCTGTGGCCCCCATTGCAGCAGCCCCACGAACCCGACAGCGCAGACCCGCCAAGCGATGGCACCGCCGGTGCCTACGTGGTGCCTTATGAAAACCGCCAGCTCGAAGCCCTGTCGGGCTACGCAGCCGGGCTGCAATCGCCGCTGTACTACCAGTGGCTGGCCGACCACGGCGCGCCCGAAGCCGCCGCCCGCGCCTGCCGCGCCGTGGTGCAGCGCCTGCGCCAGCGGCAGGTGCCCGTCAGCACCGCCGACGTGCTGGCCTTTCACGCCACGCTGACGGCGCTGGCGCGCCTGCGCGGCCACGCCGCACCGCTGCGGCACGACGTGCTGGACGCCGCGCAGTCGGCCTTCGTCAAGGAAGCCCTGTCGCAACCCGCGCCCTGGGGCCGCCGCGCGCTGCTGGGCGCGCAAGACCACCCCGTGCTGCGCGAAGCGCTGCTGGCCCTCACCGGCAACGCCAGCGGCGCACTGGCCGACGGCACCCCGCTGCCGCCGCTGGTGGCCGACGTGCAAGCGCGCCTGGCCGCCTGCGGCCTGCCCTGCCCGCCGGTCAACGAAACCCGCCTGCTCGACCGCCGCCGCCCCGAAGACACCCCCGCCGCCCACACGCTTTGGCAGCTGCAATTGATCGGTGCCGAAGGCATTCAGCTCAAGGACCTGAAAGCCCCGTCAGCTTCTCGCCACCTGCGCGAGCAGCTATGGTTTGAAGAGCATTGGAAGCTCACGCAGCACCCGCGCTGGCTGCCCAGCCTGATCGAAGCCAGCGCCCACGGTGCCAGCCTGGGAACAGCCGCCCGCGCCTGCCTGCTGGCGCGCCTGTCGCCCGCGCCCACCTACCTGCCCGACGGCACGCTGCAAGCGCCCCCGCCGCCCAGCGCCGACGAACTCAGCCGCGCCCTCACCGACGCCATCCGCGCCGGCTTCTTCGACCTGGGTGACGAGCTGGCCCGCGCCCTGGCCGCGCGCATCCCCGCCGTGCACGACCACGGCGAGCTGGCCCACGCCGCGCAAACCCTGCTCGACGTCGCGCTGGCCGGCTTCTGGGGCCAAGACACCCGGCCCGTGCTGCACCAGGCGCTGGCCGCCATCGCCACGCGCCTGCTGTGGCTGCTGGAAGGGCTTGACCTGACGCCCCCCAATACCCCCGGCACGCCACCCAGCGCCGCGCAAGCCCCCGCCACCTTGCAAGCCGACGTGGCCGCCGTGCGCGTGCTCGACGGCCTGCTGCGCCTGGCCCTGCCCGGCGATGCCCTGCTGGACGAGGCCTTCACCCTCGGCAGCCTGCTGCGCTGGGCGCGCCAGCCCGCCAAGCCCCCCGCCCTGCGCGGTGCCGCCACGGGGCTGGCACACGCCCAGGCGCACCGCTATGCGGCAGGCGAAGGCTTGCAGGCAGGCGAGCTCATCGCCCTGGCGCGCGCCGTGCCCCCGCGCACCGAGCTGGGCGACTGGCTGTACGGCCTGTTCGCGCTCACGCGCAGCGTCATGCACGACAACCCCGCCCCAGTGTCGCGTCACCCCTCCAATGCCGGTGTCCGCACCGCCCTCGCCGCCCGTGGCGGCGTTGCTGCTCTTGCCAATGCCGACAGCATTGGCGGCGACCAGCGCCTTGCCACGGACGCCGATGACGGCACGGCCACCCGACATTCGAGGGGTGACGCGACACTGACCCAAGCCATGCACGCCGCGCTGCAAAACATGGACGACGAAGACTTCCTCGTCGCCCTGCCCGCGCTGCGCAGCGCCTTCAGCTGGTTCCCCCCGCGCGAGCGCGGCCGCATCGCCGCGCAAGTGGCCGCCCTGCTGGGCCTCACATCCCCCGAACAAGCCGCCCTGCGCCAGCGCCTGACCCAGTTGCCGCAAGGCGAAGCCCTGTATTTGCAAGCCCGCCAGATCGAGGCGCAAGCCCTGGCCTGGGCCAGCGAATGCGGTTTGCTGGACTGGTTGAGCGACGACGCAGCCGATGCGTCCAATTCCCCGCTTGGGCAATCCAGCACGTGACGCTGGCAACGAATGCAGCCCACAGCCAAACAGCCGGACGCAGAGGACGCAAAAAAAGAGAGGACTGGCCTTCAGGGCGATTGCCGTGCAGCAGATGAAAGAACTATATTTTTAATAGCTTCTTGCGCTTACATATAAAACGCAAATAGCCAAAAACACTCAAAAATTATTCATGACCGCTACGCCAAAAACCCCGCCCAACCCCTTGCTGGCCCCACCCGACGGCAAGCCGCTGAAGTCCGCCTGGCTCACCCGGCTGCACGCTGCCGCCGAGGCCGCCGCCGCGCAGGCTTTGGAGATGAGCCGCTACAACCCCGGGCGCGACCGCTTCTTGCCCACCCACACCGCCCAGGCCAACCACGACTTCATCGGCGCGGTGCCGCACACCGCCTGGCAAGGCGGCCACGCCCTGCCTGCCCTGGCCTGCCTGGCGCAATGGCATGGCGATGCAGCGCTGCCCTTTCTGGCGCTGCACCTGGACGCCCGCCGCAGCAGCCACAAGGACATGGCGCGCCTCATCGCCAGCCTGAACAGCGCCGCCGCGCTGGACACGCTGCTGCCGCACCTGGCCCTGCCCGAAGTGCGCGACGCCGTGGCCGACTTTGCCGGGCGCTGGCCGGTGCACACGCTGCGCGCCCTGCTGGCGCTCGACCCCCGGCGCGGCCAGCCCGCCGCCGACCTGCTGCAACGCCTGCTGCACCAGCACCCGGATTGGCTGCCCGCGTTGCAAACCACACTACAAACCAGCGGCGACGAGGCGCAGACCCGCACGCTGGCGCGCCTGCTGGCACCCACCGAAACCGTGACCGAAGCCCGCGCCGACGCGCTGCCCGCCATGCTGCGCGAGCCGCCCTGGCGCAAAGGCGGCAAGGCCTCCACCCTGCCCGTGCTGCCACTCACCCCCCGGCCAACCGAAGCCACCGCCGACTGGACGCGCTGGCAAGGCGGCACCGTCGAGCCGCGCCCACGCACGCGCCTCAGCAGCATCGTGCTGGCGGTGGGCTTTCACGACGCGCCCCACACCTTGCTCGACTTTCTGGGCGCGCACGATCTGGTGCCTGCGAACCAACTGCAAGCCATGCGCGACCGGGTGCGCGCCAGCGCCATCGATACGCTGGGCTACTACGCCACGCCGGGCGACAACTTCATTCTTGAAGACATGCACGCGCCTGGCCAAAACTTTCAGACCCTGCACCGCTTTCTGCAATCCTCAGGCCGACTGGCCGCACATGAGCTGCAAGCCCTGCTGCGCTGGGACGACATCGACCATTGCGAAGTGCACCCCTGCTGGCTCACCTTTCGCCGCCAGTACTTTCAGGTCGAGGCCGAGTTTGAAGGCCTGCTCGGCCACATGGCCGAAGGCAGCAACCAGTGGGCGGGCAAGGCCTTGCCCGCGCGCGCCGCCGAACTGCATGCCCTGGCCGATGCAGGCTGGGGCCCGGCGGGCCGCGCGCTGTACCTGCTGGGCGCGAAGCCCGAGCGCGTCGCCCCCGTGCTGGCCAGCGACACCCTCAGCGCCGATGACCTGGGCGAGCCCTGCGGACACCCGAGGCACCGACTCAGCCACCTCGGGCACCTCAGCGATGCGCTGGCCCTGGCCGTGCTGCGCATCCAGAAGCTGGCCCTGCCTGCGGACCATTGGGACGACGTGGATCAGGACACCTGCCGCAGCCCGGCGGCGCGCCTGCTCAAGCGCTTCGGCCCGGCGCACATCGACCTGATCCTGCCCACCCTGCCGCCCTTGCACCAAGGCGATGCCCAGCACGTCACCGACATCATCGACAGCGACCACCTCGCGCTGCACCTGTCCGAAAAAGGCTTTGCCAGCCGCCTGCTGCGCCCCTACGCCCGCCGCTGGCTGCTGGCGCGCCCGCACACCGCCGCGCGGGCCTTGATGGCACCCGCTTTCAGCGCCGACGCCAAGGCCGCCGCCCACGCACGCTTTCACCTGTTTGCACTGGCCAAGGAAGGCCACGCCAACGCCCTGCGCACCGAAGCCGCCGCCTGCGGCCCCGAGGCTGAAGCCGCCGTGGCACAACTGCTCGCCACCCCGCCCGAAAACCTGCTGCCCGCGCAAGTGCCCAAGCTGCCCGCCTGGCTCAACATCCCCCGCCTGCCGCGCCTGCTGCTGGCCGGCAGCGGCCACGCCGTGCCGCTCGCCCACATGCCCGACGCGCTGATGCCGCTGGCTTTGGCCAAAGGCGGCATGGCCTATGCGGGGCTGGACGTGCTGCAACAGGCCACCACGCCCGACTCACTCGCGCGCGTGATGCTCGGCCTGTTCGAGCAATGGGTCGAGCACGACATGCCCGCCAAGGACCGCTGGATCTTCGAGCTGCAAGGGCGTCTCGGCGACGACGCCACCGCCCGCGCGCTGGCACCACGCATCCGCGAATGGCGCAGCCACCTCGACCGCGTGCGCGCCTACGAAGGGCTGGAGATGCTCACCCACATCGGCAGCGACACCGCGCTCATGCTGCTGGCCAGCTTCACCGAGCAAAAGCGCTACACCGATTTGGCCGACCGCGCCGCCAAGGCCCTGACCCGCGTGGCCGACGAGCGCGGCCTGACACGCGAAGAACTGGCCGACCGCACCGTGCCCACGCTGGGTCTGGATGAGCGCAGCCGCATGGCACTCGACTTCGGCCCGCGCCAGTTCAGCGCCAGCCTGTCTAACGACCTGACGCCCCAGGTGTTTGACGAAGGCGGCGCGCGCCTGAAAGACCTGCCCAAACCGGGTGCCAAAGACGACGCCGCGCTGGCCAAGGCCGCCAGCAGCGAATGGAAGGAGCTGAAAAAACAGGCCAAGCTGGTCGCGCAAACCCAGATCGCGTGCCTCGAATCGGCCATGTGTGCCCAGCGCCGCTGGCAGGCAGGCGACTTCATGCACTTTTTTGCGCAGCACCCCGTGCTGCGCGGCCTGAGCCAACGGCTGGTGTGGGCCGTGTTCGACACACAAGACCAGTGGCAAACCGGCTTTCGCGTCGCCGAAGACGCCACGCTGGCCGACGTGCACGACACCACCTTCACCCCGCCGCCCGACGCACGCATCGGCCTGCCGCACCCGCTGGAAATGCCCGAAGACGCCCGCCGCGCCTGGAGCCAGGTGCTGGCCGACTACGAATTGCTACAGGTTTTTGAGCAACTTGCGCGCGCCACCCATGCGCTACAGCCCGATGAAGCCACCAAAGACCACCTGCCCCGCTACGCCGGTCGCCAGGTCGGCACCGGCAGCCTGCTGGGCCTGGAAGCGCGCGGCTGGCGGCGCGGCGCGGGCGATGGCGGCATGCTCGACCATTTCACCAAACCGCTGGGCCACGGCCTGTCAGCCACGCTGGGCCTGGCCGAAGGCTGGTTCATCGCCGGCCCACCCCCCGCCAGCAGCGAAAGCCACGAGTTGACCGGCCTGCGCCTGAGCTGCACCGAAAGCACCACCACCAACCACCCCACCTGGGCCGACGTGCCCCCCATCGCCCTCAGCGAAATGCTGCGCGATCTGGAGAAGATGGCGTGGCATGCGGCGCGATGAAGCGCAGCGAGGTGCCTTGCGCACCGTGGCTCACGGGCCGTTGCCGCCGTGCCCGTCCAGCCAAGCCTGCCCGGCAGCTGTCAGCCGGTACTTTTGCAAGCGGCTGCGCGGCTTGTCGGGCAAGGTCATCTCGATCAGCCCCAGCACGATGGCCGCTTGTTGATAGTGCTCGCGAAAGTGCTTCTCGTCTTTCAAGCCCAGGGCGGCCATGATGTGCGCCCGCCCCATGTCACCCTGCAACACCGCCAGCAGCCGCCCGACTTCGGGGGTGACTTCGGGGGTATGGGCGTCCACGCCCCCGATTCCAACGGGCGCGACCACCTGCTGGTGCGGCTTCGGGCGCGCCACCACCACCTTGAACTGGTTCGCGGCCACGTCGTCAATCAATTCGATGGCTGGTCAATTGTGCAAAGCACGCGCACGCGCTCACTGATCCAGCGCGGCAGACAGCTCGGCCACCACGTCGTCCACATCCTCCAGACCGACCGACAGGCGGAAGACCCCCTCGCCCGCCACGGCGCGATAGGCCTGGGCACCTTCCGCGTCCAGGTCGAACGACGTGCGAAGAATGTCCTCGGTCGGAATGAAGAAGACCAGGCTTTTGGTCTTGCCCAGAGATACCGCGTACGACACCAGGCGCGCCTGCTGCGCCAGTCGCCGCGCGAGGCCTGCGCTGTCCGTCTTGACGCGGAACGACAGCAGCCCCGAGAAGTTGCGCATCTGGCGTCTGGCCAGTTCGGCCTGCGGATGCGTGGCCAAGCCCGGCCAGTAGACATTCCGGACGGCGGGATGCTCGGCGAGGAAGCCGGCCACGCGCCGCGCGTTGGCTTCGTGCGCGGCCATGCGCAGGGGCAGCGTCTCAAGCCCGCGCAGGATCAGCCACGCCGCAAACGGGCTCAAGGCCGCGCCTTGATGGACCAAGGCCCCTTGCCGCAACTCGGCCAGCCTGGCCTTGTCGCGAACGATGACGGCCCCGCCCAGGGCGTCGCCATGTCCACAGATGTACTTGGTGAGCGAGTGCACGACGAAGTCGGCCCCCAGGCTCAGCGGCTGTGTGCCAATGGGCGTGGCAATCGTTGAATCCACGGAGAGTTCGGCACCGGCGTCGTGCGCCAGCGCGGCAAGGGCCTGGATGTCGCTGAGGCTGAGAGTGGGGTTGGCCGGTGTCTCGACGTGGATCAGCCTGGTCTTTCCGGGCCGAATCGCATGGGCCACGGCTTGCGTGTTGGTGGTGTCCACGGCGGACACTTCGATGCCGAAGCGCGGCAGCGTGTCTTTCGCGAATTCGGCGACCCCTGCGTAGCACACGCTCGAAACGATCAGGTGATCGCCCGCGCTCAATCGCGCCAGCAGCAGTGCCGCGATCGCGCCCATGCCCGTGGCGTAGGCCACTGCGCCGGCGCCCTTTTCAAGGGCGGTCAGCCGGTCTTCGAGCACCGTGACGGTTGGGTTGCTCCACCGCGTATAGAAGGGCGGCGTCGCATCGTTCATTTCCGTCGCCGAAAAACCGACGGCATCCGGATGGGTGTGGAAGCTCGTGGCTGCCACGATCGGTGGCGAGACCGGTTGCCCCACGGATCCATGCGCAAAGCCGCCGTGGATCGCGGTGGTGTTGATGCCTGTGGGCTGATGCATTCGAGGGAATTCAATGGTTGCCGTGGATGAGAAATCTTGTCATTCGGATCCATCAAGTGCAACATAATTGATGAAATTTGTAAAAAATATCAAAATAATTGCAAAATCACCTCAATTCGAGCAGCCACGTCAAACGTTGACGGTGATTGCACCCCTTGTCGCAAAGAGTTTGAAATGAACCATGCACTGGACGACGCTGACCGTCGAATCCTGCAAGCGCTTGCAAGACACGGCAGGCTGTCCAACATCGAGCTGGCGGCGCGATTGCCTCTTTCCCATTCGGCGATCTCAAGGCGAATCAGCCGCCTGGAAGAGTGTGGTGCGATCAAAGGCTACGGGGTGTCCATCGACCCTGCGGCGCTCGGCCTGACGATTCGTGCCTTCGTCGGTGTGCGCCGTGACCCTGCGGCTGCCGTGGAGACGATGGCAGAGCACCTCCGGGCCATTGCGGGCGTTGCGGGCTGCTGGATCGTCACGGGCGAGCATGACTTTCTGCTGGATGTGCGTGCAGCCGATATGGCGGCGCTGTCCTCCTTGCTGCTGAACGGGATTCAGAAGGTCAAGGGTGTGGTCTCCACCGTCAGCACCTTCGTGCTGGCCGATCTGTCGGCGGACGGCTTGAGCCCATAGCCCATGTGCCTGCGGAGATCTTGATTTTCAGAGACGACCGGTCTAATATTCGCTCCATGGTCACGACGCACCCCACCACGACACCCCGACGAGGCAGGCCGCCCAAGCTGCGGGAAGACCTGGCCGAGACGCGGGAGTTGTTGCTGCGCGCCGGCTTGGCTGCGCTGACGGAGAAGGGTTTCGCCTCAACCGGCCTTGAAGAGATCCTGGGCAGCGCCGGGGTGCCCAAAGGCTCGTTCTATCACTACTTCGACAGCAAAGAGGCCTATGGCTTCGAGCTGATCGAGCGCTACGGCGCGTTCTTTGCGCGCAAGCTGGATCGCCACCTGGGCAACCGCCAGCTGTCCCCGTTGAGCCGTCTGCGCGCGTTCGTCGCCGACGCCACGAACGGCATGGCCCGACACGGCTTCCGCCGCGGTTGCCTGATCGGCAATCTCGGGCAGGAAATGGGCGCATTGCCCGAGAGCTTCCGCCTGCGGCTGATCAGCACCTTCGAGAACTGGCAGGCCCGCGTTGCCAGCTGTCTGCTTGACGCGCAGAACGCCGGGGAATTGGCTGCGGATGCGGACACGGCCCAGCTCGCCGCCGTGTTCTGGATGGGCTGGGAGGGTGCGGTTCTGCGTGCCAAGCTGGAGCAAAGCGCGCAGCCATTGGAAGTTTTTGCTGATTTCTTTTTCGCCAGCCTGCCGAAGGGCTGATTTTTTTGTACTTTCAAAGACGACTGGTCTAAATCAACAAAGGATGCACATGTTCAAAGCCATCGTGATCGAGAAGGATGAAGCGGGCTACCGCGCGGGCGTGAAGGCGCTCGACGAAACGCAGCTGCCTGAAGGGGACGTGACGGTTCGCGTCAGCCATTCGACGCTCAACTACAAGGACGGCCTGGCGATCACAGGCAAAGGGCCGGTGGTGCGGAAGTTTCCGTTGGTGCCGGGCATCGACCTGGCAGGCGTGGTCGAGGAGAGCAGCCACCCGGCGTACAAGACAGGAGACGCCGTCGTCCTCAATGGGTGGGGTGTGGGCGAAGTCCACTGGGGCGGGCTGGCGCAGAAGGCGCGCCTGAAGGGCGACTGGCTGGTGCCCTTGCCGGCGGCGTTTTCGCCCCGTGACGCCATGGCCATCGGCACGGCGGGTTACACCGCGATGTTGTGCGTATTGGCGCTGGAGCGGCACGGCGTGAAACCCGAGCACGGAGAAATCCTGGTCACGGGCGCCGCCGGCGGTGTGGGCAGCGTTGCCATTGCCGTGCTGGCGAAGCTGGGCTACACCGTGGTCGCGGCCACCGGCCGTCCGCAGGATGCCGATTACCTGAAATCGCTCGGCGCGGCGGAGGTCGTGGAGCGCGCCTTGTTCTCCAGCCCCGGCAAGCCCCTGGGCAAGGAGCGTTGGGCCGGTGCTGTCGATGTGGTCGGCAGCCATGTGCTGGCCAACGTCTGCGCCACGACGAAATACCGTGGCGTCGTCACGGCCTGCGGCCTAGCGGCCGGCATGGACTTTCCGGCCACGGTTGCGCCCTTCATCCTGCGCGGCGTCACCCTGGTGGGGATCGACAGCGTGATGTGCCCCCGTGCCGAGCGCCTGGTGGCGTGGCAACGCCTGGGAACCGCTCTGGATCCCGCCCGGCTTGGGCAGATCAGCACAGAAGTTGGTCTGAGCGAAGCCATTCCGCTCGCGGAAAGCCTGCTGAAGGGCGAGGTGCGTGGCCGCGTGGTCGTGGACGTGCATCGCTGAATCCAGCGCGGAAGCCGGCGACCGCCTTCACCCCCCTGCCCTGAGGAGCAACAAGGATGACCCCCTCCTTCGAATGCGTTGAAGTCGGCCTGGACGGGGCCGTCGGCCACCTGAGGCTGAACCGCCCGAGCGCGCTGAATGCCTGCAACGTCCCGCTGATGGACGAAGTGATCGCTGCGTCGAAGTGGTTCAACGAACAGGAGCAGGCCAAGGTCGTCATCGTGTCGGGCTCGGGCAAGGCGTTCTGTGCGGGCTTTGACTTGCGCACGCTTGCAGGCTCCACTGCCGGGCAGATCCGATCGGCGTTCGATCGGGGCCTGAAGATGGCCCAGTCACTGAGCTTGATGCGGCCGGTCACGGTGGCCGCCATTCATGGCCACTGCATCGGGGGCGGCGTCGTTGTGGCAGCCGCGTGTGACTTCCGTTACGCTGCCGCGGATGCGACGTTTCAACTTCCTGAGACCGAACTGGGCATTCCCCTGGCGTGGGGCAGCATCCCCTGGCTCGTTCGCGAGCTGGGGCCTGCCAAAGCCATGGAATTCGTGCTCCTGTGCAAAAGAGTCGAAGCAGCCCGCATGCACGCAGCCGGATTCCTGAACGACGTCACCGAAGCCGCCAGGCTTGACGCGCACGTGGCTGGCGTGGCCTCTGCCCTTGCCGCGCGCTCCAGGCTGGTTCTGGAAGGCACGAAGCGGCAGGTCATCGCCGCCACGAACGAGATGGCCCATAACGCCAGCGCGTTTCTGGAATCGCACCTTGTCCACTCAGCGATGCTGGACGAAGAATCGATGGCCCATCGCCACGCCTACCTTGAAAAAGTCCTGAAAACGGCGCGTCAATGACCTCGACATGCGGGCTCAAAATCGCCTGAAGCCATCTGCAGGCAAGCACCACCCAGGCCGCTTTGCCGCACCACCCAGCACCGCCTTCTGCCATGCCCCCCATCCATCTCACCCCGCCCGAGCGCTGGCGCCTGCTGCTGGGCGAGGCGGCGCAGCCCAGCTTGCCATGTGGCGGCCAGGGCGCGGGGCAGGCCATGGACAGCGCGCTGGCCTGGTTGTATGGGCGCGAAGAGGCGCAAGGCGGCCAGGGCGATGACAGCACCGAGTCGCTTGACCGCCACGGCGGCAGCGAAGCGTCGCAGCTCACGGTGCCGGAGTGGATCAACCAGATCCACGAGCTGTTCCCCAAGGAAACCATCGAGCGACTGGAGCGCGACGCCATCGAGCGCTACGGCATCGACGAGGTGGTGACCAACATCGACGTGCTGGAGCGCGCCACGCCCAACCCCGCGCTGCTGGCCGCCGTGATGCGCACCAAGCACCTGATGAACCCCGCCGTGCTGGAGGCCGCGCGCCGGCTGGTGGCCAAGGTGGTGCAGGCGCTGGTCGAGCAGCTGGCCAAGGAGATGCGCCGCGCCTTCGGCGGCACACGCCGCCGCACCGAGCTGAGCGGGCAAGGCGCGGCCAGCCAGTTTGCCGCGCGCGAGACGCTGCGCCGCAACCTCAAGCACTTCGACCCCGAACGCCGCCGCCTGATCGTGCAGCGGCCCTTGTTCTACACCCAGCAGCGCAAGCACCTGGAGCGCTGGCAAATCCTGCTGGTGGTCGACCAAAGCGGCAGCATGGTCGGCAGCGTGATCCACGCCGCCATCACCGCCGCCTGCCTGTGGAGTCTGCCCGGCGTGCAAACGCACCTGATCGCCTTCGATACCGAGATCGTCGATTTGACCCATGAAGCGCACGACCCGGTCGAGACGCTGATGAAGGTGCAACTGGGCGGCGGCACCTACATCGGCAAGGCCGTGCAATACGCCGCCGAACAGATCGAAGCGCCCAGGCGCGCCATCGTGGTCGTCATCAGCGATTTTTATGAAGGCATGAGCGAATACGTGCTGATCGACCAGGTGCGCAGCCTGGTGGCGCAAGGCACGCAGGTGCTGGGCCTGGCCGCGCTGGACGAGCAGGCCAACCCCAGCTACGACCGCGAGCTGGCGCGCAAACTGGTCGAAGTGGGCGCGCACGTGGGGGCGATGACGCCGGGGCAATTGGCGGGGTGGTTGGCAGAGAAATTGCGCTGAGACACCCGCCACGCTGTCATGACGCTCCATCCGTACAATGACCGTATAAATCTCACTCTGACCCACTACCATGGACACCCTATCGCCCCCACGCCAGGCACGCCTGGAATTCAAGACCTCCAGCGACATGAAAGAGTTGCTGACACAGGCCGCCGCGCTGGACGGCCTGGATTTGACGGCCTTCGTGCTTGGCCCAGCCATTGAAAAAGCGCGCAAGGTGTTGAGCGAGCATGCCCACATTGCCCTCACCCGCCAGGCGCAACTGGCGCTGGTGCAAGCCTTGGCCCAGCCGCAGCCACCCACCACCGACATGACCGATCTGATGGCCCTGCCCGATCTGCCCGCCAAGGCATGACGGTCGAGATCTCGCTGTATGACCCGGCACTGAGCTATGCCGGGCAGAAGCAGTTCGACTGCGGCCACGCAGCCATCAACGCCTTTGTGCACCACAGCCTCAAGCCCCAGGTCAAGAAAAGCCTGAGCGTGGCCTATGTGCTGACGGATGCGGCCGATGGCGACCGCTTTGTCGGCTTCTACACCATCGCCCAGCACATGATCGAACTCGCCGCGCTTTCGAGCCTGCAACTGGGCTCGCTGCCGCGCAAGATTCCGTGCGCGCGCCTGGTCATGCTGGGCATTGACCAGCGCGATCAGGGCCACCAGTTGGGCGCGCGCCTGATGAAACATGCACTGGTGCTGACGCAATCGGTGGCGCGGCAGATCGGCAGCTTTGGCATGTACCTCGATGGCGACCCGAACGCCCTGCGCTTCTATGAAAAGCTGGGCTTCGTGCTGCTGCAAGGCGACTGCTCGCCGCAGCCTTCGCCCATGTTCCTGCCCCTGAGTCGCATGGGCTGACCGCTCCTCCATGCCCACCACCCGCCGCCCCGACCTGGCCCACCTCACCCCCGAGGCGCTGACGCAGCTCGCCAACGTCGGACTGGTCAAGCGCGCGCTGCGCGAGCGCGAAGCGGGCTACGTGCCTGAGTTGCGGCTGGAAGACGACGACACCCTGGTCGCCAGCTTCAGCGACGGCGTGGTCACGCGCTGGCCCAAAGGCAAGCCGATTCAGCAAAGCCAGTGCAGTTGCCCCGCGCCCGGGCTGTGTCGGCACCGGCTGATCGCCGCCCTGCAATGGCGTGCGCAGGCAAGCGTTGACCCCGAAGAAGACAATAAAACCATAGCTATTTGCGCAAGCCATGAAAGCGCAAAAGCCGAAAAACACCCAGAAAATTCGGCCACACCCCCGTCCCCCGGCACCGCCACCGACGACGACCTGGCCACCCTGCTGCCACCCGCCGTGCTGGCCCGCGCCCGGCAGCAGCGCGACGCGGGCCTGGCCGTGCAAGTGCACCGCCGCACGGCAGGCGAGCCATGCGACACCGCCCGCCTGCCCGCCGCCACCGTGCGCTACTGGGCCGGCGCGCACTTGGGCGCGGCGCGCTGTGACTGCGTGCAGCAAACCGCCTGCGAACACGTGGCCCTGGGCGTGTGGGCCTTTCGCGCCGCCGACGCGCAAAACGCCCAAGCCGCACGCATTCACGTGCAACTGGGCGCACCCGCCTCGGCCATCCAACTCGATGCCGCGCCCTACCTGGCCGTGGTCGCCGCGCTGCTGCGCCACGGCGTGGCCAGCGGCAACGCCGCCATCGCCCCCGCCCTCAGCAACGCCCTGCAACACGCCCGCGCCGCCGGGGCCGAATGGCTGCTGCACACCCTGGCCGATCTGGAGCAGTGGAGCGCCGCCTACGCCGCCCGCAGCGCCCGCTACACGCCCGAAACCGGTGCCGACCTGGTCGCCGAAATCGCCCTGCGCCTGACCCTGGGCAGCGCGCCCGGCCAGGCCAAGGCCGTGCTCGGCATCGGCCAGTCGCACGAAGTGCCGCTCGACCGCCTGCGCCTGATGTGCCTGGGCGCACGCACCGAGCGCGACGGCGACGCCCGCCGCACCCTGCTCGTCATGGCCGATGCCGACACCGGCACCCGCATGGCCCTGGTGCACCACTGGCAAGTGCCCCGCGACCGCCGCGCCGACGAAGCCACCCTGCGCGCCGCCGAGCGCCTGGCCCCCGGCGTGCGGCTGCAACAGCTCGCCAGCGGCCAACTGCTGTCGCAACAGGCCCGCCGCTTTGCCGACGGGCGCGTCGCCCTGGCCCGCACACGCAGCAACCAGAACAGCCTGCTGCCGCAGTCCGGCGACTGGGCCGCGCTGACCCCGCCCCTGCGCTACACCAGCGCCGCCGCGCTGCGCCAGGCCCGCGCCGAGCAGCCCCACCCGCTGGCCGCGCCGCGCCATGCGGCGGGGCGCTTCGTCGTCTTCAGCCCCGCGCGCATCGCCCACGCCGCGTACGACCCCCACACCCAGACCGTGCAATGCTTGGCGCTGGATGCAGGCGATGACGCCGTACTCATCCGCCGCAGCCACGCCGCCCATGTGCCGCACGCATTGCACGCGCTGGCACTCGCACTGGCCGAAGGCACGCCCGCCCACATCGGCGGGCGCTTGCACTGGCAAGGCGACCTGCCCGTGATCGAGCCCTGGAGCGTGGCCAGCCAAGGGGCCGACGGCAGCCACCGCCTGCACGTGCTCGACTTCACCACCCCCAGCGCCGCCGCCACCGAAGCCCTCACCCGCCTGCCCCTGGGCCACGCCGAAGGCGACGCCAGCAACCACCCCCTGCCACAAGCCCTGGCCGCCGTGCGCGCCCTGTGCGGCGCACTGCTGCACCACGGCAGCGCCGCCCTGCCCCGCCAATGGCACACCGACGCCAGCCACTGCGCCACCCGCCTGGAGCACCTGGGCTTTGCCGCCCTGGCGCAACACACCCGTGCACTGGCCCAAGCCCCACGCGCCACCGCCCTCGCCGCGCTGCTCGCGCTGCGGCAGTTGCACGAGGACGTGGACACAGCGCCCCCTTGAACCACCGCCGAGAACGCTTGCATCCCCAACCTGCGCACCGCGGAACGCCGCCCCCCCGTAGGGCGGAACCCCGAAGGGATTCCGCCAACGCCGGTGTGCCATCTGGCCACAGCGTGTCGGAATCGCTGCGCGGTTCCGACCTACAGATTTAATTGGGGTCAGATCACAATTAATTGAGGAAACAAACGTGGGCTGCCCTCACCCCGACCCGCTCCCAGAGGGTGAGGAAGCAAAACCACGGTTGACGTGAACACCTTGCACACTCAAATTTCTTTATTGACAGAAATATCAGACCAACCCACAATGCCTGCATGGAACTGACCGATACCGCTCGCCGCTTCATCGTCCACTGGGGCGAAATGGGTTCTGCCTGGGGCGTGAACCGCACCGTGGCGCAGATTCATGCGCTGCTGTTTTTTCATGGCCGCCCGCTGCACGCCGAGGCGCTGGCCGAGACGCTGGGGGTGGCGCGCTCCAACGTCAGCACCAGCCTGAAAGAGTTGCAGAACTGGGGCCTGGTACGCGCCACCCATGTGCTGGGCGACCGGCGCGATTACTTCGAGACGTCCAGCGATGTGTGGGAGCTGTTTCGCACCATCGTGCGCGAGCGCAAGGAGCGCGAGTTCGACCCCACCACGCGCGTGCTGCGCGAGCTGGTGGCGCAGCCGGGTTTCGAGCGCGAGTCGCCCGACACGCAAGACCGCGTGCACGACACGCTGCGCTTCATGGAATCTCTGGGTGCCTGGGCCGACGAGATGCTGCGCCTGTCGCCCGGCACGCTCGAAAAAGTGCTCAAGCTCGGCGCATCGGTGCAAAAACTGGTTCGCTGACCCCCACACAAGGAAGGAGCCCACGCCATGCGCCTGCAAGACCAGATCGACATCGACGCCTGCTGCGCCACCTGCTTCGACATCAGCCAGGACTACGCCCTGCGCCCGCTGTGGGACAGCCTGACGCCACGCGCCCGGCCCGCGCCCACGGGTGGCGCGGCGCACTGCCCGGCCCCGCTGGGCATGGCGTTTGACGTGGCATATGTGAGCTTTCAGCGCCCACGTGTGGCCGCCTTTCGCATGGTGCGCGGGCCGTGGCTGTTTCGCTCGCTGGCGGGCAGTTGGCGCTTTGAGGCGCTGCCGGGTGGCCGCTGCCGCGTGCGCTTTGTCTACCACCTGCGCCTGCACCGGGGCGTGGCCTGGCTGCTTGAGCCGCTGGTGGCCGCCTTCGTGTGCAGGCAGTCGCACCAGCGGCTGCGCGCGCTCAGGCAACTGGTGCAGGCACGGGCTGCGTCTGCGCTGCAAGGCGCACAAAGCAAGCCCGCGAACACGCCCAGCCGGCCCTTTTTTTGAGTTTTTATTTCATTTTTTTCTGAAATATCATTTTTAACCAGTAAAGAAGAAATCCATGCCCAGCCCCTACCCCCTCACGCTGTATTACGACGCCAGTTGCCCGCTGTGCGCCGCCGAGATGCACAACCTGCGCCTGCGCGACGTGGACAGCCGCCTGCGCTTTGTCGATGCCAGCGCGTCCGGCTTTGCCGATGCGCCCGAGGGCGTCACCACGCCCGAGCTGATGGCGCTGATGCACGCGCGCACCGCCGATGGGCAAGTGCTGCGCGGCGTGCCCGCGTTCGAGCTGGCCTATGCCGCCGTGGGCCTGCACGGCGTGGCGCGCCTGCTGCGTGCGCCGTGGCTGCGGCCTGCGCTGGATCGGCTTTACCCCTTTGTCGCGCGCCACCGCCAGCGCCTGCCGCGCGTGCTCACGCACCTGCTGTTTGGCCGCGCCCTGCGCCGCGCCGCCGCCCAAGCCGCCGCGCGCCGCTGCGATGCGGCCAGCGGCTGTGCGTTCAACCCCTCGAACGATGGCGCAGGCGCGCCGCGCTGATTTTTCAACCCGCCCCAAAGAGGAGCTTCGCCATGAACCTGTCGCTTTTTCTTGCCAGCCTGAGCATCGCCGCCGTCACGCCCGTGCTGGCGGTGCGTTACCTGCAACCCATCCTGCTGCGCGTGCTGCACCAGTTGTGCCCGGCCGATGGCGCGGCGGCTTTCTGGCTGCGCTGCTGCTATTTGCTGGCGCTGTGCGGCAGCCTGGTGCTGATGCTGTTGCTGGGCAACTTCGACGCGGGCCAGAGCGCGGTAGAGGTGGTGCGGCGCACGCTGCTGCTGGTGGTGGGTGGCGTGTTTTTCAGCGTCATGTTCATCTCGCGCGGGGTGTGGGCACAGGTGCGGCGCATGCAACCAGCCGCTGACTCGACCGCGCCGCTCGTGCTTGAAGGAGAAGCACCATGAACGTCCTGCTGCTCGGCACCAGCGGCTTCATCGGCCGCCACGTCGCGGCCGCGCTGGCCGCGGCGGGCCACACGGTGCGCGCGGCCAGCCGCCGCAGCCAGCCGCCCATCGACTTCGCGCGCATGGTGCAGCCGGACGACTGGCTGCCGCATCTGCAAGACGTGGATGCCGTGGTCAACACCGTGGGCGTGCTGCGAGGCAGCCGCCGCCAGCCCATGCACGCGCTGCACACGGCGGCGCCGCGCGCGCTGTTCGACGCCTGCGCGCAGGCGGGCGTGCGGCGCGTGCTGCATGTGTCGGCGCTGGGCATCGACGGCAACCCCACGCTGTATGCGCGCAGCAAACAGGCGGCAGATGCGCACCTGCTGGCGCTCACCAGCAGCGGCGCGCTGGATGGCCTGGTGCTGCGCCCCAGCGTGGTGTTTGGCGCTGAAGGGGCCAGCAGCCGCCTGTTTCTGGCGCTGGCGCGCCTGCCCTTGCTGTTGCTGCCGCGCCCGGTGCAGCGTGCCCGCGTGCAGCCGCTGGCGGTGGGCGAGTTGGCCGAGGTGGCCGCGCGCCTGCTGCCCGATGCGCGCCGCACCGGCCTGACCGAGCTGGGCGGCCCCGAGTCGCTGACGCTGGCCGCCTTCATCGCCAGCCTGCGCCAGCAAATGGGGCACGGCGCGGCACGCGTGCTGACGTTGCCCGATGGGCTGACACGCCTCAGCGCCCGCCTGGGCGACGCCGTGCCGGTGGCCCCCTGGTGCAGCGAAACGCTGGCCCTGCTGGCACAAGACAACGTGACCGCGGCCGGCACCCTGCGCGATCTGCTGGGGCGCGAGCCAACGCCGCCGGAATGCCTGCTGCGTGGGTGGCGATGCTCATCTGCCGTCGTTGACGTGGGTTCAAGCACCCACCCTGCAACTCGAAATCCGTAGGGCGGAACCCCGAAGGGATTCCGCCAGCGCCGGTGTGCCATCTGGCCGCAGCGCGTCGGAATCGCTGCGCGGTTCCGACCTACAGGCCTCCAACCTACCGGCTGTTTCCCCACCCACGAACCCCACCATGCAACCCGAGCGCACCCCAACACCGCACACCACTCATCTGCGCCTGTCCCTCGTCGCCGTGTGGCTGTGGACTGCCGTGGTCAGCGTGGCCGAGCGCCACGGGCAAAGCCTGCAACTGCTGCAAGCGGGCGGCGTGGGTTCGTCCGCGCTGGCGCAAGCGATCATCTTCGCGGGCGCGGGGCTGGATGCGGTGCTGGGCATCGCCCTGTGGCGCTGGCCGCGCCGCGCGGTGCTGGCGGCAGCGGGCGCGGCGGTGGTGCTGATGACCGTCATCGCCACGCTCATGCTGCCCGCGCTGTGGCTGCACCCGCTGGGGCCACTCAGCAAAAACCTGCCCATCCTGGCCGCGCTGTGGCTGCTCTGGAAAGCCGAACGATGAACACTTACCTCGTCCTCAAATGGGTCCACATCCTCAGCAGCGTGCTGATGGTGGGCACCGGCTTTGGCTCGGCCTTCTACATGTTCTTTGCCAACCGCTCAGGCAACGTGGCCGCGCAAGCCGTGGTCAGCCGCCTGGTGGTGCGCGCCGACACCTGGTTCACCACGCCCGCCGTCGTCGTGCAGCCCGTCACCGGCTTGTGGATGGCGCACCTGGCCGGTTGGCCGCTCGCCACGCCGTGGCTGGCCACATCCATCGCGCTGTACCTGCTGGCCGGTGCCTGCTGGCTGCCGGTGGTGTGGCTGCAAGTGCGCATGGCCCGCCTGGCGGGCGCTGCCGCTGCGCAGGGCGCACGGCTGCCCGCCGAATACACCCGTTTGCAAGCGTGGTGGGAAGCGCTGGGCTACCCCGCCTTCATCGCCATGCTGGCGGTGTACTGGCTGATGGTGAGCAAGCCGGTGCTGTGGTGAGAATCACATAAAAAGTGAGCTGCTTGCGCACGTATTTAAGCATATTTAGATACATTTATATCTAATGTTATTTAAATAAGTGCGCAAACAGCTCATCTTTTTAATGAGCTCTAGCGCGTGAACACCACCTTCACGATGGCGTTGCGCTGGTGCAGATACATGTTGCCCGCCTCGTCCAGCGCCATCGCGTTCAGGTATTCGGCGTGGGTTACCACCGGCTCAAACGCGCTCGCGCCCGGCGCGCGGTGGTACACGCTCACCGGATCGGCCTCGCCCGGCGCAGACAGCCCTGCCGCGTAGATGCCACCTTGTCGGTCGATCAGCGCCATGCCCGTGCCGCGCGGCAGCTCGGCCACCGGGGTGCCGGTGTCCGCGTCCACCAGCGCACTCGCCTCGCCCGTGCGCACCAGCACATGCAGCGGCTGCCCGCTCGCATCCATCACCGGCAGGCCCGCCGCGCCCACCGCCAGCGTGCTTACCTCGGCTTGTGGCGTGATGCGGCGCAGCGCGCGCATGTCTTGCGTGTAGAAATGGCCGTGCGCATCCCGCACCAGCCCGTTGGCCAGCACAAAGCCCGCCGCCTCGCCCGCGCCATCGGTGCGGGTGTTCAGCACGCCACCGGCCCACGCGCGCATGCCCCCGCCCTCGATCTGCCACAGCCCGCTGGCATGGCCCGGCGCAGGCGTGACGATGGCGCTGAAATCAGACGGCCAGCGCGACAGCGCGTTGCCCCCATCCATCACGAACAGCCTGCCCTCGCCATCAAAAGCGATGCCCGTCGCATAGCCGAAGCCATTGGCCCGCGCCGCTGCCGCATCGTTGGGCGCGGCGCTGGCGTGCAGGCGCACCGCGCCCGACGCCGCATCCACCGCCTGCACCCGCGCGCCGCCATCCACACACGACGGCCCCGCCAGCCACACCGCCCCGGCATGAAAGGTGATAGCCCCTTGCGCATGCACCTCACTACATTCGCCCGCCAGCGACCCCGCCAGCAAACGCGCCGTGCCGCCTGCCACATTCGGCAGGGCTTGGGGCGCAGGCGCGGGTGACGGTGCGGGCGCGGGGGTTGCGCCGCTGTCGCCATCACCGCCGCTGCCGCCGCACGCGGCGAGACAAGCGGCCAGCAAAGCCGCGCCAAGTGTTTTCATGGGGTGTGGATGCATGTCCGCAGTCTCCCCGTGTGGTGACACACCAGTGGCGCACGAGGACATGCTACATCCCGCAAGCCTGCGAGCCCGGGGCGTGGGTGCAAGCAGCCACCCTACGAGGCTGCCTCGACCACACTGCCGCGCATTCGCCACGCATCTGCTGCGGCGGCCAGGCTGGGCACCAGCGCCAGCAGGCCCAACTGCCAGAGCAGGCCCGGTGCCACTTCCTTGCTGGGGGTCCAGGCGACCCAGGCGGCATAGGCAAAAGGCACCATCAACCACAGCCAGGCCACGAACAGCAGCAGCGCCATGCCCGAGCGGCGCTGCATCCATTGCCCAGCGCCAGGCATCAAGAGCGATGCCAGCACTTGCCGCTTGGCGCGTCGCCGTTCTTCGGGCGACAGCGCCTTCTGTGGCACGGCCACCGGCGCGGCAGGCGCACCGCCAATCAAGGCCGCCAGGCGGCGCGCCACCTGCGCGCTGCTTGCCACGCCGGCCATGAGCTTGCCGTCCGCCAGCGACAGGCTCAAAAACCCGAACCCCGGGGTCAGTCGGCCCATCCAGCGCCAATACCAGCGCGGTGCCTGCTTCAACGGCATGCACTGCGCGGCACGAATGGCACCGCGTGGCAAGGCGGTTTGCAAGCGGGCGTCGAAGGCGTTGACGCGAAACAGCAGCACGCGCTGGTTGGTCAGCACCAGCCAGCGTGTGCCCAGCATCAGCGTCTCGCGCGGCCGCTCGCCGCGCTGCCGCAGCGGCCAGAACAAATCGGGCCGTGCCAGCATGCGCTGCGCGCGGAGATTGGCCAGCGGCTCCAGCGCCGGATCGGTCTGCACAACGTGCAGCATGTGGCGCCACGCCAGCGCCAACAGCAGCAGCACGGCGGCCATGACCAGCCGCACGAGCGTCGCATCCAGCGGCTCCTGCCCCGCCAGTTGCCCCAGGCCGCGCGACAGCACCACGCTGGCGACGATGACCAGACTCACCGGCCACGTCACCCGCAGCGCTTGCCACAGCAACTGCCCAAAAGACAGCCGTGGCACCCCGTCAATGCCCGGCTGCCAGTCGGCTTGCTTCACCAGATCGGGCGCGTGACGGGCCAGGCGAGCGCGCGCCTCCAGCCGCTGCGCCCGGATGGCGACGCCCAAACCCAACAGGAACAAACCCACCGCACCCGCCAGGCACCACTGGTAAAGGCTGCGCCAACGCAGCACCTCGGCATGGCGCTGCGACAGCTCGGTGCGCACCGTGGCATCGCCCCAGTCGGCCAGGCGCTGGCGGTCGGCGCTGTATTGCCTAAGGGCAAAGCCTTGCCCGTCGACGACGAGCAGGCGATCGCCCAGCCAGGCCAGCGCGCGCGGCACAAACACGCCCGAGCCCTCTGGCAACGGAAACGGCTGCTGCGCGCCATCGGGCCACACATCGACGACGTGCCCATGCTCCATGTCGTTGGCCAGCCGCGTCACGGTGCCCAGCGGCGCTTTGCCGTCGCGCGCCATGCCGCGCGATGCGGCGGCCAGAGCGAGAAAGCGCCCCTCTTGCTGCGGCTCGGCCAGCGCGATGCGCTGCGTTTCGGCCAAGCTCGCATCCTCCAGCCGGACCAGCGCAGGCCGATTGGTGTCGGTGCTCCACCAACCGCCGTCAGCCCACCACAGCCCGTTGGTGAAGCGGAACGTGTCGGGTGCCGAGCGCGCGAGATACCGCCCCTGGTCATCGAACAGCGCCACCGCATGTCCGCCGCCGCTGGCGATGGCCACGCGGCCATCGGGCGCAAACGCGAAGTGGATGGCAATGTCGCCATGCCGCACCAGATCGGCAGGCCATTGGGGCGTGAGCCGCTGCACCGGGCGCGCATCATCGGCACCCAGCAAATGCAATGCGGGGCTGTGGCGCGAGAACGCCGCCAGATGCCCCGCCGGATGCGGCATCAAGATGCCGACCGCACCCGGCAGACCCGCCTGCGCCCTGTCCACCACCTGCAAGCGTCGGCCCTCGGCATCAAGCCGCCAGAGCTGCTCGTCAACGGCCAGCCACACCTGGCCGCCCGGCAACACCGCCAGGCCCCACGGGCCCTGCACCAGCGTCTGGCGCTTGCCGCTCCAAAGCGCCAACCCCACGCAGACCAGCGCCAGCAACAGCAGCGCCATCGCAAGCGCCTTGACGCGCCGCAGCGCTGGCGAGGTCACGGGTGGATGGCGGCTTGGCTTCGTGCGAATCATGATTTTTTCATAGCTGCTTGCGCTTGATATGCAAAATTTTCAGATCACTTTGTTTTTGAAATCAATGAACATCAAACGCAAGCAGCTTATTTTTAATCACCAACAAACTCAATGCGCCTTGTCCCAGTTCGGCCCCACGCCCACTTCGGCGAGCAGTGGCACTTTCAGCTCGGCGACATTCGCCATCAGCCTGGGCACTTCGGTCCGCACCCAATCGACTTCGGCGTCGGGCACTTCCAGCACCAGCTCGTCGTGTACCTGCATGACCATGCGGCTTTCTCGCTTTTCTTTTTGAAGCACATCCTGCACGGCCAGCATGGCCTTCTTGATGAGGTCGGCGGCGGTGCCTTGCATGGGGGCGTTGATGGCGGCGCGCTCTGCGGCGGCGCGGCGGGGGCCGTTGGGGCTGTTGATTTCGGGCAGGATGAGGCGGCGGCCGAACACGGTTTGCACGTAGCCCTGTGCCTTGGCCTGGGCGCGGGTGTCGTCCATGTAGCGGCGCACGCCGGGGTAGCGCTCGAAGTAGCGCTCGATGTAGTTGCGCGCGGCCGTGTTGTCGATGCCCAGATTGCGCGCCAGGCCGAAGCTGCTCATGCCGTAGATGAGGCCGAAGTTGATGACTTTGGCGTAGCGGCGCTGCTCGGGCGTGACTTGCGCGACATCGACGCCGAACACTTCCGCCGCCGTGGCGCGGTGTACGTCCAGCCCTTCGGTGAAGGCCTTGAGCAGGGCTTCGTCGCCCGAGAGGTGGGCCATGATGCGCAGCTCGATCTGGCTGTAGTCGCAACTGACGATGACGTGCCCCGGCGGGGCGATGAAGGCTTCACGGATGCGGCGGCCTTCGGGCGTGCGGATGGGGATGTTTTGCAGGTTGGGGTCGTTGCTGGACAGGCGCCCCGTCACCGCCACGGCCTGCGCATAGTGCGTGTGCACGCGGCCCGTGCCTTCGTTGACCATCAGCGGCAGCTTGTCGGTGTAGGTGCCTTTGAGTTTGGCGAGGCTGCGGTGCTCCAGAATGCGCGCGGGCAGGGGGTAGTCTTCGGCGAGTTTTTCCAGCACTTCTTCGTCGGTGCTGGGTTTGCCGGTGGCGGTTTTCTTGA
>JAUNTQ010000215.1 GCA_030538605.1 Pseudomonadota bacterium
TCCAGCGCAAAGTCGATGATGAGGATGGCGTTTTTCTTGACGATGCCGATCAGCAGAAACACGCCGATCAGCGCCATCAGGCTGAACTCCATGCGCAGCGCCAGCAGCGCCACCACCGCGCCAAAGCCCGCGCTGGGCAAGGTGGTGAGCACGGTGAGCGGGTGGATCAGGCTTTCGTACAGGATGCCCAGCACGATGTAGATGACGACGATGGCGGCCAGCACCAGCCACAGCTGCTGCGACTGCTGGCGCTCGGCCTCGGCGGCGGCGCCGCTGAAAGCGCCGCGCACGTTGTTGGGCAGGCCGATGGCGTTTTCGGCGTCGCGCACGGCCTGGCGGCCTTCTTGCAGCGACACGCCGTCGGCCAGGTTGAACGAGAGGGTGCTGGACAGCTCGCCGCCGTCGTGCCACACGCTGGTGGGCACACTGCGTTCGCTGAAAGTGGCGAAGGCCGACAGCGGCACCATGGTGGCAGGCGTGGCCGCCAGCGCCTGGCCGGTGGAGGCGTTGCGCAGGCCGGGGTTGGCCGACACGGCAGCGGCGCTGGTGCTGGCAGGCACGTAAACACTGCGCAGCGCCAGTGGCGACTGCGCGTGCTGCGGTGCCCACTCCATCACCACGGCGTACTGGTTCAAATCGCCATACATGGTGGCCACCTGGCGCTGGCCGAAGGCGTTGTAGAGCGCGGCGTTGATGGCGCTGTTGGTCACGCCCAGCTCGGCGGCGTGGTTCTGGTCGACCTGCACATAGGTCTCGACGCCGTTGGCGGTCAGCTCGTCGTCCACGTCCGTCAGGCGCGGGTCGGTGCGCATCTGTTGGCCCAGGCGCGCCATCCAGGTTTTGAGGTCGGCGGCGTTGTCGGCCTTGAGGGTGTATTGGTAGGTGCTGTTGCTGCTGCGCCCGCCCATGCGCAGCTCCTGCACGGGGTTGAGGAACACGCTCAGGCCCGTGATGGCGGCCAGCTGCGGGCGCAGGCGGTTGATGACCTGGCGCGTGGTCTCGGTGCGCTCGGACGCGGGCTTGAGCGCTGCCGACAGAAAGCCCCCGCCCGCGCCGCCGCCGCCCGAAAAGCCCACCACCGTGGCGATGGCCGGATCGGCCCGCACGATGTCGATGGCCTGCTGCAGCTTGTCGGCCAGCGCGGTGGACGAGATGCTCTGGTCAGCCCGCAGCCCGCCCATCAGCTGGCCGTTGTCCTGCTCGGGGAAAAAGCCCTTGGCGATGGCACCGAACAGGTAGGCGTTCAGCCCCATCACCACCACCAGCACGGCCACCACCACCCAGGGCGCGGCCAGCGTGGCGTCCAGCGCGTGGCCATAGCCGCGCTGCACCGCGCGGCCTGCACCGCCGACACCACCCAGCGCACGTTGCAGCGCGCGCCGCAGCCGCCCGGCCAGGCTGAGGCGCGGCGGGGCGTTCAGCACAGGCGCACGGCGGCCCTGCGGCAGCAGCAGGCTGCACATCATGGGCGTGGTGGTGAGCGAGACCAGCAGCGAAATCAGCACCGCCATCGACAGCGTGCCCGCAAACTCGCGGAACATGCGGCCTACCGCGCCCTCCTGCAAGAAGAGCGGAATGAACACCGCCACCAGCGACAGGCTGATGGTGAGCACCGTGAAGCCCACCTCGCGCGCGCCGCGCAGCGCCGCCTGCCGGCGCGACATGCCCTGCTCCAGGTGGCGGGTGGTGTTTTCCAGCACGACGATGGCGTCGTCCACCACGAAGCCGGTGGCCACGGTGAGGGCCATCAGCGTGAGGTTGTTGAGCGAATAGCCCAGCGCATACATGGCCGCCAGCGTGCCCAGCAGCGACACCACGGTGGCCACCGCCGGTATCAGCGCCGCGCGCACGGTGCCCAGAAACAGCCCCACCACCCCCACCACCAGCAGCACGGCGATGACCAGGGTGATCTGCACCTCGTGCACGCTGGCGCGCACGCTGCCGGTGCGGTCGATGGCCTTGGCCAGCGTGATGTCCTGCGGCAGTTGCGCGCGCAGCTGCGGCAGCAGCGCGTCGATGGCGTTGGCGGTCTGGATCAGGTTGGCGTCGGGCTGCTGCGTGATGCTGACGACGATGGCCGGCTGGCCGTTGAACATGCCGCGCGTGCGCACGTCCTGCACGCTGTCGATCACCTCGGCCACGTCCTGCAGGCGCACCTCGGCCCCGCCGCGCACGGCCACGATCAGGCGGCGGTAGTCCGCCGCGCGCAGGCCGGGCGCGGGCGTGAGCACCTGCAGCGCGCGTCCCTCGCTGGCCGTGCCCACCTCCAGCACGCCCTTGGGGCGGTTGGCGTTGTTGGCCTGAATGGCGGCGCGCACGTCTTCGGTGG
>JAUNTQ010000216.1 GCA_030538605.1 Pseudomonadota bacterium
TTGAAGTGGTCGAACGGCTCCATGCAGTCGAGGCAGCGGTACAGCGCCTTGCATGCGGTGGAGCCGAAGTGCGAGGTTTCGGTGGTGTTGTGCGAGCCGCACAGCGGGCAGGCCACCGGGTATTCAGATTCGAATGCGGCTTTGGCGCTTTTATGGCCAGCGCTTAAAGCTCTTGATTTGGTAGCAAATTGGATGACCGCTTCACCCGCCTGCGCGCTGGTGCAGCGCGGCGGGGCGATGCCGTAGGCGCGCAGTTTTTCGCGCGCCTCTGCGCTCATCCAGTCGGTGGTCCAGGCGGGGGCCAGTTGGGTGACGACGCGGCCATCGACGCGCTCGGCCTTGAGCGTGGCGGCCACGTCGTCGGCGATCTGCTCCATGGCCGGGCAGCCGCTGTAGGTGGGGGTGATGACGACTTCCACCCGCCCGTCGGCGGCGCGGCGCACGTCGCGCAGGATGCCCATCTCGCGCAGGGTGATGACGGGGATTTCGGGGTCGGTGAGCGCATCGAGCGCGTGCCAGAGGGCGGCGAACTCTT
Organism: Pseudomonadota bacterium; assembly: GCA_030538605.1. GTDB lineage: Bacteria > Pseudomonadota > Gammaproteobacteria > Burkholderiales > Burkholderiaceae_C > Ottowia. Next base: position 536 of record JAUNTQ010000216.1, read on the forward strand.
GCTCTCCCTTTTGCGGCAAGGGGGCGAGTGCGGTGGTGGTGTTGGACACGGCGCTGCCCCTCACCCCAACCCTCTCCCCAGAGGGGCGAGGGAGTCACAGCCCTGCATCACCACACGGCTCCCGGGTGCTGGCGCGCCAGGCTTTGCATTTCACCGAGCAGGTAGCTGAGGAATTCGGAATGCACGCCGCGTTTGCCTTCGGGCACGTAGCGCTTGGCTGCGGCGGGGGGCTTGAGCGTGGCTTCGGCGATGGCCTCATCCACGGTCTGCTGCCAGGCGGCGCGCAGGCTGGGCACGTCCACGCCGGTGGCGTTGGCTGTGGCTTCGGCCTCCAGCGCGCTGGCGGTCCAGAACTCTTCGGTGAAGGGCATCAGGTAGTCCAGCGCGGCCTGCGTGCGGCGGTGCGATTCGGCGGTGCCATCGCCCAGGCGCACCAGCCAGTCGCGTGCGTGGCGCAGGTGGTAGCGCACTTCTTTCAGGCTTTTGGCGGCGATGGCGGCCAGGTGCTCGTCGGTGGATGCTTGCAGGCGCTCCCACACGGCCACCATCAGCGCGCTGTAGAGAAAGTTGCGCACGATGCTGACCGACCAGTCGCGCGTGCCGCCAGCCGAAGGCACCAGGCCGGTGTGGTGGGGCAGCTCCAGCAGCACGTAGTTGCGGAAATCGGCATCGCCACGGAAGTAGGCCAGCGTGTCTTCGGTGATGGCGCCGGCGGGCCACACGGCGCTGCGCGGGGCGCGCACGTCGGCGTTCATGCGTTCGGCGGCGTATTGGTAGAGCAGGCGCGCCTGGCCGATCAAATCGAGGCTGTTGTTGGCCATGGCCATGTCCTCTTCGAGGATGGGCGCGTGGCCGCACCATTCGGCGTTGCGCTGGCCCAGCACGACGGCGTTGTCGGCCAGGTGCAGCAGGTAGTCGATGGGTGCTTGCAATTTTGTAGCTGATTGCGCTTGACTGGCGGGCGCTGTGGCCGTATCTGATGCCAAACTCATCACATGTGCCCCACTTCTTCGGGAATCTCGTAGAAGGTCGGGTGGCGGTAGATCTTGTCGCTGGCGGGGTCGAACAGCTGGTCTTTGTCGTCCGGGTCGCTGGCGGCGATCAGGTGCGAGGGCATGACCCAGATGCTGACGCCCTCTTGCCGGCGCGTGTACACGTCGCGCGCCATTTGCAGCGCGTGCTGCGCATCGCTGGCGTGCAGGCTGCCGCAGTGCTTGTGCTCAAGGCCTTGTTTGCTGCGGACGAAGACTTCCCACAGAGGCCAGTCTTTCATTGCGAGTGGTGCGGTGCTCATCGGTGTCTCCTTGGGTGGGTCAGGCGGCTTTCAGCGCGCGCTGCTTTTGCTTTTCGGCGTGGGCGATGGCCGCTTCGCGCACCCAGGCGCCGTCGTCGTGCGCCTTCACGCGGGTGGCCAGGCGTTCGCGGTTCATGGGGCCGTGGCCGTTCACGGTTTGCCAGAACTCGTCCCAGTCGATCTCGCCGTGGTCGTGGTGGCCGCGTTCTTCGTTCCACTTCAGGTCGGGGTCGGGCAGGGTCACGCCCAGCACCCGGGCCTGCGGCACGGTGGCGTCGATGAATTTCTGGCGCAGGTCGTCGTTGCTGATGCGCTTGATGCCCCACTTCATGCCGTCGCTGGAGTGCATGCTGTCCTTGTCAGACGGGCCGAACATGGCCAGGCACTTCCACCAGGTGCGGTTGACGGCGTCCTGCACCATGTCGCGCTGGGCCTGGCTGCCTTTCATCATCACCAGCAGGGCTTCGTAGCCCTGGCGCTGGTGGAAG